>DASRGL010000283.1:0-20248 GCA_035651115.1 Chthonomonadaceae bacterium
GACCCACAACTCGGAGTTTGGCCCGAACGCCAGGCAGGTCACGTCCTCATAGGGCAGCCCGTTGCGCCGATCCATCGGGTTCCACCAGTTCGCGCCGTCTGTCGCATAGACCCCGAAGTTCGTGCCGAACCAGAGATGCCCGCTCGTGTCTTCCGCGACGCACGAGAATGCCGCGTCTACATTGACCGGAAGCTGATGTATTTTATAGGCGGTCGGCGTGGGGAAGGGAACGAACGTCTCGCCCTCGGAGCGAAACACGCCGCGATCTGTGACGACCCAGGTTCCTTTCTCTCGCGTCCGCAGCGCATCCAGCACCCTGACACCCGCAGGCAGCTTGCCGGCCTCTACCGGCGGCAGCGCAAAGGAGACCTGCCGGTTCGGCTCCTGCGGCTTCCACTGGCCCTCAAGGAACGTCGCCTGCCCCGTCTCCGTCTCCACGACTACCGCCCTGCCGTCCATTTTGACATGCGTGACGCGCTTTCCAGGCAGGCCGTCGCGGGTCGTATAGCGGTCGGACATACGCTGCGGATAGGTGGAGAGAACATAAGTGGCGGGCGGGTCGGGAGCCGCCAGAGCCGCAAGGGGCAGAACGAGGACAAGGCAGGCAGCAGCATCGAGACACAGGCGCATGGATGATTCCTTTCAGAGCGTGGAAGGTATAGGCAGAGACGAACTCCCCGATTGTATCCTGCCCGGCGGCTCTTGTCAACCGCCGCATGGAAGCAGCCTCCGCTTGCCTTCATCCTGCCACTGAGTATCGCCTGTTTGCATCCGAACTTCTCCGGCGACACCCGGGCCTGGAGATGCTTCTTTGCGAAGGTTTTTTTCGGGACGATGGCGTGACCGCCTGCCGCTCTCCGGTACGACACACTGCTGACAAACCGAAGCGGATAAGGTAAAATAGCCCTACTATGCGTCTTTTGACACTGTTGAAAAGCAAGATTCATCGCGCCACTGTCACCGCAGCGGACGTCAACTATGTCGGCAGCATCACCATTGATCGCGATCTGGTCGAGCGCGTGGGCCTGGTTCCCGGCGAACTCGTGCATGTCTGGAACGTGGACAACGGGCAGCGATTCGAGACCTATGTCATCGAGGGGACGCCCGGTTCCGGCGACATCATCGTGAACGGCGCGGCGGCCCATCGCGTGGAGGTGGGTCACAAGCTGATCATCGCCTCCTTTTGCCTGACCGACGAACCGATACAGCCGCGCGTCATTCTGGTGGACGAGCGCAACCGCTACGTGTGCGACCTGTAGACGTTCTCCGTTTCCTTCGCCGCTCCCTTGCGGACGAGAAAGGTAGATAGCATGGCTTTCCGATACACCGAGCAGAACCGCGAGGAGTACTTTTCCATCGGTCTCACCGTCCTGCGCGGGCTGATTCCGGCCCCGCTGCTGGCCGATCTGCGGCGCGAGGCGGACAAGGCGCGCGTCCTCGCCCGCCAGAAAAACGGCCCGCAGGCGCAGCGTTTGCAGCCGGTCTATGCCTACGACCAGCTCGACCCGCAGCCGTTCCGCGATTTCCTCGCTCTGCCGGCGCTGCGAGAAGCGGTCGCGAAGATACTGGGGCCGGGCCATGCCCCTTCGCAAAACATGGGCATCCTGCTCGAACCGGCGGAGAAAGCTTGGTGTACGAACTGGCATCGCGACTGGGGCCATCATGTCGAAGGGCTGGATATGGAAGAGTTCTATGAGGCCGCGCGCAATCCCCGCCTCTTCAACCAGCTCAACGGCGCGCTTTACGACGATCACTCGTTCTGGGTCGTGCCGGGCAGCCACGACCGCCCGGATACGCCGGAGGAAGCCGCCGCGTTCGGAGCCGTTCCTGCGCCCGGCCCGGCGCTGACCGATACGATGACGCCAGAGGAGCGGGAGATGGCCTGCACGGAGTATGCCCGGCGGATGCCCGGCGCGACGCAGATCGTCCTCCGCGCGGGCGATGTCGCGTTCTATCGCGCCTCCGCCTGGCACATCGGCAGCTACGTGCCTTACGCGCGCCGGGCGACGCTGCACGACGGCTTCTATGGTGCGGAAGAGGTTGCGTGGCAGGAACGGATGCGCCAGGTTCGAGAGAGCCGCCGCGCCGCCGCGTAAGAATCGAGCCGGGAGGAGGTGAGAGACATGGCTGCCCCTATGACCACATCGCAGGCTGCGCGCAAGGAACTGACCTATGAAGAGTACCTGCGCCTTCCAGAGATTAAGCGACGTTACGAAATCCTAGACGGAGAGATGGTGATGTCCCCTGCGCCGATCAGCGATCATCAGTGGATTCTATCCGAACTGCTCCTTCTGCTATTGGAATTTGTTCGCTCTCGGAAGCTAGGAGTTGTCTTGCCCGCTCCGGTAGATATCATCATCCGCAAGAGGCCGAAACTACAGACCCGCCAGCCGGACATCGTGTTTTTGAGTACGGCGCGCACAGGAGTTCGCGGGCGCAAAGAACTGAAGCAGATGCCGCAGATCGAGATCGCGCCGGATATCGCGGTGGAGATTCTCTCGCCGGAAGAGGAACGCAAAACCTGGCCGGGGAAACTGGCAGATTATGCCGAGATCGGCGTGCCGGAAGTCTGGCTGGCCCGCCCGGAAGAGGAGACCATCGAAGTTCTGCAGCGGAAGGCCGGAAGCTATGAACGACTTGGTCTCTACGGTCAGGGTGAGACGGTGCGCTCTGCGGTCTTGCCGGAACTGGGTTTTGGGGTAGGCGACATCTTCGAGTAAGGGAAACGCGCGCTTTGATCTATGCCATAGGAGATATACACGGGCAGCACGCCATGCTTTGCGCTCTGCTGGACACGCTGCGCCGTCAGCCGCTTCAGGAAGAGGATACGCTCGTCTTCCTCGGCGACTACATTGACCGGGGCGCGAACTCCCGCGCCGTCATCGAAACGCTGCTGGAACTGCGACAGGAGCATCCGCACATCGTCTTTCTGCGCGGCAACCACGAGCAGTTGATGCTCGACGCCCGCGACGGCCCCCTGCCGGAACCGGCAGCGCGTCCCGGCGCGGTGCTGTGGCCGGAACCGATGCTGCTCTGGCTGCAGAACGGCGGCGTGCAGACCTTTCTCAACTATCAGGACGAGAACGAGGAGATAGACCTGGAACGCTGGTGGGAAGTCATCCCGGAGGCGCACTGGGAGTTTATCCGCGCGACCGAGATGGAGTATATCGCGGGGCGCTACCATTTCGTCCATGCGGGCCTCGTGCCGCCCGGCAAGACCTGGCCTGAAGGGGAAGCCTATGGCCTGGACCCGCGCCTGTGGATACGCGAGCCGTTCCTCTCCAGCCGCGCCGATTTCGAGGGCCGTATCGTCGTCTTCGGTCATACCCCGCAACTGAGCGGAAGACCGCTCGTGCAGCGCAACAAGATCGGGCTGGACACGGGGGCCGTCTTCGGCGGACGCCTGACTGCCGCCGTCTTCGATCCCGACTTTCCCGGTCGCAAGCTGCCCAAACTGCATCTCTTCCAGGTAGAGCCGGAGCGCGCCATCGCCTCCACCTGACGCACGGAGAACCGAGAGGCAACATTTTGTTTGTCATTGAAGCCGATCCGGGTTGAGCCAGCCATGTCTACCATCAAAGATGTCGCCCGCGCCTGCGGCCTCTCCGCTGCCACCGTCTCCTATGTCATCAATGACGGGCCGCGCTCTGTGCGCCCGGAGACGCGCGAGCGCGTCCTGCAGGCCATCCGCGAACTCAACTACTTTCCCAGCGCCGTCGCGCGCGGGCTGCAAGGCCGGCGCATGAACACGCTCGGCGTCGTGTTGCCCCGCGAGATCGCCTCCCCGCTTTCCAATCCCTACTATGCCCCGGTTCTCGATGGCATCATGAACGCCGCCATGCGGGGCAAACAGAGTACGACCATCTTCACCGGGCATCTCTGGTCGGACGCGCAGTACAGCCTGCCTGTCTACTGCGATGGACGCTGCGACGGCCTGCTGCTGCTCACGCCTCCTACCCAGTGCGACATTCTGTCTGCGCTGACGCGGCGCGGCGTGCCTTTCGTCATCATAGACGATCTCCGGGGGGAAGTGGAGGCTTCGAGTGTCGAGATAGATAACGTGGCAGGGGCCTATGCGCTCATTCAGCATCTGCTGGAGCAGGGCCACCGGCGGATCGCGATGTTTCAGGGCGCGAGCAGCTTTCGATGCGTCGCGCAGAGAACGCGCGGATACCGGGAGGCGCTCGCAGCCTGGGGGATCGCCTATGACGAGACGCTGGTCTTTCCCGGCGAGTACAGCGCAGAATCCGGCTACGAGAACGCCCGCCTGCTTCTCCAGCAGCCGGCCTGGCTGCGCCCTACCGCCATCTTCGGCTGCAATGACCTGATCGCGCTCGGCGTGCTGTGCGCCTTGCGGGAGGCGGGGGTGCGCGTGCCGCAGGAGATGTCGGTGGTAGGCTTCGACGATGTCGCTCCCGCCGCTATCAGCCAGCCTCCCTTGACGACGATCCATCAGCCCCTGCATCGGCTGGGCGAAACCGCCATCGAGATGCTGTTGGCCCAGATCGAGGGCGAGGCAGCGCCGGGAGAGCATCGCCTCCTCCCTACAGAGTTGATTACGCGCGGTTCCGTCGCTCCGCCGCCGAACAACGCCTAAGCAGACGTTCGCCGCCTTGCCGGAATTCTGCCCCTCCTCAAACCAGAGACCGGGGGCTGCTTGCTGCGCCCAACAGAGAGGCATTGCGTTACCAGGCCGTCCAGCCGCCATCCACGACCAGATTGTGACCGGTAACGTAGGCGGAGGCATCGGAGGCCAGATAGACGATAGCGCCCATCAGGTCGGTCTCGTTGCCCATGCGTCCGAGGGGAGTGCGCGCGCAGTAGTTCGCCACAAAATCGGGGGCCTGACCGTCGAGGAAGCCGCCCGGCGTGATGCCGTTGACGCGGATTCCGTGCGGCGCGAGATGCACGGCCAGATAGCGCGTCAACTGCACGACGCCGCCTTTGGCCGCCGCGTACTGTGGGGGACTGTTGAGGCCGGAGTCGCCGTAGATGCGCGGGTCGGGCGAGACCAGGCCGTAGATCGAAGCGATATTGACGATAACGCCGCGCCCCTGCGCCCGCATCACGCCCGCCGCCGCCTGCGCGCCGTAGAAGACCGAATTCAGGCAGGCGTCCACCGTCGCCTTCCAGTCCTCCGGCGTCTGCGCCTCCAGCGCCGCCCCGACCCCCTCCACTTTCGCCGCATTGTTCACCCAGATGTCCAGCCGCCCGAACCGCGCGGCCGTTCTCTGCGCCAGCAGATCGCAGGAGGCCGGGTCGGTCACGTCTGCCGCCATCGCGACCGCCTCTCCGCCCAGACCTTCCAGGCGCTGCGCCGCCCGTCGGCACTTCTCCTCATCGCGCGAGGCCAGCACGACGCCTGCGCCCGCCTCGCAGAGCGCGCGGGCCATCTGAAAGCCGAGCCGCCCGCCGCCGCCCGTGATGACGGCGGCGCGCCCGGTCAGATCAAAGAGCGAAGGCAGCCGCTTGTCGAGAGTCATGGAGGGAGGCTCCTGTCTCCGCACGGCGCAGCGTGCCGTCCGGCTGTAGCTTGTAGACTTCGGGCAGGCGCGGGAACTCGTTGCTGCGGTTCAGCGCCGCGATGTGCGGCGCGGCGTCCAGCAGCCGCACGGCCTCCGCCGCGTCTATCGGGATGCCGGGCCGGTAGAGCCGCTCATAAAGGAACCGGAACACGGCCAGGTCTTCCACCGTATCGAGCGTCAGGCGCAGGTCCGGGCGGCGCAGGGCCGGACGGCCCGGAACCACTTCACAGCGAAACCGCTCCGGGTTCTCCTCGAACAGCCGGGTCACGTCGCTGCGGTGCAGGGGCTTCAGGTCGAGCGTGTGGATGTAGTTGAGCGCCTCCACCGAGAAGGCTTCGACGCCGAGGCCGAGCGCGTTGCCATTCGGATACCGCACGAGGCCCGTATCGCCGAGGTTGTGCGTATAGACCGCGCCGGTGCGCAGATGATGCGTCACGACCGCGTCGAGGCCGGGAATGTCTATCAGCGGGTTATCCGCCGTGATTCGCACGCCGACCTGCGCTCCGGTCATCGCGCACGCACCGACGAAGCGGGCCAGCACGTCCTCCTCCGGCCCGCAGTAGACCGGTACGCCCAGCGAGGCCGCCTCCGCCGCCAGCACCTCATCCGCAGGCTGATCCGACGTTGCGACGACGACGGCATCGAGCGTCCGCGCCGCCCGCGCGCGCGCGACGATATGGGCCAGGATCGTCCGCCGCGCCAGCGTGAGCATGACTTTGCGCGGGAGGCGCTGGGAGTTCATTCGCGCCTGGATGATGGCGACGACGCGAGGCGTTTTTGTCCCGTTGTGCATGGCAGTCTTCCCGACGATCTTTGCGATTTCGATACGGGGATGAAGGCGATGGCAGAGCGTTCGCGACCCGCCTTCGCTTTAAGATTGTCGGTATGCCCCCCTGCTTTTTGCAGACACAAACGGCTTCCTCCCTCTCTGTCTGAACTGTGATTAGAAGGATTACACGATGGACTGTGATTGAGTCTGGTCTTAATCATAGTCCATCCCGTAATCCCAAAATCATAGTTCAGACGAGAGGGTTCCTCTTCTTACCAGGCGTAGTCCTCCGGGGCGGGCCTGTGGCCGGGGAATATCTCATCCAGCTTCTTGAGCGTCTCTTCCGAGAGCGTGATCTCCAGGGCGCGCAGGGAACCGTCCAACTGCTCCATCGTGCGCGGCCCGATGATGGGAGCCGTGACCGCCTTGTTGTGCAGCAGCCAGGCCAGCGCCACATCGGCGGGTTTCTCTCCCAACTCCCGGCACAGGTTCTCCCAGGCTTCCAGCTTGGGCCGGTTCGCTTCGATGGCCTTCTGCATCCCCTCCGAGGCGCGGCGTCCCTTCTCGGCTTTCTCCAGCACGCCGCCGAGCAACCCGCCCGCCAGCGGCGACCAGGGGATGATGCCCACGCCGTAGGCTTCGCACGCCGGGATCACGTCCGTCTCGATGGCGCGGGCGTTGAGGTTGTAGAGGCTCTGTTCGGAGACCAGGCCCAGGAAGTTGCGGCGGCTCGCGGCCTCGTTCGCCCGCACGATATGCCAGCCCGCGAAGTTGGAGGAGCCGACATAGAGGATTTTGCCCTGCTGCACGAGCAGTTCCATCGCCTGCCATATCTCTTCCCAGGGCGCTTCCCGCCAGACATGGTGCATCTGGTAGAGGTCTATATAGTCGGTCTGCATCCGCTTCAGGCTGGCGTCGCAGGCGCGGCGGATATGCAGCGCGGAGAGGCGGCTCTCGTTGGGCCAGTCGCCCATGTCCCCGTAGACCTTCGTGGCGAGAACGGTCTTCTCGCGCCGCCCGCCGCCTTTGGCGAACCACCGTCCGATGATCTTCTCCGTGACGCCTTCGCCGCGCTTCCCGCCGTAGACGTTGGCCGTATCGAAGAAGTTGATGCCCAGATCATGGGCGCGATCCATGATGGCGAAGCTGTCTTCTTCGCTCGTCTGTGGGCCGAAGTTCATCGTACCCAGGCACAGTCGGCTGACTTTCAGGCCGGTGCGGCCCAGTTTGGTGAGTTGCATCCTTCCCTCCGTTGATGTGATGATACCCTTGCGGTTGCTTGTCCGTCTCAGCCTTTCCGCTTGAGATCGCGGTAAACCTCGTCGTCGTTGCGCTTGCCCACCAGTTCGATAAAGACGGTCTCCTCGTCGTAAGAATAGACGACCCGGAACTCGCCGCTGTCTATCCGACGTTTCGTTTCGTAGCCCTGTAATTTCTGGCTGTCATGCGGTTCCGGGTCTTTGGTCAGGTCGAGAATCTTAACAACGATCTGCTTGTACTGCTTTCCCGCCAGGCCGTCCAGAAACTTATCGGCGTCCCGGCTGATGTCGAGTCTGCGCAGTGTCGCCATCTACTCTTCCCCGCGCTCTATTGCGTCCAGGCGCGACCGAATCTTTGCCATCGTCGCCTCCGGGCCGAGAAACCCGCCCTGGACGGCTTCTTCGGCCTTCCGGCCCCAATAGGCGTCTTCCAGTCTCACAAGCCGCGCGTACTCCTCCTGAGAGACCAGGACGACATACGGCCTCCCCGTCTTCTCTACGGTGACCGGCTCCTTCTGCGCCTTCTCCATATACTCGCCGAAGCGGTTCTTCACCTCGGTCGCGGTCGCCTGCACCATCGCTCTCTCCTCCCTAGCTGCAATATGATAGCTATTATAGGCGATTTAGGCGATTCAGTCAAATAGAATGCAGAGAACCGCCGGAACCGGAAGCCGTTCCGCCTGAAGAGGAAATTCCGGCCCGCTATTCAAAGACCTGGAGCAGAGTCCGGTTCCGCGCGATGAACTCCCAGTCGTAGCGGACGCCCAGCCCCGGCCCTGTCGGAACCGGCACGCAGCCGTCCGCGCCAATATCTTCCGGCTGATCGGAGTAGTCGCACGTGTAGACGGGAGGCACGACGTTGGACATCCCCGGCCCCATCAGCGCCATCTCGTAGAAGTGGGTGTTGCGGAGTGCGGCGATGACGGCCCGATGCGCCGGGCCGCAGGCGTGCATCTGCACATCCAGCCCCAGCGCCTCGCACAGATGCGCGATCTTCATCGCCCCGGTGATGCCCATGTCGTATTCCGGGTCGGCGTGTACCATGTCGCACCCGCCTCCCAGCAGATAGTTCGCCTTCTGTTCTAGGCCGCGCACGTGTTCGCTCACCAGCAGCGGCGTTTTGAGCTTCTCGCGGAGACGCTGGTGGCCGGTGATGGAGACGCCTGTATCCCGGTAGGGGTCTTCGTACCAGAAGTAGTCGGCCTCGTCGCAGGCCCGCCCGACATAGAGCGCATCCTGCCAGGTGCGAAGCTGGCAGGCGGGGTCGAGCATGAGGAAGAAATCGGGGCCGACCGCCTCCCGCACGCCCAGCACGTTGCGCGCCTCCCGGCGGGCGTTCCCATCGTTCCAGCCATGAATCTTGAAGCCGACGAACCCGGCCTCTTTGCAGGCGCGGGCGTAGTCGGCGAAGGCTTGGGGGCTGTCCAGGCCGCCGGGTTCGTTCTGCCCATGATAGGTACTGGCGTAGGTCGGCAGATGTTCCCGAAAGGCTCCGAGCAGTTTCGCCACCGAGACGCCGTATTTCTTGCCCGCCAGGTCCCACAGCGCGATGTCGAGCGGCCCGTGTCCCATGTGGTCGTAGGCCCGCACCTCGCGCTTGAGGTCGTCGTAGATCGCCTCGCGCTGTTCGGGGTCGCGCCCGACCAGGTTCGGAGCCAGCATCAGCGCCTGCCCGAGCGTGGAGGGCGTCCCGACCCAGTGCGTGACATACTCGCCCTGCGCCCCATCGTCGCAGCCGATCTTGACGGCGAACCGCCGGGCGGTCAGGCGGCTTCCGGCCCGATAGATCATGTTCCCCACGCCCGCCGCCCCGGCGGTGCTGAGGCCGAGGTTTGCGACCTCGAACTCGAAGGCGTGAATCTCGACACGGTCAATGCGGCTCATGGGCGATACTCTCCTGAACAGGGTTAGAAGCGGTCGGTAAAGGGAGCGATATAGCGGGACGCCAGGCCATAGGTCTGCACGATCTCGCGCGTCCGCAGAAACGCGGCATAGGCGCCCGAGTGGTCGCCCAGCGCGAACAGCGTCTCCGTCCAGGTCTGCACTTCGTAGACGCGGTGGTAGACGTTGGGCTGTTCTCCGGTGGGAAGCAGCGCGCGGGCCGCTTCCGGGCGTCCGGTCTGCAGCAGGATCACGGCGCTGTCGCAGGAGGAGTTACGGATGGCCGTCCGATTTTCCGAACGGAGCGCGGCGCGATGTCCCTGTTCGGCAGACCTGCGCGCCGCCTCTATCTGCCCCGCGCGCAGCAGATAGGTCGCGAGATTGTGGCGCATCCATGCCTCGGTGTCGGGCCAGCGCGCCTCGGCAAGCCAGTCCTGCACGAACTGCACGCCGCGCGCAGGCTGCGGGCGTTTCCTACCCGTCACAAGATAGGTCGCATAGACGTGAACGGCCCGGAACCAGCCGCGTTCCGGGCGCGCTTCCTGCGGGGCCAGATCGAGCGCGCGCTGCGCCAGTCGTCCCGCTTCGCCGATCCGCTCCTGCCACAGCAGCCACTGCGCGTGCCAGATATAGGTCTTGAGGAGCAGGGGTTGCGCCAGCCGGTTCTGCGCTGCCTGATGCCACAACTGCGCTTCCAGCGATAGGAAGCGCAGGTCGAGCAGGGCGGACTCGCCGCGCATGGCCTCCCGGCGCAGCCGCTCCAGCGTCTGTTCCAGCGCATCGAGCGAGGAGGGAGCGTCCGCGCCGCCGTGTGGCAAAAAGAGGCCGGCAAGCGCCTGGCGCTCTGCCGGACACGCGCCCAGAAGCGTACAGTAGGCTTCCAGTGTGTCGGCGGAGGAGAGCGTCTGCGACCGCTCCCACCGGCTGATGGTGCTGGGCTGTAGCTTCAGCAGCGCGGCGGCCTGTTCCAGCGAAAAGCCGCGCCGATGCCGGAGCGCGCGCAGGAGGTCGCCCGCAGTGGGCAGCGCCGCCAGGCTTTCCGCCGTATCTGTGGCGGGCGCCTTCTCCTGCCGCAGCCGTGCCAGGGCGCGCGGCGCGTTGATCCGCGCGTAGGCTTCCTGCCGCAGGCATGGCGAAGCGCCCAGCGCGGTCAGCGCGGCATCCAGTTCCGGGATGCGCGGGACGACCTGCCCCGACTCCCAGTGGCTTAACGTCCCCGGCGAGATCCCGGCGGACTTCGCCAGGCTGCGCAGGGACATCTGTTTTGAGACGCGCAGCGCGCGAATAAACGCGCCGATATCTTCGGACAATGGCGTTGGCTCCTGACGGCTTCTTTCCATAAGACAGGCTGAAACCTACACTCCGCACACGACTATTTTTCAGGCGGCGAGCCGGAAATCTTGCAGCCCCGGCACTGTCCGGCCCTCCTGTCGCCAGAGTGTTCAATTTTCATGCAAAACTCCCCTTCCGAGGACAAGATATGTTATGATGTATCCAGTGTTACAATCGGCGGTTCTTGTGCGTCCTATCGCCTCGCCAGCCCTGGAAGGCCATCCGCCGGTTTTGGGAGAAAGAGAGCGCATGGTCGCCGTCCATCGGTTTGAAGAGTTCCGTCAGATCGTGGGCCAGCCGCTCGCCGTGCGGGTCGGCGGCGAGGTGTTCCCGTTTCGGTGCGAGGAGCCGCCTCTGCGGGAGGTCGTCGCGCAGGCCAGGGCGGAACCCCAGGCGCGCATCGCCACCGGCACGCGCGGAGACACCCTCCTTCAGAGCCTGCGGGACTATAGCGCAGAGTTTCGCAGCCTGCCTCTGGAAGAGGCGATGCGCGCGCCGGTGCATCTGACGCTGTTCGACCTGGGCGCGCTGGCGCGGCCCGGCGGCGCGCTCTATGGCATCGTCGAACAGGTCTACCGTCCGCTCCTGCGCCTCTGGGCCGATCAGGGCTTGCGCTGGAAACGGGCCTGGCCGATTCTCTTTTTGAGCGGGCCGGGCTGTTCCACCAACTATCACTGGGACCCGGACGACGTGTTTTTCATCATGCTCTCCGGCCACAAACGGTTTTACGCGCTCAACGAGCCGCGCCGCTGGCTGACCCCGGAGATGCTGGCGGCGGCCCGCGAGAACCCGACCGACCTGAGCAATCGCGCACGGCCTGCGGGCCTCCGCCCGGAAGACATTCGCGCGTTCGATATGGCGCCCGGCGAGGCGCTCTGGAATCCGATCCATGCGCCGCACTGGGTGGACGCGGACGACAAAACGGCCTTCTCGCTCTCGATAGCCTTTACCGATGTGGCCTTCGCGCCGTCGCCCCAGCGCGCGATGGCCGCCGCTCTCTTCCCTGACGGCGTTCTGACATGAGAACGCTGTATCCTGCCGGTCTGGATTTATCCTGTCTCTTCTGCAAGATCGGCAGCATCCACAACAGACGAAAGGAGACGTAAGATGGTATTGCCCGACACCATGACCGCACGCCCGCAGAGGCGTGTCAACAGAGGATCACGACACGGCTTTACCCTGATCGAACTGCTCGTTGTCATCGCTATTATCGCGATTCTCGCCGCTATTCTGTTCCCTGTTTTTGCTCAGGCGCGTGAGAAAGCGCGCGGAGTCTCCTGCCTCTCCAACGCCAAGCAGCTCGGCCTGGCCGGGGCGATGTACACGCAGGACTACGACGAGATGGTGGTTCCGGCCTGGATGCTCTACAGCCTGGACCCGCTGGACGAACCGCTCTGGCCGCGCACGCTTCAGCCCTATATCAAAAACACGCAGATCATCAGTTGTCCGAGTGACCCGTCGCGAACACCCTATAAGCCCCAGCCTCCCGGATGGACCGCTCTGGACGACCTCGGCCTCTGGGGTATCTTCGCCGCCTATGGACGCAACGCCTGCCTGTCCAACCAGAATGCCTCGTTGGCCGGCGTGGCGGAGCCTGCCAACAGCATTCTTTTTGGCGAAACCAGGTGGCCTGCGGATGCCGGTACGCTGGCAAACTTCGGCTACTATCTGACCTTCTGGACGAATCAGCCGGACTCTCTGTGTCCGTATGACGACTCCGAAGCGAACCGTTCCTACGGCAACAACTCGACCGGCCCCTCGAATCGGCACACCGAGGGCGCAAACGTGGCCTTCTTCGACGGACACTCCAAGTGGTTCAAGGTTTCCGCCTTGACCTCTCCGCCGGCAAATTTCGTCGCTGACCGCAAGGCGGAGAACTGGCGGCTCTGGTATCCGTACTAAATGTTGTCCGGTCTTCCCGCTGGTAGGTCATAGCGAACCAGGCTGCGAAGGAAGTCTTTGTTACAGACTTCCTTCGCAGGAGATAATCACCGGGGTTGCAGGAGAATCAGTGCCATGAAAAACGAGATCAGTCCCGGCGTGATCGTCGCTGTTCTGGTGGTGGTGGTCGCCGTGCTGGGCGTGGTGGCCTGGCGTGTGTTAAGCCCGCCACCGCCGCCTGCGGACACGCCGGAAGCGCGGGCCACCGCGCAGAAGTGGGTGGAAGCCTTCAAAAGCCAGGCTCGTTCGGGGCAGCCATCGGGAGGGGCGATAGCTCCGGCCCGCGCCCCAGCCTCCACTGCGGGACAGAAATAGGCCGGTTGCGCGCCTGCCCTGCTTATTCGCCCTGCGCGGCCTCTGCCCGTAAGCGCGCCTGGATACAGCATATCTGCAGCGCGTCAATGCCGATTAAAGCTTGAAAGTAGAGACAGGGCGGCGCTCGATGAAGCGCCGCCCTGCGTACTATCCGCCCGCGATGGCCGGAGCAAAGTAGATTTCGGCCTCCTCCGGGATGCGCGTCGCGAGTTGCGGCGACACGACGACCCCGTTCACAAAGGTCGCCATGCCCCGGCGCATCCGGTCGCCCTCCACCAGACGATCTTTGACACCGGGATAGGCCGCTTCCAGATTTGCGATCACCTCGCCCAGCGTCTCTCCGGGCGCGACCGCCTCCGCCGCGCCTCCGACCAGAGGCCGGATCGGGGCAGGAATATGTACCTTCGCCATTTTCGCTACCCCTCTTTTGCAAGGAGAGCGGCGCAGACCTTCGGCGGAGACATCGGCAGTTCGGTGAGGCGCACGCCGACCGCGTCGTAGATGGCGTTGGCGATGGCGGCGGGCGGCGGCACGATGGGAACCTCGCCCACTCCCCGCACGCCGAACGGATGGTCGGGACACGGAACCTCGATGATGATGGTCTCGATCATCGGCACGTCGAGCGTGGTCGGCATCCGGTAGTCGAGCAGGGAGGCGTTGCGCAGATGGCCCTGCGCATCGTAGGCGTACTCCTCGTTCAAAGCCCAGCCGATGCCCTGCGTGACCCCGCCCTGCATCTGCCCCTCGACATAGGAGGGATGAATGGCCTTGCCCGCGTCCTGAACGGCGGTATAGCGGATCACGTCCACCTTGCCGGTCTCCGGGTCTACCTCCACATCGGCGATATGGGTGGCAAACGCGCCGCTGCTGGCATGAGACGAGGTCGTGACGGACGTAACGATCTGCTGTCCCTTCTCGCTTACCATCTTCGCGACCTCGGCGAGGGTGGCGCTGTGGCCGTTGGAGGCGTAACAGGGGCCGTCCACCGTGATCGTCTCCGGCGCGACCTCCCAGATGGCGGCGAGGCGGGCGATGATCTCCTTTTGCATCTGTTTCGCCAGGGCGTGCGCGGCGTAGCCCGTGCCGAAGGTGACCCGGCTTCCGCCCGTCACGTCGTTGTAGCCTACCGATTCCGTATCCACGACGGTCGGATGCACCTGCTCATAGGGAATGCCGAACGCCTCCGCGAACTGCATGGCGATGGAGGCGCGCGTGCCGCCGATGTCGGTCGAGCCTTCCAGCAGCGCGACGGTCCCATCGGGATTGAGGCGTCCGGTGCAGGAGGAGGTCCCGCCCCAGTTCATCCAGTAGCCGCTGGCGACGCCGCGCCCGCGCCGCTTGCCGTCCGGCCCATCTTTTTGCAGCGGGGCCTTCCAGTGCGCGGAGTTCTGCGCCGCCTCCACGCACTCTATCGCGCCGATGCGCGTGTAGGGCGGGCCGAAGGGCCGCCAGTCGCCCTCTTTCGCGCCGTTCCTGCGGCGGAACTCCAGCGGGTCGAGGCCCAGCTTCTCGCAGACCTCGTCTATGACCGTCTCGGCGGCGAATTCGGAGATAGTCGCGCCAGGCGCGCGATAAGCGTTGGTCTTGGGCTTATTGACCAGCACATCGTAGCCGTCTATGCGGACGTTCTTCAGGCGATAGGGCGCAAAGACCGTCTGGCAGCCCGCCCCGACCGGTGAGCCGGGATACGCGCCCGCCTCATACGCCAGATACGCTTGCGCGGCGGTGATGTTGCCCGCTTTGTCCGCGCCGATCTTGACCCGCACGTAGGCTCCCGGCGTCGGCCCGGTCGCCTTCAGCACCTCGGCCCGATCCATCGTCATCTTGATGGGCCGTCCTGCCTTGCGGGAGAGAACCGCCGCCACCGGCTCCAGATAGACGGAGAGTTTGCCGCCGAATCCGCCGCCGATCTCCGTCGGGATGATCTTGATCTGGGAGATGGGGTGTTTCAAAATCTGGGCGCACTGCTCCTGCACGCCAAACGCACCCTGGGTGGAACACCAGACGGTGATCTGTCCGTCGGCACGCCACTCCGCCACGGCGGCGTGCGGCTCGATGTAGCCCTGATGCACGGTCTGCGTCACGAATTCGCGCTCGACGATGACCGCCGCTTCCGCAAAGCCCTTCTCGATGTCGCCCTCTTCCGCGATCAGATGCTCGGCGACATTGCTCGGCGACGTCGCCTTCTCGCCCGCCGTGTTCGTGAAGATGCTGCTGTGCAGCAGGGGCGCGTCCGGTTCCATCGCTTTGCGCACATCCAGCACGGGGGGCAAGACTTCGTAGTCCACCTTGATGCGCTTCAGGGCTTCCAGCGCGATATGCGGGCTGGTCGCCGCGACCGCCGCGACCGCATGGCCCTCATACAGCGCCTTGTCGCGCGCCATGACATTGGCGCTGGCAAAGCCCATATCCACCTCGCCGCCCTCGCCGACCGCTGCATGGCCGTGCGCCTCCGGCAGATCGCGCGCGGTCATCACGGCGAGAACGCCGGGCAGCGCCTCCGCCTCGCTGGTATCTATGCTGCGGATGCGGGCGTGCGCGTGCGGGCTGCGCAGTATCTTACCGTGCGCCATGCGCGGCAGGACGACATCCGCGCCGTAGATCGCGCGCCCCGTCACCTTATCCACTCCGTCCGGGCGGGCCGGGCGGGTCCCAATCACGCGGTATTTCGTCTCTGTGGTCATGTCGCTCGTCCTTTCCCAATAGCACAGTTAAGTTTAGATGTCTATTGCCTCCAGCATGGCTTCACGCGAAACGCGCCCGCCATAACCGGCAACGATACTCTCGAGGCTTTCACCTGCCGCCAGCCGATCCAACGCCCCGGCGACCTCGATGCGCGTGTACTTGAATGTCGGACGGCCTCCACATACGCCGACCGCCCGTACTACATATTGGCCTAGAGGAGTGTACTCATAGGACTCCCCGCCTACTATCTCCTGAACCATAGGCATATCTATCATTCCTCTCGCACGACAACCTGCTACCCCCATTGTACCATAGCGGCGTTGGTGCAAAGTTTCGAGGGCAAACGGCGAGATTCCTCTTGACGGAAGGGCCGGGAAGCAAGAAAAATGGGAGCGATCCGCTCCCTTCATCCCCTTCTTGTCGTTTACCGTAAGAGGCGTTCGAGACGATCCCTCTAGCGGGAACGGGTAGAGGTTCACTCCTCGACGACCTCGACGCGAATGCCGATGGTACGGATGATCCCGGCGGCGCGCTCGCACTCCTCCCGGCTGCCATGATGCACGACCGATTTGCCCAGGTTGTGGACCTCCCAGGTCTCGATCTGCGCCTCTTCCAGCGTGCAGCTCGTCGCCTTCTGGAGGATCAGAACGACCTCTTGCGGCGTGTTGTAGTCGTTGTCATAGACGATGACGATGAATCCCTCGCCGCCGCCGATCTCGGCAAAATCCTCGTCCCTTCGCGGCAGAACCGTTGTTGTCTTTTCCGGGGCAACGGTCGCGCCCATGGTCTGTCTCCTCCTGCCTGCGCCCCACCCACTTACAGTAGATGAATACGCGAGCCGCGCGCATCTTTCGTCACCTCGATACGCTGCGGGAAGGCGTCTTTCAGTTCCTCGACGTGCGTAATGACGAGGATTTTCTCGAAATCGTCCTTGATGGTGTCCAGGATTTCGATGAGCCGCTCCCGGCCCTTGCCGTCCTGCGTGCCGAAGCCTTCGTCGAGAATCAGCGTTTGCAGCTTCGCGCCGGAGCGCCGCGCCAGCAGCCGCGAAAGGGCGATACGCACCGCGAAGTTGATACGGAACGCCTCGCCGCCGCTGAAGAGTTCGTAGGGCCGGGTTCCCGCGTCATCCGTGATCTTGATGTCCAGCGTCTCGATCTCATGTCCGGCGGATTTGGCCGTGCGCGTCGTCTCGAAACTGACCTGCATGGCGTTGTCGGTCATGCGGGCCAGCAGCGCGTTCGCCTCATCTTCCAGTTCAGGGATGGCGTTCTCGATGATGAGCGCCTGCACGCCCTTCTTGCCGAAGGCGGCGGCGAGATCGGCATAGAGCCGCCGTTCCTCCTCCGTCTTCTTGTAGACCGCCGCCCGCGCCTTCTTCGACTCGGCGGCCTTCTCGCACTGCGCGATATACTCCTCGAAGCGCCGGGCATTGACGCGATGGCCGGTCATCTCGCTCTGCAAGCGCGACAGTTCCGCCTCCGCCACCGCCGTCTGCGCCTTGACGGTCTCGTACTCGGCCAGCTTCGCGCGCAAGGTCTTCAGCTTTTCGGCCTCCGTCGCGCAGTCCTGCTGCAAGGCCGCGATCACGCTATCCAGCCGCTCTTTGGCAGCTGCCTCCTGCTCCCAGCCGCCCTCCGCCTGGAGGAGTTCCTGATACCGCTTGTGCGTCGGCTCCAGGCGGCGGATCGTCTCCCGAACCGTCTCGAACTCCGCTTTCGCCAGCGTCAGCCGCTCGATCTCCGACTCCAGCCGTTTGCGCTTGACCCGGTGCGGCCCGGCAAAGGCTTCCCGTTCCAGTTGCGTGCGCAACTCCTGCGCCTGCTTCCGCGCGCCGGTCGCGTCTATGCCTTCCGCCGCCAGCGCATCGCGCCGCGCGACGAACTGCTGGTACTGGCTCCGCTGCGCCGCCAGCGTATCGCGCTGCCGGGTCCACTCCCTGACCTGCGCTTCCGCCTGGCTCTGGGCCTGCTTCGCCGCGATGCCCTCTTTTTTGAGCGTCTCCTGCTGCCGGCAGAGCGCCGCGCGCTTCTCCTGCTGCCGCGCGACGACCGCCTCATGCTTCTTGCCGCTCAGGTCGCTCTCGCAGACCGGACACTGCGCGTGCGGACGCGCCAGCAGTTCCAGCACCTCGTCAATCTCGGCGATGTCCTCTTTCAGCCGGTCGTTCCCGGCGCGCAGCGCGGCGAACGCCTCCTGCGCCTGCTGAAGTGCGGCCTGCGCCGCTTCCACCTGCTTCGCGACCTGCGCTTCCGCCTTTAACGCCTCCGCCAGTTCGGCGATCTGCGCTTCCAGATGGGCGTGTTCCCGGCTGCGCGCCTCGACTGCCCTGCACTCCTGTTCGGCAAACCGCAGTTCGTTCTTCAGCCGCGTCTCTTCGATATCTATATTGCCGATGACCGTCTGCAGCTCGGCGTTGATGCGGCTGAACGCCTCCATCTCCGGCTCCAGTTGCTCCCGCCGCTTCTGCGCCGTCTGGAGTTTCTGGTAGTCGCTCAGGATGCTAGCCCGCTGCGCGAGGATATTCTGAAGATGGCCGAGTTTGGCGATCTGCCGCTGCCGCTCCTCCTCCCGGTTCGCCAGGTCGGTTTTCAGCCGCTGCAGCCGCGCCTCTTCGTCCGCCAGCCGGTTCGCCAGAACGTCCAGCTTGCTGCGCCGGTCGCGCAGTTCGGCGGTCTTCCGCTCCTGCTGCGCGACCTGCTCCTCGATGTTGGCGAGCGCGGCGCAGGCCGCCTCCAACTGCTGCTGGTAGGCGGGCCGCTCGGCGATCTGGGCTTCCAGCATCCGTATCTCGCGCTCCAGTTCGGCGGCCTCCTGCTGGCGTTCACGATAGAGTTCGCGCGCTTTGGCCTCCAGGCGGTCGTAGCGATCCAGGCCCAATATCTCGCCGAGGATGCGCTTGCGATTGTCGGGCGTCTGGCGGGTGAACTCGTCGGCGCGACCCTGCTGCAGGTAGGCGGAGTTCAGGAACGTCTCGTACTCCATGCTGAGCAGTTGCGCGATCTGCCTGCCGGTCTCGCGCATACTGCCGCCGCCGACGGGGAGAAAATCGCCCTCCGCGTCCGCGATGGTCAGTTCCCAGAGCGCGCCGGAAGACTTGCCGCGCCGCCGTTTGCGCACCACGCGGTAGCGCTGCGCGTTCAGATCGAACTCGAATCGGACTTCGACCTCGTCCGCGCCCTGCCGGATGATGTCGTCCTCGGTGATGCTCTTGACCGCCGAGGCGCGCGTCTTGCCCCAGAGCGCCCAGGTCATCGCGTCGAGCAGGGCCGATTTGCCGTTGCCGTTGTCGCCGGAGAGGCAGGCGACGTGCAGCCCTTCGAGCGGCAGCGTGGTCGGCTCCTCGCCGTAGCTCATGAAGTTTTTGAGGGTGAGGGTGATGGGAATCATAGGTGTCAGGCGTTACTGGCGCGCTTCTTCTTCCTGAAGCTGCTGAAAGAGCGGCTCCGCATAGGCAAGCAGCAGGTCCTTCTTCGGCTTCAGGTTCTCGCGGGTCTCGATGAAGAGTTCGAGGGCTTCGCGCGGACTCTTCGATTCGGTCAGCATCCGGCTGCGGGTGGCAGCATCGCGCTGCACCTTGCGGTTGATGGCGACGACCATGAAGGCGGGAGCCAGCGCCTCCCGGATTTCACGCTCGCGCACCTGCGACTGCCGCCCATGCCCGATGCGATAGGTCAGCTTGACGATGGCGTTGCGCAGGGAGTGGCGCTTGATCTCGGCGATGATCTTCTCGGTCGGCTCGTCGCAGTCGGCGTCCACCTCGATGTCCAGGAGCGGGCGCGTCTCTTCGACCGGGATATAGCGATAGTCCGCGCCGCCTTTGTACAGGTCTACCAGCACGAAGCCTTTCGGCTCGTCCTTCTCGCCGAAATCTATGCGATCCGGGCTGCCGGAGTAGACGACATGCGGCTGACCGTTCTTGTTCAAATCCTGGTGCTTGTGGATATGGCCGAGCGCGACATAGTCGAAGGCCGGATCGGTGAGCGCGGAGAGCGGAACCTGCGGCTCGCCGATATTGAAATAGCTCTGCTGCCAGGCCGAGAGCCGCGCGCCGTTGACCCAGAAATGGCCGAGAAGAATGGTCGGAATGTCGTCGCCAGCCTCGCGCACCTGATCGGCCAGGTCGCGCAGGTAGTCCACGTACTTCTCTTCGAGCATCAGGCGCGTTTCGTCGAGCGTCTTGCCCTGGAACTCCTCGCGCGCGATGGAGAAGCCCTTGATGAGATAGGGCATGGCGGCGATGCGCACCGGCCCTGCCGCCGTCGGCACGATCAGTAGGTCGGGCTTGCTGAGAACATAGACGTTCGTGACGCCGAGCGTGTGATAGATCTCGACGGCGTTGGCGCGGCCCTTGATGCTGGGCATGTCGTGGTTGCCTGCCAGCAGGACGACGGGAACGCCCCGGTCGGTCAGGCGGCGGATGCAGTCGGCGAACTCGCGCTGGTCGGTCTGCCGGGGATCGCGCGTTTTGTAGGCGTCTCCCGCAAAGACGGCCAGATCAATGCCCGCTTCCAGCGCCGTCTCCACCGCCTGAAGCAGCG
>DASRGL010000284.1:0-5438 GCA_035651115.1 Chthonomonadaceae bacterium
ATTCCCAGGAGATACGCGCCACTGCCGCAGGCCGGGTCTACGACCTTGACAGCCTTCAGCCTGTCCAGCAGATCGCGCGCGTCCGTCCGGGAAAGATTGTCGGCGTTGCGCGCGTCCACCAGTTCCGCATAGCCGCCGAGATAGCCCTTGAGCGCCTCGCGGCACATGAACGAGACGATAGGGCGGGGCGTGTAGTAGGAGCCGCTGCTATGCCGCTCGCTCTGCGTGACCAGTTCCTCGAAGACCTTGCCCAGCATCTCCGGGTCTACGGCCACCTGAATATCGAGCGGCGTCGTCTCCGTCACGGTGAAGTTGAATCGGGAGAACAGACCGTTAAAGAGAAGGTCGAACGCCTCATCGGGAATGAACTCGCCTTTCTCGTCGCCCTCCGCTTGCTCGAACAGGCCGCCGTTGAGGAACGGCACGTCCCCGATGCGCGCGTAGAGAGCGGGATTGTTGCGTCTCAGGTCAAGGGAATTCTGGTTGTTCAGGCCGGCAAAGAACAGCGGGATCAGGTGCGCCCGATAGAAGTTCTGCGAACGGTCGCGCCCTTCCCAGAGCGCATGGAGGTAGTCCTGTCTGCCCTGGAACCGGAGCCAGCCTTTTTTGGAGAGGAACTGCACGAACATCAGGCGGTTGAAAAGGCGCTGCGTGAAAAGCCGCTTGTCACCCTGCACGCCCTCGATCCTGCCCTCGACGATCTCGAAGATACGCCGATACTCCTTGAAGAAGGCGCTTGTCACCTTCTCTACGTCGAACGCGCCTGCCCACTGGCGCAGCCAGGCGGCGGAGTCGGCGGGGTTATCGGGCCAGCGCAGCGCAGGCAGGTTCAACTCGCAGAGCGTGCGGATCGGCTCCTCCGGCGACCAGCCGAACGTTGCCAGCTTTGCATTCGCGTGCCTGTCCCCGGAGAAATGCGCAATGGTGAACCGCTTGTAGTCAGGACTGACGCAGAGGAACAGCAGGTTCTCCACCTCCCATGTCGGCAGGTTGGACTGTCGGCGGCGGCTCGGCACAAGGCCGCGCAAAACTTCGCGCAGGTGCGTCCGGTAAAAACGGTCCTCGGCGAACTCTATAAGGAAGAGACCCCAGGGCTGTTCCTTCACCAGCGGCGCGAACTGGCACACGCGCCCGATCCTGCCTGCCGCGTCTTTTAACCCCAGTTCATCCGCGTAGAAGTCGTAGACCTGCGGCTGACCGTCCATCGGCCAGCCGAGGCCGCGTTCCGGGGGGGGATCGCTCAGGAAGGCGTACAGCCCCTCTTCGCTCTGTATCTGTCGTACTGCGCTCTCCGCTATCGCCATTCAGCAGACCTCCATCCAGCAGACCAGTGTCGCCTTCGCCCCCGCGACCGCCTGCATATCGCGCAGATGCCGGACGACCTTCTGCTTCTCGATCTCCTGTCGCGCCGCTCTCAACGCCTCTGCGCCCGCCTGCGTGACGCGCGGCGTCGGATACTCACAGCGGATCAGCGCGGCAATCGCCGCGACGCCCTCCCGGATTTCGCCCGTCTCCGCGTCCCGGAAATACCAGCGCAGTTCGCCCGTTGCGTCCTCGGAAGGAGCCGGATAGCGGTAGGCGCAGAACAGGCCGCGCGGCTTCTCCGCTTCCGCGCGCTTGCCGCTGAAGAGGCGTTTCGGCAGATCGGCCAGGCTTGCATAGACTTCGGGATGCTCCTTCTCGATCCGCTGCCATTCCAGTTCCAGCGCCTCCGCCTCGTTCTCCTGCTGCTCGTACTGCTCGTTGAACAGCTTCATCGCGGCCTGCGGGTCATCTGGGCTAAGAATAGGAGCCTCGATTCCCAGCGTCGTATTGATCCGCAGTATCTTGCCGGACACGCGCGCCAGCAGGTGCAGCAGGTCATCCAGTTCCTTCGGCGGCAGGAAGTTGTAGACGTAAACCTTCTCGTGATGCACAGGCTTGGACAGATCAATGCGCCGGTCTATACGGCCTATGCGCTGCATCAGGCGCACCGGATTCCAGTGGACATCATAGTTGAGGAGCGTATCGGCGTCTTGCAGGTTCAAGCCTTCGGACAGCACGTCGGTGCTGATGAGAATGTCTATCGGATCGGCCAGGCACGCGGCCAACTCCTGCTCGTTGCAGTTGTAGTAGGGCGCGAACCGCTTGATGGCCTTTTCCCGGTCTATCTTGCGCGTGCTGTCCAACTCTTCGATGCGCGCTCCCGGCAGGCGCAGCTTCAACTCGCCGAACAGGTAGCGCGCCGTATCGCGGAACTCGGTGAAGACGATCAGCTTGCGGCCCGCCAGCTCCGGCGATTTCAGGCGGCTGACCAGTTGGGCCAGTTTGTCATCGGTGTCTGCCGAGAGTTTCTGATAGACTTTGGTCAGGATCGTGACCAGTTGCGTCATATCTCCCAGCGTCAGTGTCAGGATGGTCGCGACATCGTACTTTTCCGTATCCAGCGCCACCGGCAGATCATCGGGAAGATCGTTCTCTTCCTCATCTTCGCTGCCCTCTTCGGTATCGCGGCGGCGCTGCTGCTGGTGCAGCAGCGAAGTCGTCCACAAGTTGGTATGCTGCTTCTGCCATGCCTCCCACATCTGCGGCGCGTTGACCCGAACGAAGTCGGCCATCTTGTGAAGCAGGTCTTCCAGGCTGGCCTCGAACGCCTTGTAGCTGCTTTCCAGCCGCTTCAGGAGCAGGGTGCGAATCAGGCCGAGGATATTGGCCTGATAGTCGAGCGTGGCCTTGTCCTTGTCCGACTCGCGCTTCTTGAAGGCTTCCGTATTGTAGACGGCCAGCGAGAGCATCGGAGCGTCTTTCTGGAAGGCAAGTTTGATGTCTTCGTACAGCCCGGCATAGACCTGATTCAGCGAGTAGTGGATGACGACAGGCGGCTGCCGCTCCGGGAAGCAGGGACGGTTCTCCTCCATCGCTTCCGAGTCCATGACGAAGCGGCGGCTGCGCTGGATCAGCACCTCTTTGAGCAGGTTGTCGGTACGCAGGAAGTCCGTACTCTGCGCCTGCGCCTGGATGTCGCCATCGCTCTCTTCCGTCTCCTCTCGTATCCGCTTCTCCGCCTCCGTGAAGTGGCGGCGTAAGTTCTGAATGCCGATGTCGGCAAAGTGCCGGATGTTGTTCTGTGCGAAGTAGTTGATGAGGTTGTAGAGGTCTACAAGGCTATTGTTGATCGGCGTTGCCGTGAGAAGATAGACCTGCTTGCCTGCGCAAAGCTGCATCAGTTTCTTGGCGCGTGTGCGGTGATGGTGGCGGAAATGGTGCGCCTCGTCCACGATGACCAGGTCGAAATACTCTTTGTAGTAATCGAGTTGATCGTCGGGAACTGTGCCATCGCGCCCGAAATCGGTATGGTTGTGAATGCGCAGATGCTCCTCGCAGGCGACCCGATACTTCTTCTTCAGATAGCGATTGAGATTGCGTTCCCACACGGATTTCCGCACGGATTTCGGCACGATGAGAAGCACCTTCTTCCGGGCGTGGAGCGCGTTTTCCAGCAGCATCAGGCCGATGAACGTCTTCCCCAACCCGACCCCATCGCACACCAGCGCCCCTTTCCAGCGTTCCGCAATCTGTAAGGCCCGGTGATAGCCGTCGCGCTGATACTTGGAGAGCATCTGGTAGATGACAGACTCGTGTTGCTCCCAATCGGTCTGCGTCTTCTCGCGCCCCAGGAAGTATTCGTACAGGGCTTTGGCATAGACCTCGAACGGGCGGTACTCTCGCAGATGCCGCTCGATGACCGCCAGTATCTCCTCGCTGACATCCTCCGCCTCCTTCCATATCTCTTCATACCACGCCCGCAGCGCACTGATCTGATGCTGCTCCGTCGTCAGGACGTTGAGTTCGATATTTTGCGTGAGGCCGGGGTGCGTGAAGTTGCTGGAACCGATGACGGCATAGTCTACCAGGCTGTTCGGGCCGCCCTCCATGATATAGCCCTTCGCGTGGAACTTGGCCCTGGTGTAGACTCTGGCGCGGATATGCCCGCACGATAAAGATTGACGCACTGCGGCAAGGCCCATCAGCGCATCATCCCGCTCCTTCGCGGCCTCGATGCTTTCATCGCTCTGCTGGCGCAGGCTAAGGAGCAGTTCGTTGCGCGTCCGTCGCGTCACTTCATCGCCGAGAACGATCCGCAGTCTTTCTAAAGACTGCCATGCGCCGTCGAGATCAAGGAGGGAGCCGATCTCAAAGTAACCGGTCGCCACGTCCCATTGACGCGAGTGAGGAAGCAGACGCCGGAAGGCTTCGAGGACGGTATTGCTGCCGCGATTATCGAGAATGGTAGGTAGTTTGTCAGCCATGAGGAGTGTCGGGCCGCAACAGCGCAGCAAGCGTCATGCGCAATAGACTATAGTGATAGGTTGCTTGCGTAGTTCGTCAGGGAGAAACGGAAATCCTTTTGTATCCGAAAAAAGGCCGGGAGGGGCGGCTCCCGGCGGGTCGTTCTCTACTGCTTCCTGACACCTAACACCCAACACCTACAGATGCCAGGGCGCGCGATAGGGCTGGGCCAGGAAACGGTTCGCCTCCGCATCGCCGAGAAACCGTTCGTTCACGGGGTCCCAGCGCAGCTTGCGGCCCAACTGATAGGAGATGTTGGCGAGGATCGCCAGGCTGACGACACGATGCCCGATCTCGACGGACATGATCGGTTTCTGCCGCGTCTTGATGCACTCCAGCCAGTTCTCCCGATGGCCGGGACTTTGCGGGATATGCACGCCGTCCGACGGAGGCTGATAGTCCCACGCCTTCTTTTCCGTATCCCCGCCACCATCGCCCCCGGAGACGATGAGCGTGTCGCGGTCGCCGTAGTACTTTGCGCCCCACGGAATCGGGTCTCTCGAGCCGGGGAAGGGATAGCGCGCGCCGGGCTGGCTCCAGGTCAGCGTCCAGTCCGGGTTCTTGAACTCCCAGGTCACCTCCATCGTGACCGGCACATCCCAGACACCCTCTTTGGCCGGTTCGCCCTTCGCCTCCACGCTGACCGGCCCGGCCTGATCCTGGTTCAGACACCACATCACGATGCTGAGAACGTGGTTGCCGCGATCTCGGATGAAGCCGCCGCCGAAGTCCATCATCCAGCGAAAGTTGAAATGGCAATAGTCCGGGTTGTAGGGCCGCCAGCGCGCCGGGCCGAGCCACAGTTCCCAATCGAGTTCCGGGGGCGGCGCTTTCTCCTCGCCCCATCCGCCGGTCCAGTTGTTTTCGTGCCAGACCTCCACGCGGTTCACCTTCCCGATCTGGCCGTTGCGGATGAACTGGCAGGCGGCGCGCGCGTATGGCTGCGACCGGCCCTGCGCCCCGATCTGCACCACGCGGCCATACCGTCGCGCCGCATTGATCATCGCCTGACCCTCCTGGATCGTGCGGCAGGTCGGCTTTTCGCTGTAGACATCCTTGCCCGCCTGGCACGCCTGGACGGTCATGATCGCGTGCCAGTGGTCGGGCGT
>DASRGL010000285.1:0-9562 GCA_035651115.1 Chthonomonadaceae bacterium
GGGGCGGAGCGCACCCGCAAGACCTGCGCATCGAACTGGTGGACGCCAAAAACCACTGGTACACGATCCACAAAAGCGTGCGGCGGCAGATAGCGGCGGGGGACGCGGTTCCAGTCAAATGCCTGAGCGCGACGACCCACAACATATTCGAATACGGTGATCCGCGCGACTTTCGGCGGGAGACTCTTCTCGGCGTGATTGCGGCGGCGCGGCAGATATGCGAGCAGGAGGGCTGCGCGTTCGTCCCGGCCACGTTGGAAGAGATCGCCGCCCGCTATCGCGCCCGCGTGCCGAGGCCGGAGGGCGGCCCGCGCCTGGAACTGGACACGCGCGGGCGCGCGGCCTGGGGAGCCAAGCGATGAGCGAGATCACCATAGACGGCTACTGCATCCTCGGCGCCGACCGGGAGTTCGACCTGACCGCCGAGGCGCTGCTGCGGGACATGGACAGGAGCGGCGTCCAGCAGGCGGTCATCGCGCCGGTGGATCGCTGCCTGGCCGTCCACAACCGCGAGGGCAATGCCTTCCTGCTTCAGACGGCGGCGGCCCATCCCTCCCGCCTGATTCCCGCCTGCTCCGTCAATCCCTGGTACGGCGAGGCCGCAAAGGAAGAACTAAAGCGTGCGCTCGATGCGGGCGCGCGGCTGCTCGTTCTGCATCCGTTCATTCAGGGCTATCTGGTGAACGATGAACTGGTCTGGCCGCTGCTGGAGATCGTGAGCGAGGCCCGCGTTCCCGTCTATATCCATACGGGAATGCCGGGGAACGCCACGCCCTGGCAGATTGTGGACCTGGCCGAACGCTTTCCCGATACCGACCTGATTATGGGACACTGTGGCGCGACGGACTTCTGGAACGATGTGATCGAGGCGGGCAGGGCGGCGCGCAACGTCACCCTGGAAGCCTCGTTCGCGCGCCCGTTCGCGTTTGCCCGCTACGCGCAGGCGCTGGGGCCGGGGCGCGGCATCATGGGATCGTTCGCCCCGCTCAACGACCTGGAGTTCGAGTGGGAGCAGATGCGGCGCGTGCTGCCTCAAAGCGACTGGCCCGATGTCTACGGCGGCACGCTGCGCGGCCTGCTGGCAAAGCGAGGAGCGCGATGATCATAGACTGCCATACGCACTGGGGAACGGTCTGGGAGGAGCGGGATCATGACGACCCGACGCAGTGGCTGGCCGTTCTGGATCGGCACGGCGTGGACAAGGCCGTGCTGTTCGGCCATGCCAGCCTGATACGCTGTGACCGCTATCGGGAAGACAACGACCGCCTGGCGCAGCTTACAGCCCGCTGCCCAAATCGGTTTCTCCCTTTCGCCACCGTCTGGCCGCAGACGGGGCAGGATGCGCTGATAGAGGTGCGCCGCTGCCTTGTAGACCTGGGCATGAAGGGGCTGAAGTTCCATCCCTGGCTGCAGGGCTTCAGCGCCGCCGATCCCGTGTTCGCAGAGATATGCGCCCTGGCCGGGGAACTCGGCAAGCCGATCCTGCTGCACGACGGCACGCCCTGCTATAGCCTGCCGGAACAGATCGGCGGACTGGCGCGGCGCTTCCCCGGCACGCAGTTCGTGTTGGGCCATACCGGGCTGCTCTGGCACTGGCGCAGCGCGCTGGAAGCGGCCCGGCAGCCGAACGTCTGGTCGTGCCTGTGCGGGCCGCATCAGCGGGCCATCGAACTCTTCTGCCAGCGCGCCGACCCGGAGCGCCTGCTATGGGGAACCGATTTCGGCTTCGGCTTTGCCGATGCGATAGAGTATCGCCTGAACCTGATCCTGCGCGCGCGTATAGACGATGCCCTCCGCCGCCGGATTCTGGACGACAATCCCCGGCGTCTGCTGGGGATGCGCTGATACCCTCCTGCGAGGAGAATGTATGATCCCTTCGCCTACACCCGACTCCCACCCCGGACGCTCGAACTCGGAAACGGAGACGCCGCCGGAAACGCCGGAGCGCGATCTGCTCGACGATGCGCGCGCGCTGACCACCCGCAGCCGCCTCGGCCTCGTCGCGCTGACCGTCGCGCTCACGCTGCTGGCGATCTACTGGGTCAACCTGAACGAACTGATCCACGCTACCATCGCGGTCGGCAACGCAGTTCCGCCCATTCCCGCGCTGGCGGCGATCTTAATTCTGGTCGGCGGAACCTATCTGACCTATCGGATTCTCCGCAGGCCGCTGATCGGGCGCAACCATATCCTGCTCATCTACATCGGAATCGCGTTCGCGTCCGCACTCGCCGGACGCGCCTCGATGATCTTCTTCTTCGGGGGCGTCTCGATGCCGCAATATCTGGCCGCGACGCAGCCGGAGATGAAGCGGGTCGCCTCGCTGTTCCCCTCCTGGCTGGCGATCCCGCAGGGCGAGGTCGCGCGCCACTTCTATGAGGGCAGTCTGAGCGGCGCGATCCCCTGGAAAGCCTGGGCCGCGCCGCTGAGCGCGTGGGGCGGATTCCTCTTCGTCCTGATGGTTGTCCTCTACGCGCTGCTGGCGCTGCTGCGGCGGGCCTGGATGGAGGAGGAGCGGCTCTCCTATCCCATCGTGCAGATACCCCTGCGGCTGGTGGGCAGCGGCAGCGGCCCCTCGATCTGGCGCAATCCGATCCTCTGGATCGGATTCGCCCTCTCCGCCTCGTTCGATGGAATCAATATGCTGCACGCCTTCTATCCTTCCTTCCCGTCGTTCGGAATCAGCTACGACATCGGCGGGCTGTTTACCAGCCCCCCGTGGAACGTGCTGTCGCCGCTCTGGATATCGTTTCGCCCGGAGATCTTCGGCATCGCCTACCTGATGCCGACCGACGTGCTGCTGAGTACCTGGGTCACCTATCTCACGCTGGCGCTTACGGACGTGATCCGCACGGCGCAGGGAGCCTCCATTCAGCGCACCGGCTACGACTACCAGGAGATCGGCATAGGCGCGTTCCTCTGCCTGTTCGTGATCCTGATCAAGCGGGCGATGCCGACTATCAAGCAGACCTGGGCGGAGGCGTTTCGACGGGAACGCCGGGAACGCGACGAGCCGCTCTCGCCCCGCGCGCTGTTCGGCGTTCTGGTGTTCGGCACGCTCTTTCTGGTGGGCTGGCTCTACGCGGCGGGGCTGTCGCTCTGGCTCGCTGTCGCCCACCTGACGCTGCTCATCGCGGTCGCCATCGTCTACTCGCGCGTCCGCGCCGAGACAGGCGCTCCAGGCATCTACCTGTTCCCGTTCTGGCAGCAGCAGAACATGCTGTTCAACTTCTTCGGGTCGCAGGGCGTCGGGGGCGGCAGCGATCAGGCGCTGACGGTATTCGCGTCGCTGGGCGGGCTGTCGCGCGGCTACTACCCGGAGGTGTGCGCCTACGGCGCGGAGGGGATGAGCCTGGCGTCGAAAGCTCGGTTCTCCCAGAAGCATGTCACGACGGCGATGCTCTCCGGCCTGTTTCTGGGCCTGGTCTTCGGCGGCTATATCTATCTGAAGACGGGCTATCGCTACGGGATGAGCCAGTTGCCCGGCAACTATCAGTTGGGCCTCGTGACCCAGCAGTACACGACGCTGACGCAGATGCTCAACATGCCGAAGCAGCCGCGTCCCGATCTGATCTTCCAGACCTGTCTCGGCGGCATCCTCGCGCTGACGCTCAGTTTTCTGCGCCAGAGGCTTTTCTGGTTCCCATTCCATCCCATCGGGTTCGCGCTGGCCTCTTCCTACGGTTTCCATCTCTGGGCGCCGTTCCTGATCGTCTGGGCCTGCAAGGTGCTGATCCTGCGGCTGGGCGGCGACCGGACGTACCGCCGTCTCATCCCGCTCTTTCTGGGGTTCGCGCTCGGACGCTACCTGTTTTCGGGCATTGTCTGGGGTCTGCTCGGCATGACCGGCAATCCAGCGGTCGAGTCCTATCAGATTCATTTCGGTTAGCGAAGGCACGTAGGGGCGTGATAAATCGCGCCCTCTTCACCCACCGCGCCCAAAAGGGCGCGATCATGCAATGCGGGCGCGGCAAGCAGCCAGGGCGTAACTTGTTACGCCCCTGCCGTCTCTCTTCTCCCGCAGCGCGGGAGAGGGGATGGGGGTGATGGCTTCAAACGTCTACTTGTTTGCCCGGTCGGAATGCGTTACAATGGGCCTGCTCGGTACGATGGTATCTGGTATACCACAAAGGCGGCGTGGAACAAGGAGCAGCCGTTCCAAGTAAGGCGGAGGAAGCGAGTATGACCGAGATGCATTTTGCGCTCCTGGGCGCGGGCTTCTGGGCGCGGTATCAACTGGCAGCCTGGCAGGAACTCTCCGGCGCGCGCTGCGTGGCGCTCTGCGACCCGAACCGGGCGAAAGCGGAGGCGCTGGCCCGCGAACGCGGCGTGCCTGCCGTCTATACCGACCCGGAAGAACTGCTCCGCCGTGAAACGCTCGACTTCCTCGATATTGTCACACCAGTGGAGACGCACAGCCCGCTCGTGCATCTGGCCGCCGCGCACCGGCTGCCGGTCATCTGCCAGAAACCGATGGCCCCCTCCCTCGAAGCTGCCGAACGGATGGTCGCCGCCTGCCGCGAGGCCGGAGTTCCCTTCTTCGTCCACGAAAACTGGCGTTGGCAGACCCCGCTCCGCCGACTCAAGCAGGCGTTGGAGGAGGGAAAGATCGGAAGGCCGTTCCGGGCGCGCATAGACATGATCTCCGGCTTTCCGGTCTTCCTCAACCAGCCCGCTCTCAAGGATTTGGAAGCGTTCATACTGGCCGATATGGGCAGCCATATCCTGGATGTCGCGCGGTTCCTGTTCGGGGAAGCCGAGAGCCTCACCTGTCAGACCCAGCGTATCCACGCAGATATACAGGGCGAGGATGTCGCGACCGTGATGCTGCGGATGGGCGGCACGACGGTTCTCTGCGAGATGGCCTACGCCGAAAACTATCTCGAAAAAGACCGCTTCCCGGAGACCTTCGTCTTCATCGAAGGGGAGCGTGGCTCCCTCGAACTCGCCCCGGGCTACTGGCTGCGCGTGACCACCGCCGACGGCACGCACGCCAAACGCTGCCCGCCGCCGCGCTATGCCTGGGCCGATCCCGCCTACGATGTCGTCCACGCCAGCATGGTTCCCTGCCTCGCCAACCTGCTCTCCGCGCTGCGCGGCGAGGGCGCAGCAGAGACGACCGGGGAGGACAATCTGCAAACCGTCCGGCTCGTTTTCGCCGCCTACGACTCGGCCCGCACCGGACAGGTGATTGCATTTGGTCCCCCTCCCTGGCCCTCCCCCCAAGAACAGGGGGAGGGCCAGGGAGGGGGGCTACGGAGCATTTCCATGTCTGAATATGCGCTCTACTACGGCAAAGACGAGCCGCTGCCGGTGCAAATCCCGCTGCGCGCAGGCCCCTGGACGCTGATTTATGAAGGCGGGGACTTGCGCTATCTGCGGCTTGGGGATGCGCTGGCGCTGCTCCGAATCTATGTCGCCCTGCGCGATAAAAACTGGGGAACCGTGCCGGCGACGCTGACGCTCGTGGAGCAGACGGTCGGGGCAGACGCCTTTCGTATCGTCTATGACGCCGAACACCGGCAGGGTGACGTGGATTTCGTCTGGCGCGGCACGCTCACTGGCGCGGCGGACGGCACGATCACATTCGACCTCGACGGCGAAGCGCGCTCCACGTTTCTGCGCAACCGGCTCGGCTTCTGCCTGCTGCATCCCGCCGCGTGCGCAGGCGCGCGCTGCCAGATAGAGCATGTGGATGGAACGACCTCGACCGCGCCGCTCCCGGAGTTCATCGTTCCCGACCAGCCTGTGCCGCCCTTCGCGGAGATGCGCGCCCTGACCCAGGAGGTCGCGCCTGGCCTGAAAGTTCGCATGGAGTTGGAGGGTGACACCTTCGAGATGGAGGATCAGCGCAACTGGACGGACGCCTCTTATAAGACCTTCTGCACGCCCCTGCGACTGCCCTATCCGGTCGAGGTTTCTGTCGGGACGCGCATCCACCAGCGAATCACGCTGCGCATCGAGGGAGACGCGGCTGCGCTCACTCCGGCAGCGCGTGCCGAAGACGACAGCGTGCGTGTCGCGCCGACCGGAGAGGAGGCGCGGCCTTTGCCTGCCATCGGCCTGGGCCTGGCGAGCGTTCCTGCGGCCCTCAGCGCGCCGCAGGTCGCCCGCTTGAAGGCGCTGCATCCGGCCCATCTGCGCGCCGATCTGCGGCTGGCCGAGGCCGACTGGCTGACCGCGTTGGAACGAGCCGTCGAGGAGGCAAAGACGCTCGGAGCGCCGCTGGAGATCGCCCTGCGGTTGCCCGACTCTCCCGCCGAGGCGCTGCGGCAGGCGCGGCAGCAGTTCGATAGATTGCGCCCGGAGGTCGCGCGCTGGCTCGTCTATCCGGCAGTAGAGACCTTCAAGCGGAGCGCGCCTCCGCCGCACGGCGCGCTATTGGCAGCGGCGCGGGCGGCGCTCGCCGACTACGCCCCCGGGACGCCCTTCGCCGCCGGAACCAACAGCGATTTCATCTTCGTCAATCGCTATCCGCCGCCCCAGGAGGGAATAGACGCCTTCGCCTTCGCCATCAACCCGCAGGTTCATGCCTTCGACAACGCCTCCCTCGTCGAGACGCTGGGCGCGCAGGCGGCGGTGGTGCGGAGCGCGCAGCGATTGGCGGGCGGCAAGCCTGTCGTCATCAGCGCCGTGACGCTGCTCCCCCGCTTCAATCCCTATGCCGCCGCCCCCGAACCCTGGGCGCCGCCGCCTGCCGACCCGCGACAGAGGTCGCTCTTCGGCGCGGACTGGACGCTCGGTAGCGTGAAATACCTGGCGGAGAGCGGTGCGGCCTCCGTGACCTATTACGAGACGGTCGGGGCCGGGGGCGTGCTGGAAGGGGAACAGGTCTTTCCGCTCTACCACGTGCTGGCGGACATCGGCGCGTTCGCCGGAGGGCAGGTCGTTCCCATGCGGTCGAGCGATCCCCTGAAAGTGGAGGTTTTGAGGCTGCAAAACGAAGGGAGGACGCGCCTCCTCCTCGCCAACATGACCGCCGCGCCGCAGCAGGTCAGCCTCTCCAATGTGAGCGGAGATTTCCGGCTGCATCGGCTGGACGAGACGAACGCAGAGGCGGCGATGCAGTCGCCGGAAACCTACCGCGCGCAGCCCGGCGAACCGGCGCAGGCGTCCGGGGAGATTACGTTGACTCTCCGGCCTTACGCGATAGCGCGCATAGACCTGACTTGACTACCAGCCTCTTTTTCGTCCGGGCTGTGAACGACCCGTCTGAGGGGCGGCAGAGCCGCCAACCGCCCTGCGGGCGGAGTTCTCCCCTCTCCCACAGCGCTGGGAGAGGGGCCGGGGGTGAGGGCCTTTCCGGTCGCAGACCGGTTGGCCGCAGGCCCTTCAGACGGGTCATTCATGGCCTGGCAATAGAGTGCATGGTAGCAGCGACCCGGTGGAGACAGGAGGCGGCTGACGATGGAGAGTCCGCTGTTTTCGGAACTGGCGCGAGAACCGACGCTGACCCAGCGCGTGACCCGCCAACTGGAGGAGAAGATCGTCGCCAGCCATCTACGACCGGGCGACCGCCTTCCGGCGGAACGCGAACTCGCCCGGCAGTTCGGAGTCAGCAAGACCGTCGTGCGGGAAGCGATCACGGCGCTGACCGCCAGAAGCCTGCTGGAACCGATTCCCGGCGGCGGCTCCGTCATTCGCACGCCCTCGGCGCAGGTCGTCACGCAGTCCATGACGCTGTTTCTGCGGGGCGGGGATCAGGAACTCGACTATGCGCGCGTGCATGAAGTCCGGCGCACGCTGGAGATCGAGATCGCGGGGCTGGCCGCCGAACGCCGTACCGACGCAGACCTCGCCCGCATGGAGGCGATCCTTGCCGAGATGGAAGCGCTCGGAGAGCCGACGCGCGCCCGGTATATCGAGGACGATGTCGCGTTCCATGCCGCCATCGCCCGCGCCACGCAGAACCCGCTCTTTGCGCTGCTGCTCGACTCCGTCGCCGACATCATGCTGGAAGTGCGGCGTCTCGGCGGACAGGTTCCCGGCTCCTTCGAGAACGGCAGGGCGCATCACCGCGCCCTCTTCGACCGGATCAAGAGCCAGGATGTCAGCGGTGCGCGGCAGGCGATGCTGGCCCATCTGATCGACTCGGAAGCGATCATGCGGCGCGGGCAGCAGATTCAGAAGGGAGAGACACCGTGAAAATCGCTATTCTTGGCGGGGCGGGCGCGATGGGCAGCGCGCTCGGCGCGCTGCTGTTCGAGGCCGGTAACGACGTGACGCTCGTGGACGTGGCCCAAAAAGCGGTGGAGGCCATCCATGCGGACGGGCTGATCATCGAGGGGAAGGACGGGACTGCGCGCACCGTGCGCGTTCCGGCGACCACCGATCCCGCCTCCATCGGCCCGGTCGAACTCGTCATCGTCTTCGTCAAGTGCTACCATACGGAGGCGGCTGTCCGAAGCGCGGCCCCGCTCCTCGGGCCGGATACCGTCGTCCTGTCGCTTCAGAACGGCTGGGGCAACGCGCCGCGCATCGCAACTATTGTCGGGCCGGAGAGGGTCGTCGTCGGCGTCACCTACCACAGCGCCACCGTGCGCGCGCCGGGCCGCGTCCTGCACGCGGGCAAAGGGCCGACGTTCCTCGGAGAGATCGGCCAGCCGGTTTCCGGGCGCGTGCAGAATATCGCTGAGACGTTCCAGGCGGCAGACATCCCTGCCCTGCCCTCCAACACGGTCCTGGAAGAGATATGGAAGAAGCTGGCGCTAAACGCCGCTACGCTCCCGACCTCCGCCACCATCGGCATTACGGCGGATCGGCTGCTCGACACGCCGGAGATGCAGGGGTTGATGCAGGCGCTGCTCAAGGAGGTGGTCGCCGTCGCCAACGCGCAGGGTATCTCTCTCGACTTCACCGAGCGGTGGCAAGCGATCTCCGGCCTGCTCGGACGCCTTGCGCCGGGAACGAAAGGCTCGATGCTCCAGGATGTCGAGAACCGCCGCCAGACCGAGATAGATGTCATCAACGGCGCGATCGTCGCGGCGGGCGAGCAGACCGGCATCCCGACGCCCTACAGCCGCGCGATAGTCGCGCTGGTCAAGGCGCTGGAACGTTCCTTCGCCGGGCATAGTTGAGTTCGGAATAAGGAGAAGCCATGCGACTCTACACGTATGAACGGGACGGCAAGATGCGGGTCGGCGCGGAAAAGAGCGGCGGCCTGGTAGACCTGAGCGGCCTGTTCGGGAGCATGATCGAACTGATTCGCGGCGGCGAGGCGGCGCTGACGGCAGCGCGGCGCGCGCTGGAAGCAGCAGAAACTACGGTTCCGCTCGATTCCGTGCGCCTGCTGGCCCCGATACCCCGTCCCGGTAAGATTCTGTGCAGCGGCCTGAACTACCGGAGCCATATCGAAGAGAATCCGGGCGCGCAGTTCCTCGACGATCCCCGCTTCTTCGTCAAAATCCCGGATGCCGTCATCGGCCCTGGCGAACCGATCCGGCATCCCGGCCCGGAGTTCCAGGTGGACTACGAAGTAGAACTGGCCGTCGTCATCGGCAAGACGCTCTATCGCCCCCGACAGTCGGAGGCGATGGCGCATGTCTTCGGCTACACCATCCTG
>DASRGL010000286.1:0-5799 GCA_035651115.1 Chthonomonadaceae bacterium
CATTGCTGGTAGACGTAGATTCCTTTCACCTGGATCGTCTTGCGGTTGCTCCGCAGCACGTCGGACCACTTGAGCGTCCAGTAGTCGGCGTATTCGGGACGGGCCAATAGCGCATCCACGAGTTTGGCGCGCTTGTCGGGCGACTTATCGGCCAGGAACGCTTTGATCTCTTCCGGCTTCGGGGCCGTGCCGATCAGGTCGAAGGAGACGCGGCGGATAAACGTCCGGTCGTCACAGACGGGCGAAGGCGACAGCCCGAGTTGTTTCTGCTTCCGCGCGACCAGCGCATCGAAGTAGGCAGAGGGGTCGCTGCCGCGTTTCGGAAGCGGCTGCGGGCCGCCAGTGGCAAGATGGGGAACGAACGGCACAAGAATACGCGCGACGGTCGCCTGCCCGCCATAGCGCACCATGATATGGGTCTGTCCCTGGCCGACCCGCGTGACGACGCCTTCCGGCGTGCAGGCCGCGACCGCGTCGTTGAGCGTATTGAGCCGCGCCCAGGGCGTCACGTCGCGGATCGTGCCGTCGGTGTAGATGGCGCGCACGACAAGGCGCTGCGCTCCTTCCCCTCTTTGCAGGATGCGCTCCTGCGGGAACACCTCGATTCTAGCGACGGTAGGATCGTCGGGTTTGGGGCCGGGCGCGCCGTCTTTGAGCCAGCGCACCAGCGTGTTATAGTCCGGGGAGCCGGGTTCCAGCCGCCGACCGCCTCCGTGCGCCACCATCATCGTCGGCTTGAGCAGGAGCAGGCTGCGCTGCGGATCGGCCAGCGCGACACGGCGGCCCCGCGCCTGCTTGACGATGTTGAGATAGTCGAGGTCGGGATCGAAACCGGCCAGCGAGAGTTTGAAGCCGCCTTTGCCATACTGGGAGCCGTGACAACTGCCCTGGTTGCACCCGGCGCGGGTCAGGATAGGAACGATTTCGTTGGCGAAGCCGATGGGCGTCTTCTGCGCCGCGCCTTTGACCGTGACTTTCGCGGCTGCCGTTCGCCCGCCGTAGACGAATTTTACGGTGGCCGTTCCGTCCTTGAGCGGGCGCAGCGTGCCGTCTCTGTCCAGGCGAACCAGGGAGGCGGGGGTGAGGGTCGGCGCGGCCTGCGCGGTCACGTCGCGGGTGGAGCCGTCGGCGAACCGGGCGGTCACGAGAACGTGGGCCTGGGCGCGCGGCCCGATGAGCGGAACGGAAGCGGGTTCGATGGTGAGCGCGGCGACAGCAGGACGTGACGCAGGGGCCGGACGGGGCGCGGTCGTCTGCGCGCCGGTGGAGACGCTGCCGGTGGTGATAAGCGCAAGAGCGGCTGCCGACGCGAGAACGCCTGCGGCAGAAACAGAGCGCCAGATACGAGACATGACCTGCTTCTCCGTGGGTCGGACAGCGAGAAGACGCGCCGACAGCCCGGCGAGACGGCTATCGCGCGCCGATGGTAGCACAAGAACAGCTTGCTCTCTACAGTATACGCGAGTGAGACGCACAAATCAAGGAGAAGTTGCAATATTTTGGTCGGGCGTGGATAATGGTTGGCGCCGGCGCTCCCTTACGGTAGTATGGAGGGACGCTCTGAGGGAGACGCCCGGCGTTTTCTCTCTCATCGGCCAGTCACGCGTGCGACCGGGGAGCCAGAATGAAGCGGAGGGCAGCGGCGGCAGCAGTCGGCCTCCTCTGCCCCTTCCGGGCAGGGAAGAGAATGTGTCCGGTCGAAAATGCGGTGGGGAGGCCAACCTGTAAAAACTGCCGGAGTACACGGCGGGGGACCGCACAAAACATGCCAATACGAGGGCTGCGACCAGGTTTCGACTCTATTGCCATACTATTGGGAGGACTGCTCATGTCGGCAACGGCAAATGCGCCTGTCCACGCCTCGGAACGCCTGACACTCTGGTATCGCCAGCCCGCAAAGGAGTGGATCGAGGCGCTGCCTGTCGGGAACGGGCGGCTCGGCGCAATGGTGTTCGGCAAGATTGACCGCGAACGCATCCAGTTGAACGAGAACACGCTCTGGGACGGGCATCCGCAGGACACGAACAACCCGGAGGCGCTCAAGCATCTGCCGGAGGTACGGCGGCTGCTGTTTGCGGGCAAGAACCAGGAGGCGACCGAACTCGCCGACAAGTACCTGATGGGCCATCCAAAGGCGTCAAGTCGTACCAGACGCTCGCCGATCTCTGGCTGGAGACAGGGCAGGACGCGGCGCAGGCCGCCGACTACCGCCGCGAACTCGATCTCGATAGCAGCATCGTCCGCGTGACCTATCGGGTGGGGGATGCGCGGTTCGCCCGCGAAATCTTCGCCTCCGCGCCGGATCAGGTGCTTGTCATCCGCCTGACCTGCGATAAGCCGGGGCGCATCAACGCCCGTGTGAAGCTGACGCGGGAGCAGGACGCGCAGTGTCTCTCGAACCAGTGAGAAAACCCTGCGGACCGCGCTGAAGAAAAGCTACGAGCCGCTTCGCGCCGCGCATATCGCCGACCATCAGAAGCTGTTCCGGCGCGTGCATCTGGTTCGACTTGCACCCGCCGTTTCAGATTGACGGCAACTTCGGCGGCACGGCGGGCATTGCCGAGATGCTGCTGCAAAGCCATGCGGGAGAGATCAGCCTGCTGCCCGCGCTGCCCAGAGTCTGGCCGCGCGGTTCGGTGAGCGGGCTGCGGGCGCGCGGCGGCTACGAGGTCGCGATGGCCTGGGACGGCGGACGCCTGCGCACGGCCACTCTCCGCGCCGCCCGCAAAGGCGAGTGCGTTGTGCGGGTTCCGAAGGGCCGCGCGGTCGAGGAGATTTTGCAGGCAGGGCAGCCCGTTCCCTTCCTGCCTACCGACGATCCACAGGTCGTGCGTTTCGCCTCTGCGTCCGGCAAGACTTACGCAATCCGTGTGCGCTGACCGGATGCATCGGCCCCGGCTATAAAAGCCAGGTCTGGGGAGCCTGCGGCTGACCGTCCTCACGGACGGGAGATTCAAAGTCCCGTCCGTGAGGACGGTTGGCCGTCAGGCCCACGAGACGGGTCTTTCATAGGCCCGGCCAGGCGAAGGCTTTACGGTGCAGGCAGGATATGATGAACGCATCAGAGAACCTTTAGCGCGAAGCAGGCAGGAGAGGCAACGCGATGATCCGCACGGGACTGGTATCGGTCACTTTTCGGAAACTGGAGCCAGCGGAGATCGTCCGTCTGGCGGTCACGGCGGGCGTGGACGGGATCGAATGGGGCGGCGACGTGCATGTGCCTCCCTCGGAACCGGCGCGCGCGGCTGAGGTGCGGCAGATGACGGAGGCAAACGGGCTGCGCGTGGCGGCCTACGGCTCCTACTACCGTGTCGGTCATGAGGGAGAAGAGGGCAATGCGTTCCTTCCGGTGTTGAAGGCGGCGGTCGGGTTGGGTGCGCCTATTATCCGGGTCTGGGCGGGCCGGGTCGGTTCGGCGGAGGCAGGCCCGGAGGGATGGAAGAAGGTCATCGAGGACTCGGGCCGCATCGCCGACCTGGCCGCACAGGAAGGCATCCGTATCGCCTACGAGTTCCACAGCCGCACCCTGACGGACACGCCGGAGTCGGCGCGCTCGCTGCTGGAACAGGTCAACCATCCGAACCTGAGTTCCTACTGGCAGCCCCCGGTCGGAGAGGATACGGAGACCTGCCTGTGGGGACTGCGCCTGATTCAGCCCTGGCTGACCAACCTGCACGTTTTTCACTTTGTCGGGGCGGAGCAGCGCGCGCTCGAAGAGGGCCGGGAGGCGTGGCGGCTCTATTTCGGTCTGGCACGAGAGGACGGGGCGGATCGGTACGCCCTGATCGAGTTCGTCCGGGGCGAGACGCCCGCGCAGTTCCTTGACGACGCGGCGGTGTTGAAGGCGCTGCTTCAGGAGCGCGAATGACCGCGCCCTGATGTGTGGGGAAGGGGAGGACGCGACGATGGCAGCATTGCAGGCAGGTATTGCGCGCGCGGTCATTACGCCGCCCATCGGAATCGCCATGTCCGGCTTCGCCGGGCGCGGGCCTGCCGAGGGCATCCATGATGAACTGCTGGCGACGGCGCTGGCGCTCGAATCCGGGGAGACGCGCGCCTTAGTCATTGCGGCAGACCTGCTCTATTTCCCCGATCCGGTCACGCAGGAGGTCAAAGCGGAGGTGGCGCGGCGCACAGGCGTGCCTGCCTCCCATATCCTGCTCTGCGCCTCGCATACGCACTACGGCCCGACGCTCACGGGCGACGAGGGAAGCGAACTGCCCGCCGACATCGCGGCCTATCGCGCCTGCCTGCCCCACACGCTGGCGGGAATCGCGCAGGCGGCGCTGGCGCAGACGCAGAGCGTGCAGATCGGCTTTGGCGTCGGCGAGTCCTACATCGGCGTCAACCGGCGTGAGCGCCGACCGGACGGGGAGATCATCCTGGGGCAGAACCCACAGGGGCCGTGCGACCGCCAGGTGGGCGTGATCCGGCTCGACACGGCGGAGGGCCAGCCTTTTGCCGCGCTGGTCAACTTTGCCTGCCATCCAGTCAGTCCGGCAGGCCGGATGCGCGTCTTCACCGCCGATTACGTGGGCGTGATGCGGCAGATGGTCGAGGCGTTTACGGGCGCGGCCTGCCTGTTCCTGCAAGGCGCGGCGGGCAATATCAATCCGGTCGAGATGCGGCCTTCTCTGGAGCCTCTGCGCCGCCTGGGGGTCATGCTCGGTGGGGAGGTCGCCAAAGTGTTCGAGGACACCCGGACGGCTGCCGCCGTTTCAGGAATCGCGGTGGCCTCTCGGAAGGTAGACCTGCCTGGGATGACCTATCCCTCGATCTCAGAAGGGGAAAAGCAGGTGTCGGCTTTACGGGCGCAGGTGCGACAGTTGGAGGCGCAGAACGACAGCGAGGGGACGCTCTGGTGGGTGCGCCGCCGCCTGCGGCAGGGTGAAGCGCGTCTGGACAGCCTGCGCACCGGGACTCCCCTGCCGCCGGTTCCTGCCGAGATGACCGCGCTCCGCTTCGGAGACGTGGCGCTGGTGACGGCCCCCGGCGAGATCTTCACCGAAACCGGCATGGCGGTCAAGGCCCGCTCGCCGCTGCCGTCTACCTGCTTCGTCGGCTATACCAATGGCTCCATCGGGTACGTGCCGGTTCCCTCGGCCTATCCCGAAGGCGGCTATGAGGTCACGCACGCCTGCCAGGTAGACCCGGAAGCGGCGGGGCTGGTGGAGGAAACGGCGCTGTCCCTCTTGAACGAGATGGCTGCCGACCGGAAGACTGAAGCATGATCTCCCCGTTCGCGTCGGAACGTTTGCACATCTGCACGCTGCGCGCGCTGCCACCGGAACAGAAGGCGGCGTTCTATGCCTGGATCGAATCGCTCACGCCGGAGGCGGACAACGAGCAGGGCGTGGGACCGGACGGCTTTGCGGCGTGGCTGCGGCTGCACGAACCCATTCCGGGCGATACGACCTATGTGTTCACCGACCGGGAGACCGGCGCGCTGCTCGGCACGGCGTCCCTGGTGAAGCGCGACCGGGAAACAGAGGCGGAACCCGGCGGCTGGGTGATCGGCGGCGTCAATGTGGTGGGCGCGCGGCGGCAGCAGGGCATCGGCACGGCGATAATGCGATTCCTGGAGGCGGCGCTTCAGCATCAGGCCGAAGCGGAGAACCGCGCGATTCCCGTCAAGCTGGTCGCCACCTACGCGCCCGCCATCCGTCTCTACGAGCGATTTGGATTTACAAAAGTCCCTGGCAGCCGCGACGAGTACGCTAAAACCTACTTGCCGGAAATGCGGCGCGGCGGTTGAAACCGCTTCTGCAAAAGCACGAAACCCGCCTGCGCGGGTTGGTT
>DASRGL010000287.1:0-13297 GCA_035651115.1 Chthonomonadaceae bacterium
CACCAGGCCCTCAACGTCGTCAAAGCGCGTGGCTCCCGCCCTTCGGGGCGGGAGAGGATTGAAACTCCTCCTCCGCCTGGCGGGCCGCTTCCGCCGCCGCGGTGGCTCCCGCCCTTCGGGGCGGGAGAGGATTGAAACACCGTGAAGTTGCCGCCGTTGGCAATCGCGTCATCGTGGCTCCCGCCCTTCGGGGCGGGAGAGGATTGAAACGTTTCCGGCCCCAGACGCTCTTGTCTGGGGCCGGTGGCTCCCGCCCTTCGGGGCGGGAGAGGATTGAAACCAGCAGACTGGCAGTTCTCGGTTCCGGGCGCGTCCCGTGGCTCCCGCCCTTCGGGGCGGGAGAGGATTGAAACCCGCCGTCGTTCCTCCGCCAGTTCCGCCTTCAGTTCGTGGCTCCCGCCCTTCGGGGCGGGAGAGGATTGAAACGGATTGAGACACGGCGGCAGGATATTATCACGCTTGTGGCTCCCGCCCTTCGGGGCGGGAGAGGATTGAAACCCTTATCCTGCTCGGATACGCGGCCCAAAAACCGGATGTGGCTCCCGCCCTTCGGGGCGGGAGAGGATTGAAACGTACATACCAAAACGCCTGCGCTGGTCCACGGGCAGCGTGGCTCCCGCCCTTCGGGGCGGGAGAGGATTGAAACCTGGCCGTCTGCGGCCTGGGGCCGGGGCATCCCTGGTGGCTCCCGCCCTTCGGGGCGGGAGAGGATTGAAACATCAGATCGCGAGGCTCCAAAATATCTGGCAGCCGTGGCTCCCGCCCTTCGGGGCGGGAGAGGATTGAAACGAGCCGGAGCAGGAATACATACTGGTAACCGACCCGGTGGCTCCCGCCCTTCGGGGCGGGAGAGGATTGAAACGTTGGAAGTATCAGCGGAGGCGTCAACGACGCCCAATCGTGGCTCCCGCCCTTCGGGGCGGGAGAGGATTGAAACCTCGATAGGCCCATAGGCTCTGTATACACCCGATGGCGTGGCTCCCGCCCTTCGGGGCGGGAGAGGATTGAAACGCAAACACATCGTCGCGCCCGCGCACCTGGCCCAGCACGTGGCTCCAGCCCTTCGGGGCGGGAGAGGATTGAAACATGCTCGAGTGGGACTACGACCGCGCGCTCACCCGAGGTGGCTCCCGCCCTTCGGGGCGGGAGAGGATTGAAACTGCTAACCCTATGCCGGGTTACGTCTTGCAACCCTCCCGTGGCTCCCGCCCTTCGGGGCGGGAGAGGATTGAAACCAGCAACTGGCGCAAGTGTTACTTGTCGCCGTCTCGCGTGGCTCCCGCCCTTCGGGGCGGGAGAGGATTGAAACGTCTTGCCGCTCATCTCTCCATCCTCCGTATCGTAATGTGGCTCCCGCCCTTCGGGGCGGGAGAGGATTGAAACGACCGCTAGGAGGACGCGCGGCCTATCCCTATCTGCTAGATCAGGCGCGGCGGGTGACCCGCGATGCCTATGTCTGTTACCAGACCAACCGCTACTCGGTTCCCTGGCAGTGTGCGGGACAAGAAGTCAGCATTCGGGAAGAACAGGGACAGGTGCAGGTGGAGCGCGGCGGCGTGCAGATCGCCAGCCATTCCCTCTGCACCAGGCGCTACCAGACGCTGACCCATCTGGCCCACAATGCTGACATTCCGCTCTCAACCGATGGTAGGCCGGGACGCGGCAAGGCAAAGGGGACCATCCGCGCCGACGAACCGGAAATGCAGGTGCGGTCGTTGGCTGTCTATGAGGAGGCGTGCCAGCCGGGAGGAACAGGCGCATGAACTCGACGACCTCCGCGCTGGAGCATCTGCACCAGACCTTGACCACGCTCGGACTCACCGAAGCCGACGCAGTCTTGGAAACCCATCCGGAGCGGGCCGCGCGGGAAGATTGCGCCTACGCCGACTTCCTGAACGACCTGCTTACCTGTGAGGTCACCGCTCGCCAGGAGCGGCATCTCAAGAACCGACTGCGTCAAGCGCGACTGCCCCTCGTCAAGACGCTGGACCAGTTCGACTTCGCCTTTCAGCCCACTCTGGAAGAGCGCCAGACCCGAGAATTAAAGACGCTGCGCTTTGTCCATGACGCCAGTAACGTCGTCTTTCTGGGACCTCCTGGCGTGGGCAAGACCCATCTGGCCGTTGGGTTGGCAGTCGAGGCGATCCGGGCGGGGTACAGCGCCTTGTTTCTGACGGCTCATGAACTGGTGAGCGACCTGGGCAAGGCGGCCCGTGAGGGAACCTTGAACCGCCGGTTACGGGCGCTGGTGACGCCGAAGGTTCGGGTCATTGATGAGATGGGCTACCTTCCTCTGGACGAGGTAGGAACCCCCCTGTTCTTCCAACTGGTCTCGGCCCGCTACGAGCGCGGCAGCCTTCTGCTGACCAGCAACAAGAGTTACAGCGACTGGGGACACGAACAGCGTCGCTGCCGCCATCAACTTGGCCCACTCCCCGCCATGATTGGCAAGAAACTGCTGCAAGCCGTAGGCCAGCGTGTACCGGGAGCTAGCGTTGATGTAGAGCAGCGGCCCGAAGAAGTCGTTCCAGGTGCTTAAGAACTGGAACAGCGCGCAGGTCGCCAGCGCGGGCTTGGAGAGTTCTTCGGGCAGGGAGCTGTTCTGCTCCTTCTGTTCCCTCCGTCGCGCCTATCCCCTCGGTAGTTGTCTCACCAGCACGTAACAGTACGCAGGCTGCCCTCCATCGCTCACCTCCAATCCCTGCCTCTGTATCACCAAGCGGAAGCCGCCTGCCAGCAGAAGCAGTTCCAGAAGGCCGCGCGTCTGCTCTCCCGGCTGGCAGCTTCTCCCAGTCTGTCTGCTGACGCTGTGACCTTCCTACACGAACAGCGCGACCTCTGCCTGCGCGATGCCGGCGAGAAGGTCGCGCCTTCAGTTGCCTCTCCCTCTCCTGCGCCTCCGACTCCTTCTGTCTCTTCTTCATCGGTCTCTGCCGACTGTGGGCCGCGCGCGCTGGCGCTGGTCTGTCAACGGCTGGGCGTGTCGGTGTCGCTGGCGAGGCTGCGGCAGGTGGCGGGAACGAGTGAGCAGGGAACGAGTATGGCGGGCTTGGCGAAGGCGGCACAGGCGGTCGGGCTGAAAACGGAGGGCGTGCAGGTCAGCCGGGAGGGACTGGGAAACGTCCCGCTTCCGGCTATCGCCTGGGTCAACAGCCGCCACTATGTGGCGGTCTGGTCGGTACAGGGCGATGCCGAGCGGGGAACCGCCACGATCCAGATTTATGGCCTGGTGGACGGCTCCGGCAACTTCACCGTCCACTGGGGCGACGATCTGTCCTACACCTTCACCAAGAACGTAGACGGCAGCTTCACTGCTCCGGCAGGCCTCTTCGACAAGCTGGTGCGGTGACGCCCGCAGGTTTCGAGAGCAAAGCGATGGCACTGTTCGTGGCCTTTGCCATTCTGGTGGCTCACAGAAAGAAACAGCAGACGGACGACGGGTAGCAAGTTGGGTTTATCCCGAACAGTAGAACCAGTTTCAGCCGAATTACCCAGGCTGAAAAACGCAGCACGCTATTGACTGTGGGTGGCGAATATGTTACGCTTAAACGGGATACCAATGCTGGTATAAAGCTTGCTGCAATGACAATGGCATCCACCGCCAGCTTTGTGATGTCGCCCCGCTCGACCTCGATTCGCGCGTTCATGGAAAGACAGGCTCCGGCCGGCCCGACTCCAGCGAACGGTGGGCCGCCACGATCACGCGCACTGCGTCCAGGCCCATCTCGCCTGTGATCAGAGGCTCGCGATCATCCAGGACGCAGGAGACGAAGTGCGCGATCTCCTCCTTGAGAATCCCGGTCACCTGTCCATGCACGACCGGGCCGTACATCGTGTCCGGGCGGTCCAGGCGGCTCGCATCCACGACGGTCAATCCCTGCCCATGAATGTCCACATAGACCGCGCCCTGCGTTCCCACGATCTCGATGCGGGCATCCAGCGTCGCCAGCGAAGTGTTCGGCAACACCCAGGAGGCTTCGAGGCAGGCGACCGCGCCGCCCTCGAAGTGCAGCAGCATAAAGATCGCATCGTCCGCGCCCAGGTCGGCCATAAGCTTGCGGCTGGCGGCGGCATAGACCTTCTGCGGGCGGGCGTTCAGACACCAGAGGAGGAAGTCGGTATCGTGGATGCCCAGGAAGAACAGCACGGAGGTGCGCCCTTCCAGCCGCCGCCCGGAGGCCAGGATATTGTTGCGCCGGGCGAAGGCATGGATCGGCTCCCCGATGCGGCCCTCCTGCACCGCCTGCCACGCGCCCGCGTAGCGCGGATCGAAGCGCAGGATATGCCCGACCATCAGCTTGACGCCTGCGGCATGAGCCGCCTGAACGATGGCCTCGCCATCCTCGACGGTGACGGCCAGAGGCTTCTCCACCAGGATATGCTTGCCCGCCTCCGCCGCTGCCAGGCACGGCTCCAGGTGCGCCGGGTCCGAAGTGCAGACGCAGACCGCCTGAATGTCCGGCTCCAATCTGAGCATCTGCCGGACATCGGTGTAACCCGGCACGCCCTCCTCGCGCGACACCCGCTCCGCCGCTTCCAGCGCGACATCGCAGACAGCCACCAGACGTGTGTTGGGCAGTTGCGAGAGTATCTGCGCATACGGCTGGCCGATCCGTCCCAGCCCGATCACCGCGACTCCGAGTTGTGAGTCCATCGCTGCTCCTCCCTGCGTAGGACAGGCGAAACCTTTGCGTTTCGCCGCTCCGTCTGGCAACAGTATACGCAGAATCGGCCCGGTTTGCAAGCCGCGCCAGACGCCGCTTATCTGCGCCCGGTCTGCGCAGGCCAAGCTGCCGACACGTTGATTACTGAGCCGCGCTTGCCTGGCTAAACTCTCCTCCTCGCCCAGCATTGGGAGAGGGGGCGGGGGTAAGGGCCGTTTACAAACCTACGCGCGGGCCAGTAGGGACGGCTTCCGCACGCCTGGCGGTGACCGGCGCATCGTTTGCTGGTAGACGCTCCAGAAAGAGGAGCAGCAAGGGAGCCTCAGTCGCTAACAGGCAGGCGCAGCGACAGCCTGGCGGCGGCGCTGTTCCAGGTGGATGAAGAGAACCTGCACGTCGCCGGGGCGGAGGCCGGGGATGCGCGCCGCCTGTCCAAGCGAGCGCGGGCGGACTTTCGCCAGCTTCTCGCGGCCCTCATGGGAGAGCGCGCGCACGGCGGCATAGTCCAGGTCGTCGGGAATGGCGACCGCCTCCATCTTCGCGAACTGCTCCACCTGCGCGCCCTGCCGGTGGATGTAGCCTTCGTACTTGGCCTGTATCTCCACCTGCTCGGCGACGGCGCGCGAGACCGGTTCGGCAGGCGCATTGGATGGGTCGAGTTCGGCAGCGAGGAGGCTCAGGGCGGCGTGCGACAGTTCCGGGCGGCGCAGCAGATTGAGCAGCGACACCTTGCCGTCGGCTATCGGGGCCGTGCCGAGAGCTTCCAACCGTGCGTTGTCGCGGGCGTGGATAAAGGTCGTGGCGAAGCGGTGGGTTTCGCGCGCGATGGCTTCCCGCTTGGCCGTGAACCGCTCCCAGCGTTCGTCCGAGACGAGGCCCGCCTCCCGTCCGATAGGAGTCAGGCGCAGGTCGGCGTTGTCGTGGCGCAGCAGCAGGCGGTACTCGGCGCGGGAAGTCAGCATCCGGTAGGGGTCGCTGACGCCCTTCGTCACCAGGTCATCTATCAGCACGCCGATGTAGCTGCCCTGCCGTTCCAGCACAAGCGGCGGACGGCCCTGCGCCAGCAGCCCCGCATTGATGCCCGCGACAATGCCCTGCGCCGCCGCCTCCTCGTAGCCGCTCGTCCCGTTGATCTGCCCGGCCAGGAAGAGGCCGCGCACGCTCTTGGTTTCCAGCGTCCGATGCAGTTGGTCGGGATAGACCATGTCGTACTCGACCGCGTAGCCGGGCCGCAGCATCTCGACACGTTCCAGGCCCGGCAGCGTGCGCAGAAAGGCGATCTGCACCTCAGCGGGCAGGCTGGTGGACATCCCCTGCACGTAGAGCGAGACGCCGTCCCAGGTCTCCTGCTCCAGAAAGACGGGATGCGAGTCCTTCTCGGCGAAGCGCACGATCTTGTCCTCGATGCTGGGGCAGTAGCGGGGGCCGATGCCGACGATGCGTCCGCCGTACATAGCCGACAGGTGCAGGTTCTCGCGGATGATGGCGTGCGTGGCCGGGTTCGTGTGCGTCTGCCAGCAGGGAAGGAGTGGGCTAGACGGGTTCAGAACCTCGTGCATAAAGGAGAACGGCGGGCAGTCCTCGGAAGGCACGATTTCCGTCGCGGCGAAATCCACCGTGCGGCGGTCAATGCGGGGCGTCGTGCCGGTCTTGAAGCGGCCCAGGCGGAAACCGAGCCGCTGCAAGGCCGCCGAGAGTCCCACGCTGCGCGCCTCGCCGTGCCGTCCGCCGGGCGTCTGCTGCGCGCCGCAGTGCATCAGGCCGTTGAGGAACGTGCCGGTCGTGACGACGACGGCGCGGGCCGCGAGTTCGGTTCCATCGGCCAGGCGGACGCCGACGATCTGGCCCCCCTCCCCACTTCTCCCCTCAAGAACAGGGGGAGGGAACGCCTTTGTTTCGCCTCTCCCCCCTCCCGCAGTGTGGGAGAGGGGACGGGGGTGAGGGTCAGAGCGGGGGCCATCTACGATCAAATCTTCCACCGCCGCCTGCAAGAGCGTCAGGTTGGGCGTGGTCTCCAGGACGGCGCGCATCGCCTGCGGGTAGAGGTCTTTGTCGGCATGGGCGCGGAGCGTCTGCACGGCGGGGCCTTTGCCCGTCCCGACGAAGCGGATATGCGTCAGCGTGCGGTCGGTATTGCGGCCCATCTCGCCGCCGAGCGCGTCCACCTCCCGCGCCAGATGCCCTTTCGCGGGGCCGCCGATGGAGCAGTTGCACGGCAGATGGCCGATTCGGTCGAGATTCAGCGTGGCGAGGGCCGTGCGACAGCCCATGCGGGCCGCCGCCAGCGCCGCCTCGCAGCCCGCGTGGCCCGCCCCGATAACGATCACGTCGTAGTCCCTGTTCATAGCTCTCTATTATAGCATAGCGCGGCGGGGGCGTGGAGGCGAATCACTCCTGGCGGGGCGGCGGGGGCGGCAGATGCGGCGCGGTAAGATTGGCCGTGACGCCGGTGGAGAAGGTGAGGCCGCCATACCAGTAGGCCGTGACCGTGCCGGAGCCGGTCTGCGTGCTGGTGAACGTCCCGTCGCTGGCGATGACGCCGAAATCGCCGTCGAAGAGCAGAGTGGGCGTGATGGGCAGCACGCTGCCCGCCTGATCGCGCGCCTGCACGGAGAAGCGGATGCTGTCGCCGACATGGATCGTGGGATTGGCGGGGAAGATGGCGAGCGACTTGACGCGCTGGATATCGAAGGAGGCGGGCGGCTGCGCGGCGATGAGCGTGGCCGGGCGCTGGTTCTTCAGGGTAAAGACCCACTGAGAAGCCCGGTAATCGGAAACGTTCGGGTGGATAGAGACCTCCACGCGCGCCGTACTCGTGCCGGTCGGAACCTGCGCGAAGGCGAATCTGCCGTCCTGATCGGTGGTCGTTTGCAGGAAGCGGGAAGCCTGTCCGGGCGGAGTCGCCTGAACGGTGATCTCCGTGTCGGCGAGCGGCTGAGTCGGGTCGTCGGCGCGGACGACGCGCCCTGCCAGGCGCGTGCCGCCGGTGGGGATGCTGCCGCCGCTGATGCCGCAGCCGAAGGTCTGGAGCAGAAACAGCCCCAGGAGCGCGAAGACGCCTGTCCCTCGCGCCAACCGCCTCCGGCAGGCGTCGGCAAGGGCGGGAAGAGAGGCCGAAGACGGCACAGAGAAGGAAGCAGCAGGGTCTCGCCTCGCGTTGCCGGGCGTCATCTCACTCCTCATCATCAGTGGGCCGCCGCCCCACCTGCGGCAAGCCGGGCCGTCAGCGGCGGCCAGCCGGTCTGTTCGAGGAAGGTCTCCGCTTCCTCTGCGCGCCCGCTCTGGCGCAGCAGCCGCACAAGCCGCTCGTAGACGGCGGCGCACTCCTCGTTTTCCAGGAGGGTGTCGGGGATTCCTGCCTCGCGCAGCGCGGCGCGCAAGCCTTCCAGAATCGGGAGGGCGGCGCGCAGCCGCGTCTCCGCCTCGGCGCTATCGGGCGGGCTGGCCCGCAACGCCAGCGCCGCCAGCGTCGCCAGCGCCCGCCACCGCGCTTCCGAAAGCCCCAACGCCTCCGCGCTCTGCAATGCCGTCAATGCCTCCTGCCGCGCCTGCGTCAGCAGTGTCGTGGTTTCGCCGGTCGCCGCCTGCGGCGCGGAAGCCGCTTCAGAACTGCCCGCCGCTTCCGGTTCCGGTGGAACCGAGCGGCGCAGCGCCTCAGCCCGCCAGAGCCGCGCCAGGCTCTCCAGATGCCGCGCGCCCAGGCGCCGGGCCAGCGCCAGCGCGCGGTCCGCCGCGTCCCGCGCTTCGTTCAGGTCGCCGGTCTGCGCGCTCAGGCGGGCCAGGCGCAGGCGGCACTCGATCTCATCCCGGTCGTGGCGCAGGGCCGTCGCGACGGCCAGCGCCTGGTTCGTGTGATAGCGCGCCTCGCTGTCGCGGCGCGTCTGGCCGGTATAGGCGTCGGCCAATGCCAGCTGCGCATAGAGTTCGGCGCGGCGGTCGCCCCGCGAGAGGGCCATTGCCAGCGCGTCCTTGCCGTGCGCGATGGCCGCATCGTAGTCCCCTGCCGCCGCGAGAAAGAGGCCGAGCCAGGCGCGGGCCAGCGTCTCCCGCCCCTGATCGCCGACGAAGCGCGCCAGTTGCAGCATCGTCGTCAGGCTGTGATGCGCCTGCGCCCAGCGCCCCTGGTAAAAATCGCACCAGGCCAGGTTGAGATAGGCTTCGAGATGCTGTTCGGCGATGCCGAGCGATGCGGCGTCTACCAGGCACTTTTCCGCCAGCGGGCGCGCGCCCTGAAAATCCCCCTCATCTAAATAGACGTTGACACGGTTGGCATTGACATAGAGCAGGCCGATAGCGACCGTCGTGGGGCTGGCCTGCCCGCTGGCCGCGCCCTCTTCGAGGAGAGACGCTGCCTCATCAAAACGCTGCATCGCCTGCGGATACTCCCCACGCATCTCGTGAATGCAGCCGAGCGAGAGCGTTCCCTGCCAGCGCCCCGTGAAGTCCGATCCGGCTGCGATGCGCGCAAACTCCTCCCAGGCTTCGTTCGGACGGCCCAGCGCGACCAGCGCCTTGCCGAGGCTCTGTCGCGCGGACGTTTCGCTCTCCGCCGCGCCGACCTCGACGGCCAGAGCGACGGCGCGGGCCAGCGCATCGGCGGCGCGGGGATAGTCGGCGCTTCCGAGGAGAGCGTTGCCGAGGCGGAGTTGGGCGCGGGCCTGTGTCGCGCGGTCGCCCAGTTGCGCGGCCAGAGAGAGGATACGCTCGCAGGTCGCGGCGAGCGCGCGATAGTCGGGCGGGCCTTCCTGCGCGGCAGCGAGTTCCTGAAAGGCGCGCAGGCTGTCGTTCAGGCGGGCAGCGACCTCTTCCGGCGGCGTGATTCCGGCGGTCTCCCGCCCTCCGGCAGCCGGAGCCGTCTCCGCCTCTTCGAGCGTCTCGGCATAGAAGAATGTCAGGGGAACGCCGCACTCACGGGCGATCTGCTGGAGGCGGTCGGGTTGGGCCAGGGTCGTGCCGGAGAGGTACTGGTAGATCAGGGCGCGTGAACAGCCGATGCGTCCGGCCAACTCCTCTACGGAGAGTCCGGCGCGCTCGATAGCCTGCGAGATACGCTGCCCTTGTTCACGCCTGCCCTGTCGGGTGCTGAGGTCCATGCCGCGCCATCACGCGCCTGCCTGGGGGGAAGGGGGGAAACGATCACTGGCGTCTGGCTCAAAAGGTCGCGCGCCTTTCTGGGATGTCTCATCGTAGCACGATTCTGCCGGTTCGTCAAGGCTTTCGGGCCGTTTTTCTAACCTTGCTTGACAAACGGCCCCGGAATTTGTCTAGCGTGAGCAGATTTTGACCGTCTTGCCGGGTACTAAAAGTACCCGTCTCGGGGGCGGCTGCGCCGCCAAGCGTCCTCGCGGACGCCTCCATTTGGTAGGGTCAGTCCCTCCGTATGTGGGCGGATGCGATACGACGGAGTAAGCCTCCAGTGAGGATTCCGTCCGGCAGGACGGTTGGCCGCAGGCCCTCCAGACGGGTACGTTCTGTACCCGGTCACGAAAACACCGCCCCGGCGCGGAGGGCGACCGGGGCGGAGGGTTCTCGTTCTGGTTCGACGGACGGGACAGACTACTTCCGATTGCGGCGGCGCAGCAGCGCGCTGCACCCGACGACACCCGCCAGCAGCAGCGCGACGGCGCCCGGTTCCGGCACGGTCGGCGGCGGCCCCTGGTTGATGGTATCGAAGAAGTAGTAGAACGTGTAGGTTCCGATCTGCCCGGCCCCGACGGTGATGTTGGGCGAGTAGAGCAGCAGGCTCGTATCTTCCGTTCCGGTGGCGAACTGGACGTTCTGAAGGCTGTTGAAGTCGTTCGGCCCCAGCGTCGATTCGTTCTGGCTCGGATCGGGATTGATATAGTCCGCGCCCAGGTCGGAACGCAACTGGACAAAAGGATAGTTGTCCAGGAACGTATCCAGGTTACCGGAGTTCAGCAGCCCGCCCTCGTCTGTGACATCGTTGGAAAGGATGACGCTGCCCGCCGCATTGGGATCGGTTCCAGGTAGAACGCCGATGCCGAGATGCTTGCCGTTGGCGACCGAGTCGATGGCGAAGGCGTTGGTAAAGATGGGCGTGCCGTAGTTCACGGTCGTCTGGATGGCGCCGGGCGCGCCCTGGTTCGGATTGACGACGCGGGCATACTGCACCGAGACCGGAGCCGTGCCGTTGCTGTTGTCGAAGGTGATGGTAAACTTGGCGCGGTTTTTGTTGGCCGCGTCGTTGAAGGCGATGTCCTGCGTGATCGGCAGGTTGCCCAGCGTGTAGTGCGTGGTCGCTGTCAGCAGGCCGGTGACGCTGTTGCCGCCTACGCCGAAATCCACGAAGTTGAGATTGCGGTAGGAGGTCCACGCGCCATCGCCGAGTTTGATGGCGAACCCTTCTGCCGCGCCGTTGGGCGTGCCGGTGATATACTCGCTCTTGGCGGATACCGAATCGTGCAGCGACAGAGCGGCGGTCGAGTTCGGGCTGAACAGCGCGCCGAAGGTGTCGTTCACGCTCGATTTGACGCTGCCATCCGCGTTGATGTTCTGCCCGTTATTGAACGGACGCCCATTCGCATCCAGCGCGGGGCCAGGCTTTGCCAGCCCGGACGAGAGCGGTTTGCGGGGCGCGCCCAGATCGCCTCTGGCGTCTACGTAGAGCGAGAGAAATTCGCCGTTCAACAGCGCGTACTGCCCTTCACTCCCGGAAATCGGGCCGTTGAAAGGGCCGGCGGATTGTGCCTTGGCGCTTACCGAAAAGGCCGTGCCGACCAGCGACAGGGTCGCTGCGCTCAGCAGACCTGCAAGGCGCAATTTCATCTGCCTGTATCTCCTTTCCAAACTGGGGTCGGCGAAGTCTCGCCGGATTCCGAAAGGCTGTCCTCCAGGGGTCTACCTCTCAAATGACGGCTTGGGTAATCGAAAAGATGGGAAAATACGCCGAGACGGGGACTTCTCCCGGCAGACGCGCACGACGAGTGATACAGTCCGCGCCTCTATCGCTCCTTGCATTGCATTAACTATGCCAAAAGAAAGGGAGCGCCCAAAAATCTGCAACAATTTCCAGGAAAACGGCGGGCAAGGAGAAGGAGAACACGGCAGGAAGCGAACGGCAGCGGGGCGGCAGCGCAGCCCTAGTGGGGGGCCGTCGTCGGCGCGGAGGGCGGATTGCCGGAGGCGCTTTCGCGCTCGCCGGGAGACTCTGCCAGGTCTCCGCGCGTGTCGTGCCACTCTTTGGCGCGCAGGACCCGGCGGTGCGCCGCTTCGCGTTCGCGCTGCAGCGCCTCGTCGTTGACCGTCTCTTCCGTTTCCGCTTCGATCTCGTCGGCGACGATGCGCTGGGCGAAGAGGCAGCCGAAGAGGGCGATCATGCCGGTCGCGCACAGCATGAGGGACTGCCAGGATTTGTGCCAGCCGTAGTTGATGATGCCGATGCCGGTGAAATAGAGCGCCGCCGCCCCGAAGTAGCAGCGTCGCGCCCACACCGTACCGGGCCGCAGCGTCTCTGCGACCGCCGCGAAGCCCGCCAGCCCTGCCACCAGGATAAGCGCCGCCGGACGCGCCTCCTCGATGATATCGTAGTCCATGGCCGGAGGCAGGCGCTGGGCGTGCAGTGCGTCCCGCAGGGCCAGAAAAGCGACGCCGTAGCAGAGGGTCACGATGAGCAGCCTGCGCAGGCGCGGGTGCAGCAGCGCGCTCAGCAGCAGCAGCGTTGCAAGCGGCAATATGGCTTCCCGCCCTTGCGTCCATTCGGTGAACGTCCGTTCGAGCAGGACGACGCACAGCGCCAGGAGCGCGGGCGCGACGAGACTTATCGCCAGTCCTACCACGATGCCGATGCGTCGTTGCAACGTTTCCTCTTCCTCACAGAATCTATCGCCGTATAAATCGCAGTGTGGAGCTGGAACCGCCCGCCTTCGCGAGGCGTTATCTCCAAAAGAGAGCGCGAAAACCGGCGGGCTGCCCATCAAACAGTTATTCCGTAGTATACCGAACGCTGCCGATACTGTCAAGCAAAGAGACGAACGCGATTCTAGAAATGGCGGCAGATCGCGGCGGAACAGGAAGTTCGGCGGCGCTGTCGAATTGTAGTAGCGATTCTTGCGCCCTGCCGCTATAGGCCGGACGCGCCAGATTGCCGATAACCAGAGCAGGCGTCGCCGGGTACAGAACGTACCCGTCTCGGTGGCGCTACACGCCGAGCGACTGCGAGAATGCGGCTAAGCCCGTCTCGCACGAGCGAGACAGCCGCTTCTCGCGACGGCCGGACGCGCATTGCATTGTCCGTCCGAAGGACGGTTGGCCGCAGGCCCTCCAGACGGGTACTTTTAGTACCCGGCAACGCTGTGGAAGAATGAGTCAGGAAGCTGCCAGGGAAGGAAATCCGTTCATGAGTACCGAGTCTACATCTGCGCCGCCGAGTATGTCCGCCACGCTGACCCATGAGATGCAGCCAGGCGCGCTCCTTCAGCGCCCCGAAGAGTCCCATGCCTTCATCATCTTCGGCGCTTCGGGAGACCTGACCAAGCGCAAGCTGATCCCCGCGCTCTACAATCTGGCCTGCGCCGACCTGCTGCCCCCGGAGTTCAAGGTCGTGGGCTTCGCGGTCACGCCGATGGACGACGTCTCTTTTCGGGAGGCGATGCGCGAGGCCGTGCGGACCAGCA
>DASRGL010000288.1:0-7321 GCA_035651115.1 Chthonomonadaceae bacterium
GCCGCGCTTATCCATGAACCCGAACTCGTCTTCCTGGACGAGCCGACGGCGGGCATTGATCCGGTCGCGCGCCGTGAACTCTGGGACCTGCTGTTCGTGCTGGCGAGCGAGGGCAAGACGCTGTTCGTCACGACGCACTACATGGACGAGGCAGAACGCTGCAACGAGATCGCCTACATCTATCTCTCGAAGCTGATGGTCAAAGGCACGCCCAACGAACTGAAAGCCCTGCCGGAGGTCAACCCTGAAGGAACCAAGCGCATCGCTGTCGCCGCGTCGCGCCCGCCGAACGCCCTGGCCGCGCTCAAAAAAGAGCCGTTTGCGCTGGATGCCACCCTGGTCGAGTCGGAGGTGCATCTGCTTCTGCCGAACGAGACGCCCGACTCCGAGGTGCTGGCTGCGCTGACCCGGAGCGGCATCACGGACGCGGCGATCCGACCCATCGAACCCTCGCTGGAAGACGTATTCGTGACGCTGACACGGAGGCTGGCAAAAAAATGAAAGCTGCGCTCTACGGTTTCGGGGATATTGCCGCCAAAGAGTTTCTGCATCTCCGCCGCGATCCGACGACGCTGGTCTTCGCGTTGCTCATTCCTCTGGTGCAGTTGGTGCTTTTCGGCTATGCCATAGACTTCGACGTGCGCCATGTCCGCACGGTCGTCGTGGACCTGGATCGGACGCAGGAGAGCCGTGCCTATATCGCCTCGCTGCAAAACACGCAGTATCTGGACGTGGTGGACACCCTGCCGACGCCGGAGCAGGCGGAGCAGGCCATCCGCAGCAACGCCGCGCGTGTCGCCCTCATCATTCCGCCGGACTTTGCGCGCCGCGTGGGAACTCGCGATATTCCGACCGTGCGCGTGCTGCTCGACGGCTCGGACAGTCAGGTAGCTGTCCCGGCCCGCAATGCGTTCCAGCGCCCTCCGAATCTGTCCGGCCCCGATGCGGTGGATGTGCGGATCAACGTCCTGTACAATCCGACGATGCGCACCCAGGTCTACACCATTCCCGGCCTGGTCGGAGTCATTATGCAGTTGGTGACGGTCTCCCTGACCAGTTTCAGCCTGGTGCGCGAACGGGAGCAGGGGACATTGGAGCAGTTGATGGTCAGCCCGGTGGGGCGGCTAGGGCTGATGCTGGGCAAGATCCTGCCCTATTCCGCGCTGGCGATGATCGAGCTGGTCATGGTGCTGGCGCTGGGGCATATCGTGTTCGACGTGCCGATCGTGGGCAGCGCGTTGCTGCTGGTGGCGCTGGCAGTTCCGTTCGTGCTGGCGGCGCTCTCGATGGGGCTGCTCATCAGCACCCTCGCGCAGAACCAGGCGCAGGCGCTTCAGATGACGCTGCTGACGCTGCTGCCGTCCATCCTGCTGTCGGGCTACATTGCGCCGCGCGAGACGCTGCCCGGCCCGCTCTATCTGCTCTCCGATGTCTTTCCGGTGACCTACTTCATTCAGATCATGCGGGGCGTGGCGGTGCGCGGCGCCGGGTTCGCCGACCTGCTGCCGAGCGTGCTGGGGCTGTGTCTGATTACGGTCGTTCTCATCGGCCTGGCGACGGCGCGCTTCCGCAAGAGCATGGCGTAGACCCTCACCCCCGACTCCTCTCCCGCAGTGCGGGAGAGGGGAAACGGTAGGGGCGTAACTTGTTACGCCCTGGCTGCTTGCTGCGCCCTTAACCCGGCAGGATTTCCTTCTTCCAGGGACGAATACCCCGATACCGCGTTGTCTCCAGGAACGCAGTCACCTCATCACTCTGCCAGAGAGGACAGTATCCCATGAGCGACTTTACCCCGCAGAAAAGCGACAAGTTCACCTTCGGCCTCTGGACGGTCGGCAATATCGGGCGCGATCCCTTCGGGACCTATGTGCGCGAACCCGTCTCGCCCTGCGGCCTGGCGTTCCAGCCTACCTATATCGTGCAGAAACTGAGCGAACTGGGAGCGTATGGCGTCAATTTCCACGACAATGATCTCGTTCCCATAGATGCCACAGCCGCCGAGCGTGACCGCATCGTGGCCGAGTTCAAGAAGGCGCTGGACGACTACGGCATGAAAGTGCCGATGGCGACTACGAACCTGTTCGGCGACCCCATCTTCAAGGACGGGGCGTTCACCTCCAACGATCCGAAGGTGCGCGCCTACGCCGTGCAGAAGACGATGCGGGCGATAGACCTGGGCGCGGAACTCGGCGCGGAGGTCTATGTCTTCTGGGGCGGGCGCGAAGGCACGGAGACGGACGCCAGCAAAGACCCGCGCGACTCCATGAAGCGTTTCCGCGAGTGCCTCAACTTCCTGGCCGAGTACGACCTCGCGCAGGGCTATAACCTGAAGTTCGCCCTCGAACCCAAGCCCAACGAGCCGCGCGGCGACATCTATCTGCCGACGGTCGGCTCCGCGCTCGGTTTCATCGCCACGCTCGACAAACCGGAAAAATTCGGCCTGAACCCGGAGTTCGCGCACGACACAATGGCGGGCCTCAACTTCGTCCACGCGGTCGGGCAGGCCATTGATGCGGGCAAGCTGTTCCACATTGACCTGAACGGCCAGAAGCCGGGCCGCTACGACCAGGACTATCGCTTCGGCACGGAAGACCTGAAGGCGAACTTCTTCCTGGTCAAGCTGCTGGAGGACAGCGGCTATCAGGGGATGCGCCATTTCGACGCGCACGCCTTCCGCACGGAGGATGAAGCGGGCGTGTGGGACTTCGCGGCGGGCTGTATGCGCACCTATCTCCTCCTCAAAGAGAAGGCCCGTCGGTTCAACGCGGACGCCGAAATCCAGGGGATGATCCGGCAACTCAGCGCCGACCCGGACGGTGTCGGCTCCCTGCTCTCCCGCTACTCGAAGGAGAACGCCGACAAGATCAGCGCGCTCCATGTAGATCGTATTGCCTACGGCAAGAAAGGCTACGGCTACGAGAGGCTCGACCAACTGACGACGGAACTGCTGCTCGGAGTGCGGTAGGCTCTCCTTACGAGTCGGGAGTTCGCAGAAGCAGGAAATCACACGTCGGAGAGGAGAGCGGAACTGCCACCTTCATTAAACCCAGTGTGGGCTGGAAACACAATGCTGTTTCCAGCCCGTGCATGAAATCTCCTTGCTGTCACGCAATCGCGGACGGAACGTTCTCCAAACGTAGAGAAGGCACGCGAGAGACGCGATCTCGGAAAGACGGGCGCGCGGGGAAACAGTATGGACACCCGCCGCCCTTTCCGCTGCAGACCCGGCAGCGCCAGCGCCCTTCACGACTCCGGGATGACCCGGCTGGCAAGGAGAGACTCTTATGAATCGGACCCATCGTTTTACCGCCCTCGCCCTCGTGGCGGCGCTTGGCATCGGCATGGTGTCGCTGCCCATCACGGCGCGGGCCAGCGAAGAAGGCAAGCGCAACACGGCGATCGCCCTCGGCGCGGCGGCGGTCGGGCTGCTGCTGACGCAGAAAAACAAAGTTCCCGGCATCATCGCGGGCGTCGGCGCGGCCTACGCCTACAAAAAGTACGACGATTCCGTGCGTGACCGCCATCGCCGCGAGCAGCGTTACGGTTACAACGACGACTATCGCCGCAACCGTGACGACTATGACTATGATCGGAACCGCGATCGGGACTGGGATAACGACGACTATCGCGACCGCCGCGATGACAGCTTCTACAGAGACAAAAACCGGGACTATCGGGACAATAGCTCCTGGCGCAACGATGACTATACCTACCGCAACGACCGGTACAATCGCGACCGGCAAGACTATCGGCGGGATCGCAACGGGCGCTACGATGACCGGAACTATCAGGACGACAACTGCCCGCGCGATGGGCAATCGTATTCACGACGCTCTCGTGCGAACTATGAGTATGATCGCGCCGCGCGCCGGAACGACAATGACCGCGCGCCGCTCTACAAGCGCAGCCGATAGCAAGTCCCGCCAGACAAGTTAGCGCACCGTCGCGCAGGCTCCCTCTGCCTCCCTCCGTTCTCACTATTCAGAACGGAGGGAGGCGCGCGTTTGGCCTCCCGCTTTCCGGTCTGAACGGCAGCAGCGGAGTAGCGCGAAGAAAGGTCGCCTGGCGCGCAACTTTTTCACTCCGAACGCAATCATCTACTGTACTGAGAGTTTCGCGTGAGGAGGCGCACCATGCAGGCAGACCGTTCCGACGACATCTATCGGCAGCAGACCGCCGAGTTATATGACACCATCTCCTCCGGCCTGGATGGCGATGTGGCGTTCTATGTCGAGGAGGCGCAGAAGGCCGGTTCGCCCGTTCTGGAACTGGGCTGCGGCACGGGGCGCATCCTGATTCCTATCGCCGGGGCGGGCGTGGAGATCGTCGGGCTGGACGCTGCGCCCTCCATGCTGGCGATCGCCGAACGCAAGGTCGCCGCGCTGCCGGAAGAGGCGCGGAAGCGCATCCGACTCGTCGAGGGCGATATGCGCCGCTTCGATCTGGGGAAACGGTTTCCGCTCGTCCTGATCCCGTTCCGCGCCTTTCTACACATGATGACGGTCGAGGATCAGAAACAGGCGCTGGCGCGCATCCATGCCCATCTGAACGAGGGCGGACGGCTTGTCTTGAATATGTTCGACCCGCGCCTGGAAGCGATTGCCGCGCACTCCGGCCCGTTCGGCACAGCGATTAAGAAGCTGAAAGAGTTCACGCATCCAGACACCGGGAACCGGGTCATCCTGTGGGACTCGCGACAGTATGATTGTGAGCGCCAGGTACTTACCGAAGACCGCATTCTGGAGGAACTGGACGATTCCGGCACGGTCGTTTCCCGGCGCTATGCCACGCTGACGCTGCGCTTCGTCTATCGCTACGAGATGCAGCATCTGCTCGAACTGTGCGGCTTCGAGGTCGAATCTCTCTACGGCGATTTCCGGCACGGGCCGTTTCACTACGGCGGCGAGCAGGTCTGGATCGCCCGCCGGAGAGATTAGCCGCAAATAAAAAGCAGAATCCACAGATTACACAGATTTTCACAGATTGAATGCCAAAGCAAAGTGAAGAACCCATCTTATCCGTGTCCTCTCGCAATAATCTGTGAAAATCTGTGTAATCTGTGGATTCTCATATGTGCGCGTACGTCTGCGGCGCCCGGTGCGTACCGCGATAGGCGGCGCGCTTGCCTGGCGGCTCATACCCGTCACTGACAGCAACCCCGGCCCGGCGCGTTCCGTCTCGCCAACGCGGGGACGGCCCTGCGGAGGGAAGGAAGTGAGTGTCCCTCCCCGCTGTCCCTGCGGAGACGGGCGACCGGGCTGGCGGTACGAAAAGTCGAGGAATCCAATGTACTGGGGCTACAACACAGGACAGCGCGAGATCAAGCAGGGTGTCGCGACGATCTACGAATACGAGCGCGGCCTGCTCTACGCGGGCGGCAAGTTGATTCGCGTGCTGGAGGCGGGCCGTTACCGTATCTGGCCGTTCACGCATCGGCGCATTGTCATCGTAGACACGCGGCGCGCGGCGGTGCAGATCGCCAACCAGAAGCTGCTGACGGCGGATCAGATCACCGTGACTCTCAACATCGTCGCCGACTACGAGATCGCGGATGTGGAGGCGGCGATCCATCGCGTGGCGAGCTACAGCACGCAGCTTTACGAGGATGTGCAGCTTGCGGCTCGGAACAGCGTCGGCGCGGTGACGGTAGACGCGCTGCTCCAGGAACGCGACCGCCTGAATGCACAGATTCGGGAAGCGGTACGCGCGCTGGCGGAGAGCTACGGCGTGCGCGTGCTGAACGTGGGCATCAAGGACGTGATTCTGGCTCCAAAGGTGCGCGACCTGCTGATGAAGGAGGCCGAAGCGAAGCGGGTCGCGCAGGCCATGCTCATCGGCGCGCGGGAGGAGGTCGCGGCTCTGCGCGCCCTGGCGAACGCGGCGCGGCTGGCCGAGCAGCATCCGCACCTGATGCGCCTGCGCGAACTGGATGCTGTGCGCGCCTTCGCGCAGGCGGGCGGCAATACGGTCGTCGTGGGCATGGGCAGCGCGCTGCCCCTGACCCGCAATGGCGAACGCGCGGCACAAACGGTCACGGAGGTCGAACCGGAGGAATCCTGAGAAACGATCTCCGGCAGCAGGCATTCTGGCACGCGGCGTCGAACTCTAGGCAGGATTTCTCCATTCGTGGCGGAGGGCGGCATTTCGTGCGAAAATCGGAAGCACAGCGCGTTATGGGGGCGGCGTCTGCTGTGGAAGGCGCGGAGAGAGCGCTGCCCGCGCCGACAGGGAGCGGGCTGACCTCCCGGCAGGCGACCGCCGCCATCGCGTTCGGCCTGGTGTGCGTCGTGCTGATCGCCGTCGCGATCCGCTTTACCGAACTGGTGAGCGGGCAGTATATCAGCAACGGCGTGCCGCCGCTTCCCGCCTTCGCCGTCCTTCTCATACTGAGCGTGTCGCGCCCGCTCCTCTTGCGCTGCGCGCCTCGCCTGGCCCCGAACCGCGCGCAGGTTCTCCTCATCTACAGTATGCTCACCGTCTCGGTGATTCTGAGCGGCCTCTATCACGTGCGCGCGTTCCTGCCCAATCTCGTCGCCATGCAGTACTGGGGACGGGAGACCGGGCCGCTCGGAACCTATGCGCGCCTGCTGCCCTCCTGGTACGCGCCGCACGATCTGAAAGCCATCAAGGACTACTACGAAGGCACGTCGCCGGGCGGACGGATTCCCTGGAACGTCTGGCTGCTGCCGCTCGGCGTCTGGACGCTCTTCCTGTTCATCCTGTTCCTCGGCGTCTTCTCGCTGATTACGCTGGTGCAGCGGCAGTGGATACGCAACGAGCGTCTGACCTTCCCGCTGCTCGCCATCCCTCTCGCGCTCACCTCCAACGACTGGTCCTCCTACGGCAGCAAGCGGAACCGCCGCGCGCTGTTCCTCCTGGGCTTCGGAATCGCCGCCGCCTTCAACGGGATCAACATCACGCATGTCCTCTATCCCTCCATTCCCAGCCCCGGCTTTGAATTCCCGTTCCGGCCCTTCTTTCCGAACCGTCCCTGGACGCCGCTGCAGGACATGCGGATCATCTACTTTCTGGAGTCCATCGGCATCGGCTACTTCGTGCCGCTGGACATCTCGTTCTCCATCTGGTTCTTCTACATCCTGAACCGGCTTGTCGCGATCTGGGGCGTGATGCGCGGCTACGACCTGCCGGGATTTCCGTTCGTGCGGGAACAGTGCGCGGGCGGCTATGTGGCGATGGGCCTGATCCTGCTGTGGGGACTGCGGCGGGCATTCGGGGAGAGCCTGCGCCGTGCGTTCCGGCGCGGATGGCAGGACGCCGACACACCGGCGGAACGGTGGGCCTGGATCGGTCTGGTCGGCAG
>DASRGL010000289.1:0-10391 GCA_035651115.1 Chthonomonadaceae bacterium
GCCCTCTACGACTACAACAATGCGCGCGCCCAACTGGATAAAGCGGCAGGGCGCTACTCCTATGTGACCAACGGGCCGGGCTATGCGACGCCCCCGCCCCCAAAAACGACCGGAACGCCCGGTCGCGGAGGCAACGAATGACAGACCGTACTCAGCAGTTCCCAACCCGCGCGCGACGCCGTCCGCTTCTGCCTGCGCTGGCTTTGAGCGCGCTGGCGGTCGGCGGGCTGGCGCTGGCGGGATGCCGGCGCGGCGGAGAGACCGCCGCGACGCAGGCGACCCCTGCCGCCGCGCAGACCCAGGCCACGCAGGTCAGCGTGACGCCCGCTCGCCGCGCGACCATCTCGGACACGGCGGAGGTCACCGGCGCCTTGAGCGCGCTCCAGGACGTGACAGTGGGCGTGAAGGCGGCGGGCAAAGTCGTCGCGGTCTATGCGCGCGAGGGCGACCTGGTGCGCGCCGGGCAGGTGGTCGCGCAACAGGATACGGCGGATTTCCAGGCGCAGCTTGAGCAGCAGCGCGCCACTCTGAACCAGCAGCGCGCCAACCTCGCGACTGCGCAGAGCAAGCTGGAGCAGGCGAAGGTCGCCTATCAGAACGCGCAGACGACGCTGAAGTGGACGGACGACCAGACGAAGAGCGCTGTGCGGCAGGCGCAGGCCGCCCTGGTATCCGCCCAGGAGCAGGCCGCCGTCGTCAAGCAGGGCGCACGCCCGCAGGAGCGGCAGCAGGCCGAGGAGAACGTCGCCGCCGCCAAAGCCAACCGCGACAAGGCCCGCTCCGACCTGAAACGCTATCAAGACCTGTACCGCCAGCAGGCCGTCTCCGCGCAGCAGTTGGATCAGGCGCAGTCGGTCGCCGATTCCGCCGAGGCCCAGTATAACTCGGCGGTGCAGGCGCTCAGCCTGATACAGGAGGGGTCTCGCCCTGAAGACATTCGCCGCGCGCAGGCGGCAGTCGAGCAGGCGCGGCAGGCGCTTGTTGCCGCGCAGTCGAACCGGGATCAGGTGAATCTGCGCCGCGCCGACGTGGAGACCGCCCGCGTGGGCATTCTCTCCGCGCAGGCGGCGGTGCAGCAGGCCCAGGCGTCTGTGCGGCAGGCGGAGGCATCCGTGCGCCTGGCCGCGCAGCAGTTGGCGGATACCGCCGTGCGCTCGCCCATCACCGGCGTCGTGGCCGAGCGCAAGGCCGAGCCGGGGATGCAGTTGGGCGCGGGCAAGGACGTGATGCGGATCGTCGCGCTCGATTCCATCTACTTCGACGCGCAGCTTTCGGAGACGCAGTATGCCGAGGTGCGGATGGGGATGCCCGTCGCGGTGACGGTGGATGCGCTGCCGGGCCGCACGTTCCAGGGGTCGGTCACGAAGATCTATCCGGTGGCTTCCACGCAGAGCCGCAGTTTCCGGGTGCGTATCGGCCTGAAGAACGAGGGCAACGTTCTGCGCCCGCAGATGTTCGCGCGCGGCCAGATCGTGCTGGCGACGCACCCGAACGCGGTCATCGTGCCGCGCGATGCGGTGCTGGACAACAACGGGAAGACCGGGCGGCTCTTCGTCGTCGAGAACAGCACCGCGAAGGAGCGCAAAGTGACGCTCGGCTTCTCGAACCTGCGTGTGCTGGAGATCACGTCCGGGCTGAAGGAGGGCGAGGAGGTCGTCACCGTCGGCCAGGCGCAGATTCAGGACGGCGACAGAGTCCAGGCGCTTCCGAACGGCGCGGCCTCCCTGCAATGACCTTCCGGGCCGGAGCGCCCCTGGTTCCTGCCGCTAACGCCGCGCATCACAAGAGGAGCCGCAAGGCAGGACATCTGCTGCGTTGCGGCCCCTTACCTTGTCTCAGTTCGCCTGCTCCTCGCTCTGTCATACGCATTATACTTCCCCGCCTACCCAAGATAGAAATTCTTGCAAAATGCCTCTTGACTCTGCTTGATAGGTGTGCTACTATTGACCGTCTCCCTGATACAGCATCCCTTCTTTGCCAGTAAGCCCCCGCAATCCGGCAAGTTCATGAAGTAAAGGAAAGAAAGCAATGGCACGCATGGGAACACGCATGGCTCAGTTTTTCAGCCTGGTGGCGCTGATCTGGCTGGCCGGTTGTGGAGGAAACGGCACGATGGCGAACGGCCCGGTGGTTTCAACGCCTCGACAGTTTGGTTCGCTAGAGTTTACCCTCTCGGCAACGAAGGCGGTATATGCGCAAGGCGAGCAAGTTCCGTTGACTTTTACCGTCAAGAACATCGGGACATCTACGATAACTGCGACTGCACCTAGCGCCAAGATTTACCAAATTCAAATCATACAGGGGAATCAAGTTGTCTGGTTCTATCCACAAAATAGTGGTGGAATGATTACTCAACTCTCTTTTGCACCCGGAGAAATCAAGACCTTTACCGCTATCTGGGATCAAAGCTTGAATCCACAGGGTGGACCAGCCTCATCAGGACGGTATACGGTCAATGCTTGGTTTATGCCAGCCACATTAGATAGCACAAGCATTTCGCCCCAAGATGCACAAACCAACTTAGCAGCTAATCCAATCCAAATCGGCCTCCAGTTTTAGTGCGACAATTATCACATCGCACTAGAAAAATCTTAGCAAGTTAGGAAAGGAGAGGGGACATGACTTTGACTTTTGTTAAATGGATATGCTTTAAGTTATCGTGGCAAATCATCCCATGTTTAGCCCTTATTTTTCTGGTTCTCCTTTTGGGGATTCCCCGCTCTTTAGCGGATCAGATTCCAGAACCGCCAGAACCGCCTGCTTTCATTCCTGGAGAAGTACTTATCATGGTACGTTCGGAAAATGACGATGCTGGTTTAGCAGATCGTATTCATAATATAGGAACAAGCGTTGAGAATCAACCTGTTCTTCATATTCACCGCATTAAACTTCAGAACGGCCTCTCCGTTGAAAATGCAGTCGCGGAACTGCGCAAATTGGACTTCATAGTTGATGCGGGGCCTAATTATATCATTCATGGTTCTTCCATGCCAAACGACAGTTATTATGTCTCGAATCAGTACGGACCGCAAAACATACAAGGTGACATAGCTTGGAGTATTTGGCGGCCACAACAGCAGACAATCATTGCTATTGTAGATTCAGGAATCGACTACAACCATCCTGATCTGACGAACAAAATATATCGTTCTGGAGGAACGGTTGTTGGATACGATTTCATTAACGGCGACAGTGATCCAAAAGATGATTACGGTCATGGTACTTTCTGTGCAGGTATCGCCGCCGCCCAAACCAATAACGGTACTGGGATAGCAGGCATGGCTGGTTGGAATGGATTGGTGAATACCTCTGATACTAATTATACCAAAATCATGCCAGTTAAAGTTCTCGACAATACCAATAGCGGGACAAAAATGACTTCGTTAAATGGTATTACGTGGGCGGCTGATCACGGTGCAAAAGTCATTAGCATGAGTTACTATGGTCCATACGACAGCATGGAAAATAGTGCCATTCAATATGCTTGGAACAAAGGCTGTATCTTAGTTTCAATAGCGGGAAATAATCAGAGCAATGTTCCACAATATCCAGCAGCATACAATAACGTTATTTCCGTGGCAGCAACGGATAGTAGTAATATTTTAGCCACTTTTTCCAATTATGGAACGTGGGTAAACGTAGCCGCCCCAGGAGTTCTAATATATTCAACTGTTCCAACTTATCCGGTTCCAGGTTTTAGTATCCAAAACTACGCTAGTGGCTCAGGTACATCTTTTGCTTGTCCTCACGTTTCTGGGGAGGCCGCTCTGATCTGGGCGCAGAACCCCAACCTCTCCAACACTCAGGTCAAGAACCTCATCACCTCCATCTGGGATCCCTATACGCCCTATATGGGCCGCACAATTAGTCCTACGGGCGGAAAGGTTAATGTCTATCGCGCTCTGCGGGCTGCCGGTCTCTATCGCGACTACTTCGACCTCAACCAGGACGGCACACTCGACCTGCTCTTCGAGAACCATGCCACCGGAGAAATGGCTGCCTGGTATCTGACTGGAACCGGCGGTGTCACTGTCAACGGCGCAGCCTACATCCGCAACCAGATCGCCCCCACACCCTCCTATCCCCAAAACCCCGCCTGGCCGGTGGTCGGAACCGGCGACTTCAACAGTGATGGGCATCCCGACCTCCTCTTCCAAAACCATAGCACCGGACAGATGGCCGTCTGGTATCTGGGCTACACGGATGGAGCCGTGATCCAGTCAGCCGCCTATGTCAATCAATCGCAGGTGACCTCCTTCCCGGCGGTGGCCGCCGGCGATTTCGATGGCAATGGTCACCTCGACATTCTGTTCCACAATCCCACGACCGGCCAACTCTCCGTCTGGTTTCTGGGCGGCACGGGAGGCGTCGTGGCGCAGACGGGCGCATATCTGAGCGCCTCGCAGGTGGTGGGCTGGTCGGTGGTGGGGCTGGGGGACTTCAACCAGGATGGCAAACTGGACATCCTGTGGACCAATCCCACGACGGGGCAGTTGGCGATCTGGTACTTGGATGGGATCGTCGGTGGTAACGTGCAGGTGCTGACCGGAGCCTACCTGACCAATCCGCCGCACACGCCTATCGGCCCGGCGCGCGGCGTGGGCGACTTCAATCAGGATGGAGTTCCTGATGTGCTGTTCGAGAACCTTGCGACCGGAGCGATGGAGGTCTGGTATCAGAGCGGCACGAACGGCAGCGTGACCAACGGGTATGCTGCGATTAGCCAGGCGCAGTCCCCCTCGTATCCGGTGGAGTTGCCCCACTGAGGCATGGCCGAACCGCTCCTGAATCGGGCGAAAGACAAAGAGGCCGCCGCAATATTCGCGGCGGCCTCTTCTTTGACTCGGTGGCGGGAGTTTTCAGTCGGCGTCGTGATCGTGGTCGTCGTGATCGTGATGCGCATGAATCTCCAGATTGTGCGCCACTTGATGGTACGGCGCAGAGAGTTTTTTGTACTCGGCCAGGAGACGCTTCTCTTTCGCGTGCAGCGTCGTATAGCGATAGACCTGATAGCCGACGCTGGAACAGGCGATGATGGCTGTGAGCAGAGGGCAGAGGACGATCAGGCGGCGCATCGTGGCAACGTTGTTCATCGGCGGGCCTCCTTCTGCTGCTGTGCCTGGAGATAGCTTTTGAGCAGGCCCAGATTGATCTCCAGATGGTCTATGTGATGATTGATCGTGTCGGCCTTCTCACCGATGCGCCAGGACAGGAAGCCTGCCCCGCCTATCAGGACGATACAAAACAGCAGCGCCGCCGTCAGGCGCTTACGCACTCGTGCCTCTTCCATACCCACTCCACGTTAGAAACGCTCGAAACGCTCCACGTCCATGACAAAACAGACCGCGCCGCCCACCAGCACCTTGACCGGGCTGGGCATGAATGTGCCGACCGGGGCCGCGTCCGGCGGGAGGACGTTGACGAACTGCTCGCGGGTCTTGCAGCTATCGCTGATGGTCTGCACCAGCCGATCCACCTCTTTTTCCTCCACGCCGATGAGCAGGGTCACGTTGCCCTCGCGCAGGAAGCCGCCGGTGCTGCCGATCTTGGTGAACTTGAACCCGTTGCGCAGCAGCGCCTCCGTGATCTTATTTTTGTCCCGGTCATGGACGACCGTGATGACCAGTTTCATCCGAGTTACTCCATTTCCTCCAAAATAGACCGGCGCTCGTTCCAGGCGTGCCGCACGCGCGCGACGATCTCGGCGTGCAGTGCCTCGACGGGCCGCAGCGCGTCCAGAATCAAGAACCGTGCGGGGTGTTTCGCCGCCTCGGTCAAGAATCCCTCCCGAACACGCCAATGAAATTCGAGCGTCTCCGCTTCCATACGGTTGGAATCGGACTGGCGCGCCAGCCCGATTTCGGGAGGCAGGTCGAGCAGGACAGTCACATCCGGGACAAGCCCGCCCGTGGCGAAGGCGTTCAACTGCGCGACGGTCTCCCGAGCCAGGCCCCGCCCATAGCTCTGGTAGGCCAGACTGGAGTCGATGAAACGGTCGCACAGCACGACGTCCCCGGCTTCCAGGGGAGGACGGATGATCTGCTCTACATTTTCGGCGCGCGCCGCCAGAAACAGCAGTAATTCCGTGCGTGCCGTCATCTTATTCCGCAGGATCAACTCCCGGATGACTTCCCCGACGGCATCGCCGCCCGGCTCGCGCGTCACCGTCACGTGCAGGCCGTCGCGCGTCAGCGCCTCGCGCAGCAGGGCGATCTGCGTGGTCTTGCCCGCGCCCTCCCCGCCCTCGAACGTGACGAACAGTCCCGGTAAACGCTCGGCCATGCGCGCTCCTATGCGCCTTTAGGAAGTATACGGACGCGGCGGCGCGGTTCGACGCCCACGCTCTCGGAAGCCAACTGGTAGCGTTCGATCAGCTGGTGTTGCAGGCGGCGCGTGTAGGAGTTGGCAGGGGCCAGTTCGATAGGTTCGTGCGTCTGCTGCACCATCTCGATAGCGTCCTGCGCCTCCTGAAGCGCGGCCTCCATCGTGTCCTCGGCGCTCTCCGGCGCGCGCTCCGGCCCCAGCCCGAAGATCTCCCGGATGCCGCCCGCGATCTGCGTGATGGAGTTGCTGCGCACGACATAGACGGGCAGACGCCGCTGCGCCGCCTCGCGCATCTTGCCCGGCTCCTTCTTGTAGGTGGCTTTCAGGGCCAGCACCACATCGGCATCGGTCACATCGCGGGCGATGTAGGCCGGGACGCGGCTTTCGGCGATGGCCCGATCCAGGCGGCTGCGGCTGACGCCATACGGAAAGATGCGGACGGTGGAGGGCAGCGGCTTCGTTACAGGCGCGCCTCCCGCCGTGAAACGGGAGGGCGTGCGCTCGGCTTCGGCGTCTTCGTCCGTCTCCTCCTCTTCCGGCGGCGCGGAGCGGGGGAGGCGGTCAGGCGTCGGCCCGGCCATGCGGTCAATGCGCTCGATGCGCTGCCGGGCCTCCCGGTCGGCACGGGGGCCGCGTCCTTTGTTGGGATATTCGCGGTCGAGGATTTCGCGGATCGTCGGGCCGGCGTCCTCCGATCGCTGCACGATCTCGATCTCGCCCTCATCGTTGCGGACGCGAATCTCCGGGCGCGGCGGCATCCCGCGCAGCAGGCGGTCTACCGTCTTCTCTACGTCCAGATGGATGGCGAGCTTGTCCACCTCCATGATCTCGATGATGACATCGAAGGTCGGGGGGGCTTTGCGCTCCAGCACGGTCTTCTGCGTGCCGCGCCGCTTGGCCTCGTCGTCGGAGAGCGTGACGGCGTGGATGCCGCCGACGAGGTCGGAGAGCGTCGGGTTCATCATCAGGTTTTCGAGGCTGTTGCCGTGCGCCGTGCCGACCAACTGCACGCCGCGCTCGGCGATGGTGCGCGCCGCAAACGCCTCCTGCTCCGTGCCGATCTCGTCAATCACGATCACTTCCGGCATGTGGTTTTCGACGGCCTCGATCATGACGCTGTGCTGCTCTTCGGGCGTGGCGACCTGCATCCGGCGGGCGCGTCCGATGCCCGGATGCGGAATATCGCCGTCGCCCGCGATCTCATTGCTGGTGTCTACGATGACGACGCGCTTCTTCAGTTCCTCGGAGAGGACGCGGGCCACTTCGCGCAGCTTGGTGGTCTTGCCGCGACCGGGCCGACCGAGCAGCAGGATGCTCTTGCCGCTCTCGACGACGTCCTGGATGATGTCTATGGTTCCGTAGACGGCGCGTCCGATGCGGCAGGTGAGGCCGACGATGCGGCCCTGGCGGTTGCGGATGGCGGAGATGCGGTGCAGGGTGCGCTCGATGCCGGCGCGGTTGTCTTTGCCGAACGCGCCGACGCGCCCGACGACGTACTCCAGATCGCCCCAGGCGATCGGCTCGTCACCGAGTTCGACGACGCGCTCCGGGAAGCGGGCTTCCGGGATGCGTCCCAGGTCCATGACGATCTCCAGGAGGTCTTCCAGGCTGTCTTCGGCTTCCAGGTGGGCGCGCAGGGGCGGCGGCAGCACGTCCAGCAGTTGGGTCAGGTTGTCGGTGACGCGCTGCTGGTGGGCGGTAAGCGGCGGGCGGTTCTCCGGGGCGATCTCCGGCGCGTTCAGAGGGCTGGCAGAGTCGGCTGCATCGGCAGCGGGCGTCCTCTGTGCGGTCAGTGGTTGTGTCTTCATAAAAGGGTTCAGGCCACTCCTTCTTACGCGGCAGGCGCGGGCGACCGGAACGGACACGCAGGCGTGTCGGCCAGGACGCGAGCGCGCGGCGCGCAAGCGTGGCGGGCGACAGGAACATGCCGGGCCGAACCGTCTGGAAGGTGGCGGCCCGACCGGGCCGCGCCCGCAGTATGCGATAGATCGTCGCTCTCTCCCGGCTTGCGGCGCGGGCGCGACAGCCGCGCGCTGGCTCACGCTCTGAGGCGATGCGGCGCGGCGGGAAGGACAGCAGGTCGGCGTTGCCTGCGTCACTCTGGATACTCTCGATCCATTTATCAAGACCGGATTCTGACGCCGAAAGTTTCCACAGCTACATCATAGCGGAATCGGCGCGATTTGGCAAGCGACAGGTGAAAATCGCTGGCCCTCCGTCCCGCAGGAACAGTAGAGGAGCCTGAGCAGTGTTAGGTTTTCCTGAAACGGGCAGCGCGAACAGCGTATCACGGTGGGGTTATACGGCCTTCTGGATGAGGGCCTGGCCGAATATGTCTGCGCGCAGGTCGCCTCTGGCTCTGCGCATCAGCCGCAGATCGCCGTGCCGACCCCACTGCGCGTGCTGGCCCGCCATGAGGTCTTTTTCGACTGGCTCTACGTCAGGGACGCGAGCTATTCGTCGCACGCCCACTACGCCCATGCTCATGCCTTTGCCCGGTATCTGATCGAGCGGTACGACATGGCAAAGTTCAAACAGTTGTGTGTGAAGGCGGTCGCTCACGGCCTCCCGGATGCGGGCGAACGCCTGGCGGAAGCGGTGCGCGCGGTCTACGACCTTCCTCTGCCGAAGCTGGAACAGGAGTGGAGGGAGGCGGAACGCCACCGGGGACTGCACCGTGGGCGGCAGCGGGCGTGGGAGCGTTTTACGGAACCGCTGCGGCGCGCGGTCTATGCGGCGCAGGGCGAGGCCAAGCGACTCGGCGCGGCGGACATCGCCCCGGAACACCTGCTCCTGGCGCTGCTCGCAGACGAGAACTGCGGCGCCGCGCGAGTCTTGCACCGGCGAGGCGTCTCCCTGAGCCGTCTGCGCCAGAAGGTGGAGCAGCGCATCACGCTGGGACTGTACGGGGAGGAGTTGGGCGAAAAGTTATCCGAGTCAGGCCAGCACGTCGTTCGGCTGGCCTTTGAAGAAGCGCGGCAGTTCGATAAGCACTACATCGGCACAGAGCATCTGTTACTCGGATTGATTCGCGAAGGCGGGGAGGCGCTTGGCCCGGTGTTCGCGGCCTGCGATCTGACCCCCGACACCGTCCGCGAAGGCGTCTGCCAACTCTATAATCAGCGTTGAGATGTTTTATCGCGCGAAGCGGAACGGCGGCCTGCCGGTGAAGTCGGAACTGGTGATCGTGGGACACCAGTAGCGTTCGATATGCTGAATGACCAGTTCCGTGCCGGTAAAGTGATCCACGCAAGGCCGCTTCGCCGGATTGTACATGGTGTCCGTGAGATCGCGCATGAGCAGACATCGGATGCCCCACCGCGTCATCTGCCGGATGGCGAACGAGCGTCCGAGGACGCACATATTGGTATGCACGCCCATCAGGATAAGGTGGCCGATGCCCTGCGCCCGCAGCAGGCTGTAGACCTCCACGCCGTTGTCGGAGATCACATCGTTTCCGGTGATCTCGATGGCGGGATGCTGGCGCGTCCAGGCTTTGTACCAGGGTTCCTGACCGGTGTCGCAGCCGCCGTCGGAGTCGTCTATCGGCAGAGGCGCGTCGGGAATCTCCAGCGGTTCGGGCGGCGCGACGCGCGGAACCGCGAGGATGCGCTGCCGGTGCGGGCTGTCGGCGTAGAAGTCGAGCGTGTCGGAAGGGGCATGGATGATCTGCACGCCCCGGTTCCGCGCAATGGAGACCACCTCGTTCATGGTCGAGACCATCTCCCCGACCCGCTGCGTCGCGCCCTCGCACCAGTGCTTGTCCCACACGTCGCACAGCAGCAGGGCCGTCTCTTTTGCCGGGAGTTCCCGCGTAAAGAAGACCTCCTCCCACTCCCCGCTGCCCTTGAACGCCTCCACCCGCGTCCGCAGATGCAGGCGGAGTGTCTCCGAACCGGCGTTGCTCATCGGGTTCCTCCTTGCGGCGTTCAGCTGGACTGGGCGGGCGTCGGATAGCCGAGGCGGAGCGCGTCCACCAGTTCCATCGTCTGCACCGCATCGGCGAAGTGGCTGGATGGCTGGCGGTTCTCCAGGATGCAGTCCACGAAGTGCCGCGCCTGCTGATA
>DASRGL010000290.1:0-9013 GCA_035651115.1 Chthonomonadaceae bacterium
ACGCTGCTGAGCTATCTCAACAATCCCGACTACTTCAAGCCCATCAAGATCGTCGGAACCGGAACCTCGCTCACCACCGCCAACGGCGTGCTGGTGGACTTCAGTTCCCAGACCGGCAGAGTCACCGCCGTGCTGCCCTTCGCGGGAACGCGGGCGGCGGGAGCAGGTCAGCCGATGCTGCAGGAAGAGAACGGGCAGCGGGTGTATCGTGGCTCGTTCGTGGGCGTGTTCGACGCGACGGGCAAGAACCTGGCTCCGCAGGGCGCGCGGGAAGTGCGCTGCGACGCCCGGACGGGTACGGTACTCGAAACGCGGTAGCCGATCCGGTTCTCCTGCTCACAACGGCATCCCCAAGCGCGCTGTCCCTCTCTGCGGACAGCGCGCTGTTTGGGCGCGGGCAGGGAAAAGAGTGCGCGTGGAGAAAACGGGGACAGTAGTTCAAAGCGGAGGAGACCGCGCGTCTCTATGAGCAGGCGCTGTGGCTGGCGCGCACCCGGCAAGACCGCCTCGGCGAGGCCCCTAATCTGCGACCACAGGAGGAGCTTTGCGCCCTGAAAGCGAATGATGGGACAACACAGACGAAGGAGACACTACGCTCTTGGCAGCAGCAAAACCGGTCGTCCATATCGTTCTCTTCAAGTGGAAAGCAGGAACCTCCCCAGAGGCCATCCAGAAGGTCGAGACAGAACTGCGCGGTCTCAAAGGCAAGATCGAAGGCATTCTCGACCTCTCCTGCGGCGAGAACTTCTCCGACCGCGCGCAGGGCTTCACGACGGGCCTGGTCGTCCACTTCACCGACCGCGCTGCACTGGAAGCCTACGGCCCGCATCCGGCGCACCAGCATGTCGTGCAGAACTTCATCGGCCCCATCCGGGAGGATGTCCTGGCCGTAGACTACGAAGCATGAATCCACAGATTACACAGATGAACACAGATTAAAAAACATAAGCAGAGGAAAGAATCCGTCTGGTCTGTCGCCTCCGTTCCCGTGTTTTGTCTGTAATCTGTGCAAATCTGTGTCATCTGTGGATTCTATTTGAGGAGTGCAAGTCATGCGGATTTCGCCCCCATTCCCTTCGCTGGCCGAGATCATGGGACTGATCGGCGAGACCGGGCAGCGTCTCGCCGAGATTGAGGCCAGCGAGGGCGCCGCAGGGAATATCTCCGTATTTCTGGGGTGGGAGGTCGAACCGGAACCCTACTTTCCCGACGTGCAGCCCTACACCTTGCCGACCGCCGCGCCGGAGCTGGCCGGAAACGCCTTTCTGGTCACCGGCTCGGGACGCCGGCTGCGCGAGATCTCGCGCAGCCCGGAAGCGAACCTGGCCTTTCTGCGCGTCGAGGAGGGCGGCAAGACCGGGCGACTGTTCACCGCGCCGAACTGCCTGTTTGAAAAACTCACGTCCGAGTTCAATTCGCACCTGGCCGTGCATCGCGACCAGATCGCCCACAACGGCCTGAATTTCCACGCGATCCTCCACGCGCAGCCGATGCACCTGGTCTACCTCAGCCACATCACGCGCTACCAGGACCCGCACTATTTCAACCGGCACGTGCTGCGCTGGCAGCCGGAGAGTATCCTCAATATCCCGGAAGGACTGGGCGTTCTGCCGTTCCTGCTGCCGGGATCGCCCGAACTGATGCTCGCCAATATCAAGGCCATGCGGGAGCATCGCCTGGTGCTGTGGGGCAAACACGGCGTCATGGTGCGCTCCGACACCTCGATCAAGAAAGCGTGCGATCTGATCGAATACGCGGAGACCGGCGCGCGGTACGAGTACCTGAACCTGACCAATCACGGCCTGGCGGACGGCCTGACGCCGCAGGAGATTCGCCGGATCTGCGATTCGATGGGCGTGGAGCAGCACATCTTCTGATGAAAGTCCTCGACCGCTACCTGCTGCGTGAGATGCGCGTGCCGTTTCTGATCGGGCAGGCGGCCATCGTCCTGATGCTGACCGGCACGGTGCTGTACAACAACGCCGAACTGTTCCTCACGTTTCAGGTTCCGGTCGCCGATGTCGCACGGCTCGTCCTCTACTTCCTGCCCTTCCTGGTCCACATGACGATGCCGGTGGCGATGGCGGTCGCCGCGTCGCTGACCATCAGCCGCCTGGCTTGCGACTCTGAGATCACGGTGATGCGCGCCGCCGGGGTCAGCCTGGCCCGCATCTTCCTGCCCATCTTCCTGGCCGGGCTGGCAGTCAGCGTCGTGGACTTCTATTTTGGGGAGTTTGCGGTTCCCGCCTCGATGGATCGTCTCAACGCCGTGCGCGCCGAGATACCCAACCATCTGAAAGGGCTGACGCCGCAGACCGGGCAGTATATCGTCTCCGCCGACCAGTCCTTTGCGCTGTTCGTCAAGACGATGGTTGCGAAGCACGGCTATATCGAACTGTACGGCATTCAGATCATCGCCAGCCCGAAAGACCTCTACCGGGGCGACTACACGCCCCTGCTCATCACAGCCGCCAGAGGCCGCTACGTCGAGGGCAGATGGATCCTGGAGAACGCCTTCTTCTTCAACTACACCCTGGACGGCAAGAACTTTACAGTGGGGCGCGCGGACAAAGCCGAGTATTTCATCCCGGTAGACCCGCAGGCGTTCCATAGCGGCTTCTTCATGCAGATGCCGATGGGAACAATGGCGAACTCGGCGACGCGGACGTTCTCGCAGCTAGGACGCGACCTCAAAAGGCAGCGCGAACAGGGCATCCGCGACGACTACGCCCTCCTGGACTACCATTTCAAACTCTCCGTTCCCTTCTCGTGCCTGGTCATGGCGCTCTGTTGCCCGCCTCTGGCGCTGCGGTTCGCGCGCGGCGGCGGCTTCATGGGCGTGCTGCTCTCCATCTGCCTCGTCTTCGTCTACTGGAACACGCTGCTGCTGGCGCGCATTCTGGGTTCGCCCGGCCCGGAAGGCAGCGCGCCGCTCCTCTGGCCCCCGGTCGCCGCCTGGTCGCAGAACGTCCTGTTCCTCCTGCTCGGCCTCTTCGTCCTGCGCAAAAGCGAGTAGCGGCTGCCGTGTCTTCCGGCTGCGTAAGATTTCGTGTGTAATCTCCCGGCAACTGTGGAAGAACTCTCTTGTATCGGCAGCGCCGCCTGAGAGCGCCTCACAAACGGTTCCCGCCCCTTCATAAGGGGCGAGTCAGAGAGGGGTGCGGTTAGGCGCATTGAGAATGCGCTCACAGTGAAATGCTTTCACCATAGAAACTAGAGGCAAGGGGACTATTATCATGTCGAACCAGAATCGCAACGAGACGAAAGAGGCCGTGCGACTCACCCGACGCGAACTGGAGATTCTGTCGCTCATTCTGGAGGGCCATCCCAGCAAGAAGGTAGCGGAAATTCTCTTCGTCAGCAAGCGCACCGTGGATTTTCATCTGGACAATATCTACGAGAAATTGCAGGTCTCGAACCGGATGCAGGCGATCAAGCGCGCCTCCAGCCTCGGCCTGCTGCAACTGGCCGCGTAAGAGATTTTTGCGCGCGGCATGGGAACGCCACGGTAGAGTCTCGCTGCGATCTGCGGGCCTTCCTGTGCCTGTCTCCTGACAAGTGAGGACTGGCTTCCTCCGGCGAAAGCCGGTCCTCATTGTCTTCGCACCTCCGGCTGCGCCTCCCGCCTCTTGACCGCATCCGTTTCGCGCTTCCGCCCTCCTGCTGTCGCGGTCTGTTTTCGCTTTGCGCCTTGACAGCGCCGCCGAGTCTCTGTACAATGGAAGAGACCACACGCTGTTTCACGCATGGTTAACGACGGCGGCAGACCGTCGCGCGCAACGCCCACCGATGGCTCAGGAGGACGCCATGATCTTGCCCTATCGCGCCAAGAATCCGCCGGAACATCCGCCCGTCTGCACGATCGCGCTCATCGCCCTCAACACGCTGATCTTCGCCCTGACCAGCGAATACTTCCTGTTCATTCGCAGGTCGGTCGTGGAGAGCTATGCCGTTTCGCATGAGACGCTGAGCCTGTGGCGGCTCATCACCGCCATGTTCCTGCACGGCAGCATGATTCATCTGGCTGGCAATATGCTCTTCCTCTGGATATTCGGCGCGTCGGTGGAAGGCCGTTTGCGTCCCCTCCCCTATCTGGCGATGTACATGGTCTCCGGGCTGACGGGCGGCATCCTCTCCGATCTCTTCTGGGGAGCCGGGGAGCCGTCGAAGTTCTCGCTGGGGGCGTCCGGCGCGATCATGGGCGTGGCCGGTTCCTATCTCTATATGTTCCCCTACTCGACCATCTGTGTCTTCTGGCGGCTCACGTTCTTCGTGCGGGGGGTGGCGGACTGGCAGGCGCGCTGGGTCGTGCTGCTCTATGTGGGCCTGGATATTCTGTTTGCGTTTCTGTTCAGGGGCGGAGACGGCGTGGGACATTTCGCGCATCTGGGCGGCTTTGGGGCGGGATTTCTCTATACGTTCCTGCTGCGCGCGAAACGCGATACCGAGGATGTCTCCAACGTGCAGGCGGTGCTGGCCGAAACGAAAGACCATACCCTGCTCTCGCTCAACGAACTGGAGACTCTGACGCAGCGGCCCAACGTGGACACCGGGATCGTGCTGGCCTATCTGGAGAAGGCGTCCTTACAGACCGGGGGCCGCGCCGATTCCTGCTATGCCGTCCTCCAGCAGCACAGCCAGGCGCTGATGGAGAAGGCCGATCCGAACCGACTGGCCTATGTGCTGTTGAGCCTGCCGCCGACGGCGAACGGCCCGCCTGCCGCCTACTATCTGCGTCTGGCGGGCCGCCTGGAACAGATCGGCTCCCACGACCTGGCCGCGCGCCTCTACCGCCGCATCTACGAAATCGCGCCCTCCGGGCCGGATACGGAGGTCGCCCTCTTCCGCCTCGGCCAGTTGATGGAACGGGTCTTCTCCAACCGCTCCTACGCGCAGGCGGCCTATCAGGAGATGCTGCGCCTGTTCCCGGAGGGCCAGATGGCGCGGCAGGCACGACAGGCCATGCAGCAGAGGTAGCTGTGCAACGAGGAGATAGGGGCTGGTTCAGGCGGCGCGGGTCTGAGCCATGCCGGCCTGCATCCTTACGACGAACACCGGAGCCAATCGGAGATCGAACTGCTTTCCGGCCCCCTTCTCGATCTCGCTCTGCCCTAATCTTTTTGCTCAAGTAAGAGTCGCAACAGACGGCGCTGCTCGGCTAACAGAGCGCGATGTTCCTCCATAAGCGCGGCCTGCTGCTGGGATAACTGTTCCAACAGGGCTACCAGGTTCCGATGCCGGGTCAGCATCGGTAGTGGTCAATCGTCAACAGGCTCGCCGTGTCGGTTTCCGTCACGCCGCAGTATTCGCAGGCGAAATTGGCTCGCTGACGTACCTGCTCTCGCAGTAGCGCGGTAATCGTCATGCCGCTCGCGTCTTCGGCTGCGCTAACCGGCGAACCAGCGCGGCGTTCTCGCGGCATAGCGCCTCATCCTCTTCAGCGAGCGTCTGAATGCGCTGTGTCACCGTCTGCATCCGGGCGAGCGCCGTATCCACCTGCGCTTGCCGCGCGGCAAGCGATACGATGGGGGCTGCCGCAGGCAGAGCGCGCCCTCTGTCGCTGTACAGCAGGTCTGCATACTCGTGTGGGACGGCCTTCTGCGCCGCAATCTCTCTCTATAGCATGGGGCCATTCCCGCCCTTCTGCGCCTCTCAGAGTGAGTGGTTTTGTGTCGGACGAAAGGAGACGCGGGGAGGGCAGAGGCGGCAGAAAAAGCCCCTTGTCGTAGGCAGAGCAAGGGACCGGTGCAACAGACGAAGCTCTGACCCCCGGACCTGAGAGGGCCAGAACACGATCTATATCTTTGGACACAGCAGAGGGCAGGCGCGTGGGAAATTGGCGGGAACATTATGGCGGTTTCGTCCCGTCAGGTCGGACGACCCCAATGGCATAAAAGCACATGGTACTCACGCAACAAGCCCTCTGGTGGAGCGCACCCACCAGAGGGCTTGTTACCTTCTTCTTATCCTTCTGCATAACAGAACCTCCCTTGTCGGTGACGTGGGAGGTGGCGGGGTAGAGTACGGGCGAGAACGCGGATTGTCAGGGGTTAAAGTCTTGCACTCTGTCCCCCGCTTGAGAAGGAAAATCGGGGTGACTGGATTTGAACCAGCGACCACTCGCCCCCCAGACGAGCACTCTACCACTGAGCTACACCCCGCCGCAGCCACTCTATTATATCCGGCGAGTCGTCTCTTGTCAAGGTAAATCCTTGCGCGCAAAGCGCCGTCTGGCAGGGAGGCGCTGTCTGCCAGACGGCTGCACGCCATTTCTGCCGCACGCTCCTGGATATGGCGCTCCCTCGCCGCGCGGCGTGCCTGCATGAGAGCAGTCCTGTCTCTAGCGCGCGCCGCGGACGGGCGGCGTCGTGGCAGTGATGATGTCCGAATAGCCGGAATAAAGAACCTCGCCCGCCTCGGTGGTGTGGAACGCCCGTACCCGGTAGTAGTAGGTCGTATCCGGCTGGACATCCCGATCCTGGAAGACGTGGTGATGCGGCTCTGTCGTGCCGATCTGGATGAAGCCGCCCAGAGCGGTGGCGCGCTCCACCGCATACGGGCATTCCGGGCAGGAGTCCTGCCAGCGCACCGTCACCTGGGCGCGGCTCTGATCGGCCGCCTTCAAGACGATGGGCGTCTGTGGCGACAGGTCTTCGATCACCGTGACGATGCTGTTATGGGTGACATAGGTGCGGCCCGTCGTATCGTTGGACGCGACGTAGAGCGGGCCGGGAGCCACCTTGACCGTCGCCACGTTCTTGTTGGTGACCCCATCGAGGACGGAGACCGTGTCATCCCCGAAGTTGGTGACGAACATCCGCTCGTTCAAGCGGTTCCGGGCGATGAACATCGGCATCTGCCCGACGGCGATGTTGGCGAGGATGAAGCCGCTGTTGGCGTAGAGCGCCAGCACGGAGTTCGCGGCAGAGATAACGAAATAGGGGTTCTCGAACAGGCCGATGGTCACGCCAAGAGGCCCGGTTCCCGGCGCGATGGCCCCCGTCACCTGGTCGGTCTTCGTGTCCATGATGGCAATGGTATTGCTGCCGTAGTCCGTCACATAGAGCAGATCGGCAAAGACATCCACCGCCACGCCGACCGGGAACTGGCCGACCGGGATCGTGTCCACCAGCGTAAAGCTGCTGTCAATCACCGAGACGGTCGCATCCATCGCGTTCGTGACATAGGCCGTCTGGGTCTTCCAGTCCACCGCTACCCCGACCGGGAACTGGCCGACGCCTACGGTCGCGAGAAGGGCGTCGTTGCTGCCATCAATCACGGAGACTGTGTTATCGCGAGTGTTGGTCACGTAGATTCGGTTGGCGAACTCGTCTACGGCGATGCCTTCCGGGTGGTCGCCCACCGTGATGGTGTCGAGATAGAGATAGTTATTGTTGCCATCCAGCACCGTGACCGTGCCTGACGGGGAGTTCACCACATAGAGGCGATTGGTGGCCGAGTTGACCGCAACGCCGCGCAGTCCTTCGGACAGCACGATGGTGTTCACGACCTTCTGCGCCGCCGCCGGAGAGACGCCGGCAAGCAGCAGGCCCGCCAGGGCCAGGAGGTTCCACAGACCGTGTCGCATGGTTTGTTGCATCGGAGTTTGCTCCTTTCCACAAAGGGAGAGATATTCGCCCTCGGACGCCGGGTCGCTCCTCTTGAGAAGGAGACGCACGAAAAGGCGCAACGCTGCGGCGAGATGGCCCCGCCGCAGGCAGGGCCGGAACCCTGTCCGGTCGAATCTGCATTCGACGCGCCCTGCGGCTCTCCTGCTCGCTCGTCCGTGATCTTTTTTACAGGCGGAGTGCGAAATGGGTCACGCCCAGGCAGGCAGGCATCCGGCAGGTTGTGAACCATTGGGCGGCGGGCTGCTGTCGCAGGCGTCCGCCGGAGGTTTGAGGAACGCCTATCTAGGCGCATTTGCTGGCAGCGAAAGGAAGGCAGGATGGTCTCTGAAGCGTTCTGGAAGAAGGCACATCGGGGCGGTCTCGGCGCTCTGCTCTGGCTCGCCGCCCTGACGATAATGAGCGGTGTTCGCGTCTCCGCAATGGAGAAGGGCATTCAGGCCGGATGGGTCGTGGATGATGCCGATACCCTGCTGCTGACCCCGGCGGTCGCGCGGCAGATGCGCGAGTCCGGCGCGCGCTGGGTGCGGCTGAATTTCCGGCTGAACCCGCGCCACCTGACCTGGGACGCGGCGCTGCTGCGCCTCTATGGGCAGGCCATCGCCAACACACAGCGGGAGCATCTGAACGTGCTGGGTCTGCTCTCGAACGAGTCCTGGCCCGGCTCTCAGGCGGACTGGATCGCCAATAGCCGGGAAGTCGCGGGCGGCAATGGCGATAATCCGTACCTGCGCGCCCTGACAGGGCAGGGGTTCCACACGCTGCTGCGCCGTTTCCCGTCGGTGCGCCACTGGGAGATATGGAACGAGCCGAACGCCTGGACGACCAGCGCGCCCGGCAGTGCAGAGAAGCTGCCCGGCGGATCGTTCCTCTATCCCTCCAACTTCGCCTGGCTGCTGCGGCACGCCTCCGAGGAGAGCCGCGCGCTGTCGCATCCGGTGACGCTGATCTCCGGCGGCGTTCTCAGCGCGGATTTCACCGGCAACCTGGACGCCGACATCGCCACGCCCTATCTGCGCGATACCGCCAGAGCGGGCAAAGCCGTCGCCGGTTGGGAATCGCTGCCCCGGCGTTCCGGCGTCTGGCCGGTGAAGGGCTGGGGCTTCCATCTCTACACGAAGGCGGGCAGCCGCATCACCCCGGACGATGTCGCGCCCTACGTCAGCGCCTTTGCCCGCCTGCGCGACGCACTGGAAGGCGGCAAAGCGGCCAAACCCGTCTGGATCACCGAGATCGGCTGGGCTACGCCTCCGAAACCGGGCAGCCTCTCGGAAGCGGATCAGGCCGCCAACGTCACGACGGCGCTCGACACGCTGCGCCGCCTGCCCTCCGTCGGCCCTGTCCTCTGGTACAAACTCCAGGACGAACCCGCCGCCGACCTCTAC
>DASRGL010000291.1:0-10650 GCA_035651115.1 Chthonomonadaceae bacterium
CGGACATGCAGGGCGGCTATCGCGCTATCTCCGCCTTTGTCGCCGGGTTCGGCAGCGATGTCAGCACGCAGAACCCGCTTGCCATCGGCAAAGTCGCCATGAAGCTAGATGGCGAGTGGGCCGCGATGCACATGGACAGGTATGCGCCCGGCGCGGACTATAAGGTGGGCGAGATCCCCTACCCCGACGGCCGCCCCGACCTGAAAAACATGGCCTGGCAGGACGGCGACTTCATGTACATCCCGAATGGGTCGCGCCATCCTGAGATCGCCTGGGAGTTCATCCGATGGCTGCAAGAGCCGGCGCAGCAGAAGTTCTATTCGACCGCCTTCTGCAATCTGCCGACCATCATGGCGCTGCGCAACTCGCCGCATTTTCAGCAGGGGCCGCGCCAGCTTCGAGTCGTGGGTTATATCATGAGCCATATCGCCAGCAACGAGCAAAACGCCCACTTCGTTCCGGCGCTTCCCGTCAGCCAGATGTATGAGAGCGTCCTGAAAGATGCTTTCGACCGCGCCCTGTTCCACGATAAAACGCCCGAACAGGCGCTTAACGACGCGCAGGCCCGCGTCGAGCGCGAGATGCGCCGCTATGAATGAGAGCGCCCATTGCTGAGGCCGGGTACAGAACGTACCCGTCTGTGGGGCGGCTGCGCCGCCAAGCGTCCTTCGGACGCCCAATGCAGTTCCCGTCCAGTAGGACGGTTGGCCGCAGGCCCACCAGACGGGTACGTTCTGTACCCGGCCTTTCCGAACCCGTCTCATTTCGGGTACACTCTCTGGCATGACTGCGAATCCCGTAAAGAGGCCGTCAACATGAGTGTCACCGTTCTCACGGCGGCGGAGATAGATCATCCCTATCGCGTGGATCGGGCCTACTCCGTCGAGGAGGCGCGGCGCTACTGCGAACGCCTGGCAAAATCGCACTACGAGAATTTCCTTGTGGCGACGGTCTTCTGCCCGCGCCCGCTCCGGCAGCATTTCTACAACGTCTACGCCTACTGCCGCATCAGCGACGACCTGGGCGATGAGATCGGGGACACGCAGAAATCGCTCGTCCTCTTGGATTGGTGGGAGGACGAGGTTCACGCCCTGTATCGGGGCGAGCCGCGCCATCCGGTCTTTGTCGCGCTGGCCGAGACGGTGCAGCAGTTCGGCATTCCGCCCGATCCGTTCCTCGATCTGCTCACCGCGTTCCGCCAGGATCAGACGACGCCTCGCTACCCGACCTATACCGACCTGATGGGCTACTGCAAGAACTCCGCGAACCCGGTCGGGCGGCTGGTACTCTATCTCTGCGGCTACAGCGACGCGGAACGTCTGTCCCTCTCCGACAAGACCTGCACGGCGCTGCAACTGGCGAACTTCTGGCAGGACGTGACTCGCGATCTGGAAAAAAACCGCATCTACATCCCGCTCGAAGACATGGCGCGGTTCGGGTATACGGAGGAGGCGCTGCGGGCCAGACGCTTTACGCCGGAATTCGCGGCCCTGATGCGCTTCGAGGTCGAGCGCGCCCGCGCACTGTTCACAGCAGGCGCACAACTCGGCGACCTGGTGGACAGACGGCTGCGCCTCGACATCGCCATGTTCACGCAGGGCGGCTTAGAAGTCCTCCGGCTCATCGAGAGGCAGGGCTACGATGTTCTCAGCCGCCGCCCCGCCGTCTCCAAGCGCCGCCAACTGGCGCTGCTTTTCCGCCGACTGCTTTCTCTATGAGCGCCAACACGCTGACACAACCTGCCCTCACGCCGGAACGCCTCGCCGAGTCGTACCGCTACTGCGCGCACGTCGCCAAAACGCAGGCGCGGAACTTCTACTACTCGTTCGTGACACTGCCGCCGGAGCGCAAGGCGGCCATGTGCGCCATCTACGCCTTCATGCGCTACAGCGATGATGTCTCCGACGAGGCCGCCGCCGACCAGTCCAAAGCGGCGCAGATGCGCGCCTGGCGTCAGGCATTGGATCGCGCGTTTGCGGGCGACTACGGCGACAGCCTGATCCTGCCCGCCTTCCACGATACGGTGCAACGCTACCACATCCCGGCGCGCTACTTTCACGACCTGATAGACGGCACGGAGATGGACCTGACCAGGAAGCGGTACGAGACGTTCGCGGAACTGCATCAGTACTGCTATCGAGTCGCCAGCGTCGTCGGGTTCGTCTGCCTCCATGTCTGGGGCTTCGACGCGGCGGACGGCAAGGCGCTGGAGTACGCGGAGGCGTGCGGCCTGGCCTTCCAACTGACGAATATCCTCCGCGACGTGAAGGAGGACGCCGACCGCGACCGCATCTATCTGCCGCAGGAAGACCTGCGCCGCTTCGGGGTCTCGGAAGAGGATTTGAAGCGCGGCGTGGTCAACGCCAACTTCCGCGCCCTGATGGAGTTCGAGGCTGAGCGCGCCAAAGGCTACTACGAAAAGGCCCGCGCCCTCTTCCCCTTGATTCATGCGCCGGGCCGTCCGACGCTTGCCATCATGATGCAGATCTACCGGGGCATTCTCGACAGCATCGAGCGGCAGGGCTACGATGTCCATACCCGCCGCGCCCGCGTCAGCACGCCGAAGAAGCTCTCTATCGTGTTTCGCGCCTGGCTTTCCAGCCGCTTTCAGCGCCCCCGCTTACCCGAATCTCCCTGAAACCTACGGGGAAGGAGACGACGATGTGCTGCTTTTCACGCCCGGTGCAGTCCGTGACAGGAACCAATATCTTTGCCCGCGCTGGCGAAGCCGGGCGACAGTTTCTGGTGTACAGCATGACCTTGCGGGCAACGGAAGAGTTGGCGATGATCCTGCCCCTCCCTGTGCGCCTGCACTCCGGCGAACACGCCGTTCAGTTCGTGAATCTGGAAAGGTACGGAACGTTTTTCGACGATCTGCGGAAAGGCTTCCCCGAACCTGTGGCCGCAGGCCGAGGGCTTCCTGGCAAAGCCTTACAGCCGATGGCGACAAAGACGTTGCAAGTCATTGAAGTCGGAAGTTTTGAGGCGTCGTTCGTTCCGACGATCCACGATTTTGCGCGTCTGGACGCGCGTTTCCGTCTCCCGGTCGGAATCTGGAAACAACTGCCACCGTATGATACGTATGGCTTCGCCGTCTTCAAGCTAAAACCCGGCAGCAAGACGATTCATCCGATGGCGTTCACGTTCCCGCGCGCCGATGCCGCCAGGCTGTTCTTCCCGACCGTCCATATCCACGATGGCACGGTACACGCAACCGCGCGGTTCGACCATGCGCTCTATTGCCAGAAGACGGCGAGTGACGGTTTTTCCCTGGCAGCCTGGGAAGAGTCTCCATTGCTGGCACGCCAGTTTGTCGCCACGCACAAGAGCGCAGGCATCGTTCTGCCGGATCGGCACTGTTATCGCCTGAAGATAGCCGGGCCGCGCAAGAATGCGGACATCTGGCTTGGGTAAGCCAGCGAAAGACCTGAACCCAGTTCCTTCGCTTCTGTGTTTTCATCTGTGCTAATCTGTGTCAATCTGTGGATTCTAAATGACGAAGTCTGTGCTGATAATCGGAGGAGGAGTCGCGGGGATCGCGGCGGCGCTGCCGCTGGCGGACGCCGGGTTCCGCGTCGAACTATTCGAGAAGCGGCCCCTGCTCGGCGGGCGGGCCTCCTCCTTCTTCGACCATGCGACCGGCGAGCGCCTCGATGTCTGTCAGCACGGCACGATGCGCTGCTGCACGAACCTGACGAACCTGTTCGAGCGGCTCGGCGTGCAGGATCAGATTCGGTATTTCGACACGATAGAGTTTCTGGACAGCGAGGGCAAGCGGTCGGCCATCACAGGCTGCGGCCTGCCCGCTCCCATGCATACGGCGTTCTCGTTTCTGGGTTTCCGGTCGCTGAGCGTGCGGGATAAGATCGCTATCGGGCGCGGGATGCTGGCGATCCTGGCGGCAAAGCCCGATCCGAAATGGGACGCGCTGGATGTCGGAACGTGGTTCCGGCAGGCGGGACAGACGGAGCGCGCCGTCAAACGGTTCTGGGAGCCGATCCTGGTCAGCGCGTGCAACGAGGAGTTGGAGCGAATCTCCTGCGCGCACGCCTTCAAGATCTTCCGCGACGGCTTTCTCATCCACCCGGAGGCGTTTCATTTCGGCGTGCCGCGCGTGCCGCTCGCCAACCTCTACTCCGATCCGACCATCGCCTATCTCCACAAGCGCGGCGGCTGCGTCCACCTGCGCGAACATATAGACAAGCTGCATGTAGAAGGCGGGTCGAACGGCAGCGTGACGGGCGTTTCGCTGGTGGATGGAGAGCGTGTCACGGCGGACTACTACATCAGCGCCTTGCAGTGCGATCTGCTGCTGAAGCTGCTGCCGCCGGACGTGACCGAGGGCGTTCCCTATTTCGAGCGGATAAAGCGGATCGAGTTCTCGCCGATCATCGGCGTGCATCTCTGGTTCGACCGTCCGATAGCGACGCCGCACGCTCTGGCGCTGCTCGACCGCGAGACGGACTGGATCTTCAACAAGACCCGGAATTTCGACTGCGGGGAGCAAGAGGAGACGTACCTGAGCATGGTCATCAGCGCATCGCGGACGCTGACGGCGATGCCGAAGGAGGAACTGCTGGCGCGGGTGCTGGAGGAGGTGCGCGCCTGCGTGCCGGAGACGCGGCAGGCTAACTTGGTGAAATCCTACGTCCTCAAGGAGCGCAAGGCGACTTTCTCTCCGAAACCCGGCGTGGAGGCGCTTCGCCCCGACCAGCGCAGCCCGCTTGCCAATCTCTATGTCGTCGGAGAGTGGACGCAGACAGGATGGCCCTCCACGATGGAGAGCGCGGCCCGCAGCGGCTACCGCGCCGCCGAATACCTGCTGGCCCGCGAGGGAATGCCGCAGCGCGTCCTCGTTCCCGATCTGCCGCCTTCCGGCCTCGCTCGCCTGCTTGACGGCCACCGCCACGTGCGCCAGTCGCCTTCAATGCGTCCAGTTCGCTCTAGCCGGGCGCTATCGGGAAAGTGACCGTGATCTGCGCGCCTCCCTGCGGGCGACTGGCATACGCCGTCGTCCCGCGCAGATCCCACTGAACGACATTCTCCACGAGTTCCAACCCCGTATGGCTCGCCATCAGGGGATCGAAGCCTTCCGGGAATCCCGGCCCGTCGTCACAGATCTCCAGTGTGGCGCGCGCGCTATCGGCGCGGAAATAGATCTCTACGGCTCCCATGCCGTGCTTCAGCGCATTGGAGACGAGTTCATTGGTGACGAGCGCCAGCGCCGTCGCCTGTCTTCCGGCAAGCCGCACATCGTCGGATTCGAGCGCGAGTAGCCTGTCTCCCATCGTCTGCTTGAGGACTCCCACCAGGTTCTCCAATACGTCGCGGGCGGATAGCCTCTCCTGATCGCTGCCCTCTTTGGCCTCCTGCGTGAGCAGGTCGTGGATCACGGAGAGGGCGCGCACGTTGGAACTCAGGCGCGCAAACTCCGAAACGGGAACCATCTCCCCGCTGGTGGCGCGCTGCATATCAATCAGCGCCGAAATCAACTGGAGGTTGTTCTTGACACGGTGATGCGTCTCGGTCATGGCCCGCTGCAGGCGGCGGTTGAGCGTCTCGATCTCGGCAAGATGCCTCTCGCGTTCCTCCTCCGCCCGCTTGCGCTCAGTGATGTCCACGCAGACGCCCACGGCGTACCAGCGATTCGGGCCGAGCGTCTCGATCTGAACGTCCTCGGCCAGCCACCGGATGTTCCCGCGGGCATCGCGCACGCGGAACTCCTGCTGGTAGCTACGCCCGGCGCGAACCTGTTCGTCGCCCCATGCCATCCGGACGCGGTCTTCCGGCAGGCGGGCCTCGCCGAGCGCGCGCCCATACGAGTGGCCGAACGGAATCACGATGGGCAGGAAGCGCCGGGCCGCCTCCTCGTCCGCCACCCGCAGATTCCAGTGGAGGTGGGAATCTCCGGAGTCTTCCACGTCCGCATACCAGAGCAGGCAGTGCGCCCGGGCCGCGATAGCGCGCAGTCCCTCCATTGTCCGGCGGTGCTGCTCCTCCGACTCCGCTATCGCCTCCCGCGCCAGCACTTGGGCGGAGATGTCCCGAAAGTAGCAGACCACCCCCAAATGGCCTTCTGGAAGCGGGATACGATGGATCTGCCACTCGTAATACTCGAGGATGCCGCGATCCCGCCGCTCCTCGATCCGCTCCGGCGTCATGTACGGCTCCCCGGTCTCCAGCGTGTGGCGGAAGCGGCGGACGATCTCATCCGCATACTCCTGCTCCCAGAGGATATGGATCACCTCGTCGAAGTCCCGACCGATCAGGGCCGGTATCTCTCCGAAGGCGGCGCGCGCGATGGGGTTGACCGTGCGAATGCGGAAGTCGGAATCCACCAGGTAGATGCCGAGCGGCGCGGCCTCGAACAGGGCCTGCAACTGGGCCTCGCGCGCGCGGATCGCCTGCTCCGCTTCCCTGCGGACGCGCGCCAGTTCCAGATGCGCCGACACCCGCGCCAGCAGTTCCCGCGCCGAAAACGGCTTCGTCAGGTAGTCGTCGGCTCCGACAGACAGGCCCTCGATGCGGGCCTCTTCCCCGGCCCGCGCCGACAGCAGGATCACGGGAATGCTGGCCGTATACGGATCGTTCCGCAGCGCCTCTAGCAGCCCGAAGCCGTCCAGTTCAGGCATCATCACATCGCTGAGGATCAGATCGGGCCGGGCCTCTCGGATCGCCCGCAGAGCCTCTTCTCCATTAGAAACAGCAACGACCGCATAATGCGGATACAGCAGACGCCGCACGTACTCCCGCATATCCGCATTGTCATCGGCCACCAGAATGCGCGCCCGGCCTGCCTCTGACGCCTGGCTCTGCCCGGAGCGCGAAGCGATCGCCGCCGTCGTATAGGGCGAAGCGACGACCGCCTGACTCTCTTCCGGCAGCCAGCGCAGCGCCTCCTCGACAAACGCCTCCGCGCCCAGCGAGGTCGAAGCCAGAGTGACCGGGGCGGAGATGCGCTCCGGGGGCAGATGCGCCTTTCCCAACGGGATGGTGAGGGTAAAGGTCGTTCCGGCCCCGACCGCGCTTTCGACCGCAATCGCGCCGCCATGCAGCTTCACCAACTCCTGCACGAGCGCCAGTCCGATGCCCGTTCCCTCGTGCGTCCGAGCGCGAAGGCCCTCGCCCCGGTGAAACCGATCGAAGATGTGCGGCAGTTGCTCCGCCGAGATTCCCGTCCCGGTATCCTGCACGGTCAGCGCGACCTGCCCGTTTCGCTCCCGCAGGCGGACTCGAATCTCGCCTTCCAGCGTAAACTTGAAGGCGTTGGAGAGCAGATTCAGGACGATCTTTTCCCACATGTCCCGATCTACGAAGACCGGTTCGGAAAGGGGCGGACAGTCTATCACCAGGCGCATCCCGGCCTTTTCGACCGCAGAGCGGAAGACGCTCGTCAGTTCAGCGGTGTAGGCCGCCAGATCGGTCGGCTCGTAACGGGCCTGAATCCGCCCGGCCTCGATCCGGGAGAAATCGAGCAGCGTGTTGACCAGCTTGAGCAGCCGCAGGCTGTTGCGATGCACCGTCTCCAGGCTCTCGCCCTGCAGCGCCTGGCTCTCGCTGGCAAGCGCATCCTCTATCGGCCCCAGCATCAGGGTCAGGGGAGTGCGGAACTCATGGCTCACGTTGCTGAAAAAGGTCGTCTTCGCCCGATCCAGTTCCGCCAACGCCTCCGCGCGCCTGCGTTCCTGCTCATACGCGCGCACGTTGGCAAGGCTGGAAGCGATCTGGCCGGCAAGGAGGCTGATAAACCCCTGATACTCCGCATCGAACTTCCGATAGGGATTGATCGCGGCCACCAGGAATCCGGCGGGCCGTTCCTGACCTTGCTGTGAGATAGGAACTACGAGCGCCTGCGTCGGGGCTTTATCCCAGGGGCCGGTGGGCAGCCGTTCGAACCGTTCGGCCAGGTTCTCTATCATGACAGGCTGACGTTCCGTCACAAGCGTAGAAAGGGGCCAGGGCGTCTCGGTCCCGTCCTGCCCGATGACCGTAGCCGCAATGGGATGTTCATGAGGAATGCTGGTGGCGCAAGCCAGCCGCGCGATACAGCCTTTGGCCTCAAACAGATAGGCCAGCGTAAAGGGCAGGTCGCGCGCGTTGGCCTCGATGCAGCTTGTAACAGCGGCAAAGACCTCCTTTTCCGTCTGCGCCGATGCCAGCGCCGCCGCGACCTCGCGCAGCAAGGCAAGGCGGCGCTCCCCAATAATGCGCTCGGTCTCTTCCGTCACGACGCACAGCATCCCGGACACGATGCCGTTATCGTCCGCGAGCGGACTATAGGAAAAGGTGTGGTAGGTCTCCTCCGGGTAGCCGCTGCGCTCCAAAAAGAGCAGCAGTCCTTCGTCCCAGGTCGCTTCTCCGGTATGCAGCACCTTCTCGATGCGCGGGCCGATGTCGGGCCAGATCTCCGCCCAGACTTCCCATGCCGGTCTTCCCAGCGCCCAGGGATGTTTCTTGCCGAGGGTCATCCGGCCATAGGCGTCATTGTAGAAGAACGTCAGTTCCGCTCCCCACCCCATCCACATGGCATAGCGCGACGTCAGTAGAATGCGGACGGTCGTTTTGAGGCTCTGCGGCCATTCGGAAACGGGGCCGAGCGGCGTCTGCGACCAGTCGTAGGCGCGCATGAGCGCAGCCATTTCGCCCTTTCCCGCAAGAAACCCCGCGTCTAAAGCCGGAGGGACGGTGATTGTAGAGGCAATGTCCATGATTCAGCCTGTGGTAAGCGCTCCTGATAACAAGGCGGCGATCCTGGAAAGGAGTTCCACCCGAAATCCTCTTTCTCCTTCTGACCGTTTGTTCCGACGCGCGCTCATCTCCTCTGCCTGTTCGCTGCGCTTTGCACACAGCCTGCTTTGGGATACGTAAGGGCGTTCTAAAAGTTCGCTCGGTCTGAACTGTGGGAGGATCAGGATGGGAGTCAAACGAACCTCCGCGCCGCGAGAATCGTCTTGATAGTTGACGATTGCTCACGTTTATGCTAAGATGGTTGCCTGCCGAGTCGGGTGGAATGCGCTCGGCTTTGCCACCGTCAGTCTAAACTCTGAGCAAAGGAGGCGGGCGGAAGTATGTTCGCCTTAAATTTCTACGCCGAATACTACGAAGAAGTGCTGAAGAACGGGCGCAAGACCGTCACGATCCGGCTGGGCGATAAGTCCGATAAGTATCAGGCGGGCATGATCGTCTGGGTGACGGTCGGGCCGCGCTTCGGCAAGCGTCAGAAGCTGTTCACGGCGATTCTGGATCGCGTCGAAGTCAAGACGATTGACCAACTCTCGCCGCGCGAGGTGCAGAAAGAGAACCCGGAGTTCCGCACGAACGAGGACGTGGTCCATCTGCTGCGGCGCATCTACAGCGACGACATCTCCGTTGAGGACACCGTGACGGTCATTCACTTTTCGCCGGTCTCGGAATACTGAATGGCGGCGCGGCCTCTCCCCGAAAGCTCCACGCCTATGCAACGAAGCCTGTTCCACGCGCTGTGCGGCGCGATTTTTCCGCCTGCCTCTCATGTGATCCGACGCGCGCCCGCCGCCTGCCGGATCGCGGCGCTCCTCCTCGCCCTCCTGCCGTTGATGCTGCCGCCGGGACGTGCGCTTTCCCAGACGAAGCCCCCGGCCAGAACCCCGGCGTCCCCGGCCCCGGAAAAACCTCGCAAAGAGGAGAGCAGCGGACGCTACACCGACCGCGCGGGAACGGTTCATGAGTGGCGCATCAATCCGCAAAAGACGCTGATCTGGGATCGCGCGCCCTACCTGCCCGTCGGCGGCACGTTCGCGCCACGCTCCTTTGCCGACCCTGCCGACTCCGCCTGGCAGGAGGATGTCGCCGCGCTCTCGACGCTCAAGGCAAAAGGGCTGCTCGATCTGATTATCTGGCCCGGCAAGTCCCTGCCCGATGTGCCAATAGCCGCCCTGCAGCGCCTCGTGGACTACCTCGACGCCAACGGCTTCCGCTACGGCCTCGCCTTCGGCAGCGGCCTGACCACGCCGCTCCGGGGAACCGTCGTCAAGCCCGCCAGCTACCGCTTTGCCGACAAAGACGCCGTCACTGCGACCTGGCAGGTCCCGAACGCCGACTCCGGCTTTGTGGCGCTGGCCGACCTGGACGACGATAACAAGATCATCCCTGCGCGCAGCGGCGTTGTGACCGTGCGCGACGGCCTGGCGACCGTTCCCATTGACACGCCTACCTCCAGCAAAGTCGTTGCCCTCTTCTATCCCCACACGGCGCAGCCCGTTACCGGCGACGGCGTGCTGCCCGACCTGTGGGCCGGTTTCGACGAGTACCGTGACCGCCTGCTCGCCTATCTGGGACAGGCCAAATTCGGCCCCGGCCTGCGCTTCTTCCTCGATCCTCTGGCGCGACGAATCGGCCTGCTCAACGAGTCGGACTATATCGTTCCCGACTCCGCGAACTTCCTCTTAGAGTGGGAAGGCTTTCTGACGCGCCGCTATCCCAACCTCGAAGAGTTGAAGCTGGCCTGGTCGCTGAACGAGGGGGAGTTCAACACGCACCACGACCTGGCCCGGCTCATTCCGCTCTGGGCCAACGGGCGCGGCATCCCCTACTTCTACGATCCGAGCGCGCGCAGGCCGTACCGCATTCTGGACGCCGACCTGTCGCGCTGGTGGCAGGATTTTTTGCAGT
>DASRGL010000292.1:0-8904 GCA_035651115.1 Chthonomonadaceae bacterium
CCCGTCTTGTACCAGTGTCCGCTTGTCGTATCGGCAAGGAAGGCCCGCGCCGTCTGTTCCGGCAGGTTCCAGTAGCCTTTGGTCACGCCGGGGCCGCGGATGCAGAGTTCGCCCTCCTCGCCGCGCGGCACGTCCTGTCCCTGCTCATCCACCACGCGCGCCTGAAGATGCGAACAGACCTTGCCGATGGGAAACGGCTCCGTCTGCTCCTCCGGGATCCGGGCGGGGACTTCCTGGTAGGTGCAGACGTTGGTCTCCGTCGGGCCGTACAGGTTGAAATAGCGCGGGTGCGGCCAGAGCGCCGTGAGCATCCGCAGATGCTTGATGGGAAAGACCTCTCCGGCGAACAGCACGGTGCGCAGCGCGGAGTAGTCGTAGCGTTCCATCTTGCCGTACTGGGCCAGCAGGCTCAGAATGGAAGGTGTCGAGTACCAGACGGTGAGCCGCCGCTCGGCGATCAGAGGGGCGAGCCGGGCCGGGTCTTTGCCGAGTTCTTCGGAGATAAGCACCAGGGTCGCGCCGTGCTTGAGGGGAACGTACAGGTCGAGAATGGACAGGTCGAAATGGAAAGGCGCGTGGGAGGAGAAGCGGTCGTTCTCATTGGGTTCCAGCGCCTCCGAACACCAGTCCACGAAACTCAGCGCGTTCTCCTGCGAGAGCAGGACGCCCTTCGGCTTGCCGGTCGAGCCGGAGGTGTAGAGGATATAGGCCAGGCTGCTCTGCGGCGGGATCACCGTCTCTGCCGGAGGCGCGGGGGCGTTCGCCTGCTCCCGATCCAGCGCGCTCTGGAGAGGCAGGCCGCCGCCCGTGCCATCGAGCGTGAGCAGGTGCGGAAGCGGGCCGAGTTGCTCCATCTCCGCGCGCAGCCCTTCCGCCATACCCTGCTCGACGAGGATGACCTTCACCGAGCAGTCGTTCAGGATGTAGGCGTTGCGGGAGGCGGGCGCATCCGGCGCGACCGGCACATAGGCCGCGCCGGTCTTCAGGATGCCGAAGATGGAGGCGACGGAGTCGATGGACTTGTGGAGATAGATGCCGACGCGATCTCCGGGCCGGACGCCGAGAGCGTGGAGCCGATCTCGCAGCCTATCGGAGAGGGCCGCCAGTTCCCGATAGGTGATCGCGCCCTGCTCCGGCTCCTCGACGGCGGGATGCTCCGGTCGGCGCTGCGCCGAGTGATCGAGCAGCATATGGAGGGCGGCTCGTCTCATCGCTTTCCCAGTTTCGCGTGAACCAGCGCGGCGATGTCGTTGAGCGTGTTCAGATGCTCCCGGTCGGCCTCGTGCGCCTCGAGCTGGATGCCGTACTTCTCTTCCAGGAACGCGACGAGCTGGAGAGTCGCCAGCGAGTCCAGAATTCCGCCTGTGATCAGCGGAGTGGAGTCCGTCAGCGCGTTCGGGTCCTCGCCGGGAAGAAACTCGTTGAGAATGAAGGCTTTAATCGCCTTTTTCGTCTCATCCATTCGTTATTCGTCCTCCTTAAGGGTCAACAGAACCTCCCCTGCTCCCTCCTTTGCAAGGAGGGGAGCCTCCGCCTCTCCCCTCTCCCGCAGCGTGGGAGAGGGGTCGGGGGTGAGGGTTTCCAGGTAGGGGTTTGGATAGGCGCTCTTAGCGCGTCGGTTGGGAGAGCGCCGTCTTTTTCGTCGGTTCTGCGAAATTCATGCCGATGGGAATCTCGTTCGCCTGTGTCTTCAGAGCGTTATAGAGCCGCTCGGCCAGCAGCCTGTGGCCCTGCGCGTTGGGATGCTTATCCCATTCTGCCACGTACAGCGCCTCTCTCTGCTGATTATCGTACACGCCCGATAGATTCACGATAACGAAGCCCGCTTTTTTCGCAAGATCGGCGAGGTGCGCAGCCTCTTCGAGATAGGGGATATTGTCTACCGGCGGGACGTAGATCCAGACGGGCAGGATGCCGCGCTGTCGGCATTGCGTCACGATGCGCGTATACGTCCACAATGTGATATCGTCGCTGTAGGGCGTGAGCATCCTTGCGGCGATCCCCGGCGGCGTGGACGCATTGAGGCCGGTCTTGTTGACGATCTGTTGCAGGTAGTCGTACTCGGAGGGAATCGCAACACGGTCCCGAACCTTGCTGGCAAGATGATCCACCGCTCTTGACGCCTCAAGCTTGTGCGCCGCATAGAAGACCGCATCCGGCTGGAAGTCCAGCGCTCTCTTCTCCAGCATCATCAATTCCTGCAGCGAGATAAAGCCGTCCATCGCGAAGTTCAGTATCTCATAGCGCGCATATTTGCTGCCATCGTTCTCCTTATTCAGACGCGCTTCCAGAAGCGACTCGAACGTCTCGTTATCCCCGACCCCCGATCCCATCTCATGCGACGAGCCGAGCAGGACGATGCGGTAGGTGCGCGCCGGTTTGTGCTTTTCGTAATCCTTATCGCGCAGTCCCCAGCGATTGGTGTGAAACGACGCTCCGCGATAATCTCCCGCGACGGAGGGGCGCAGATCGAAACCCATGAAGTCGTGGGTAGGCTGGGCAAACGCCATCGCCATCCCGGCCCATTCGTGCGGCCGCTTCATGTAGACTTCCCAGAGCTGCGAATTGAACCGATCCACGCCCAGCAGGTCTTCGTAGTAGCCCTGGGTAAGCAGCGCGTTATCCTGTTCGCTGAGCCGATCCTGTCGCATATCGAAGACGACCTTCTGGGCCTTTTCGGGCAGATGCATCGTGAAACGCTGGCTTGAGAAGGCGAGAAGGGCCAGCATCAGCGCGACACTGCCCACCGTGGCCCGCAGGAAGCCGGGCGGAGCAGGGTCGGGAGAGGCGACGCCAACGCCCCCCGTGACCCGGCGGCGAGCCGTCCCGCCGTAGATGATCAGCGCGGCCAGCACGACCGGAATCAACACGGCCAGCGCCGGATGGACGCCCGCGAACGACCAGAGCGCGAACCACTCCACCAGCGAGGGACTGCTCCAGAGCGACCAGAGGATACACAGGACGGTGAACGTCGCCAGCGTGCGGACGGCAGTCGTGGCGATCTCGCCGGCGGTCAGGGCGCGTTTGCCGAGCGTGCGCTGCCGCCCATGCTGTGTCTCCCAGAGCGAGTTGATAATGACCAGCACGGCCAGGATGCCCCAGAACAGGATGTCCGGCATGGAGATCAGGAAGGAGCCGCGCAGCCAGAACCACTGGTAGCCGTGAAAAAACCAGGTCAGGAAAAAGACATAGAGCGTCGCCAGGACAAGGCCGGGCTTGGTTCCCAGCTTGCGCACGCGGAAGTAGGCGGGGTAGTAGAAGAGCTTCTGCATGAAGTCTTTCCAGTAGATATTGATCCGCCGCCAGAAGTCCGTAAAGCTGGAAGCCAGGAAGTAGAGATGGTGCGTCTCCGGCAGGCCGAAGCCAAAGAGCCGCAGGATGCCCACGATGAGATGGAACTGCCCGGAGACTCGCAGATACAGCCCGAAGTTCGCAAGCAGATAGCGGCACAGGTCGGTGACATTGACGACATCGCGCGTGGCGATCATCAGGTAGTAGTTGACATACCGATAGAGGATCAGATGAAACGCGCCGCGCACGATCCAGTCGAGGCCGAGCTGATAGATTCGATACTTGTCGTCGTCATAGTAGGTGCGCCGAAACGTGCTGTAGTCTACCACCGGGAAGAGCGGGAAGACGATATTGGGCAGCAGAAAGAAATAGGAGAGCGTGCGAGAGACGCTTCTTGGCTCCTTGTAGTGTTTCAGGTCGTACATGTAGACGATGAGCCGGAACATGAACATGGAGCCGAGAATAGGCCAGATGGCCCCCGACCAGGGCGCATGAATCCGATCCGTCCGCAGCACGGCCAGCAGCGCACCGACGACGAGGAGCAGCGCGCAGCGCGCCGCATACGGGATCGGAAGGTGGCAGATGCCGATGAGAATCAGGCCGAGGCCGATCAGCCAGGCTCCGGTCGTCAGGCCGAACACCGCCAGGATGCAGACCAGGGACAGCATCAGGAAAAACGGCAGGCGATACCGCAGCGGCAGCAGATTGTGCAGCAGAAACCCGCAGAAGATGAAGAGCAGGATCGTGTGATAGAAGACCCGGTTCAGCAGGTGGTACTGGTGGATCACCACGACCAGCAGGCCGAGCTGCGCGCTGACTACCAGAAAGCGCGCCGCATTCTGTCTGCACAGGGCCAGCAGCGTCGTCCATTCGCGGATATAGGGCCGATCTTCGGTGGCATCCGGGGCGTACCGGCTCGCTACCAGCGCGAATCCGACCAGCGCCAGCATGAGGACACGCGCGCTGAGCGTCTGGCGGAGCGAGGGGCGCTCTTCGAGAGCATGTACGCCGCTGAGAATCAGCAAATCTGAGACGACATCGGCGGCCAGGGCGACGGCCAGGACCGCCACGCCCAGAAGCAGCCACTCTCCGAGCGCGCGGCGGCGAAGGGGCAACGCCTGAATCACTCCGCTCAGCGCCAGGGCGAGGCCGCTCACCATCAGCATGGAGCGGGTGCTGCCGATGTCGGCCAGAATGCCGATCAGGTCGAATTTCGGGCCGGTAATGGCGACGACCAGGCCGAGGCCGACGAGCAGGAACAGCAGCGAAAGCGCCTTCCGCGCCATTGCCGGAGCGCTTTCTTTGATGGGTGTGTCCAAAGCTTCATGTCCTCGTAGCGCATCTGTACAGTCCAGAGCGCAGGCAGCCGGTAGCCGCCTACTACGTCTCTGCGGGTAATTCTATCAGGCAGTCGGCTCGTGTGGAGCCAATCCGCAGAGCAATTGTAGCGAAGCCTGACGCAAGATGTCAAATATTTTTTCGTCCGTCCGAGGAAATGGCTTTGATCCCGGCAGAACTTCGCTACTTTCTCCGAGTGCAAATTCTGTGCCGAAATAATGACAGAGGAGGAACGAAAAATCTGCCTGTCCTGAAATCTCTCAGGCTGATCCCGGCAGAACCGTGCTACTCTCTTATAGACAACGTGGCGACATAACCCGTGAGAAAGTTCGGGAGACAAGGTGGAGGACAGTCTGTCCTGCTTCTTCGCGTGCCAGCCACCGCCAGCAAGAGCGACTTTCCACGTTTTACGGCTTACTCTTCTCTCTGTAGGGCGTGCAGTCAGTCCGATTCAAAACAGCATAATACGGAAAACGCGCTACTCATCTGTGACAATGATCTCGACATTGGCGCGCGGGACGACGACGCGGCGGCCGTCCGCCAACTGCGCTTCCAGCACGCGCACCAGCGTCTCCGACTCGACCTGAACGAGTTCGGTCGGCAGCGCCGCGACCGTGCCAAGCGCGCCGAAGTAGGGTTCACGGATGACGCGAATGGGCGTGCCGAGCGTCAACTGCCCGGCGGCCTCTATGCTCTCCGAAGCGTCTGCGCCGGTCGGCGCGTCTGCTGTCGGCACGATGACTTCGGGGCGGATGACTCCGGCGCGTATCTGCGTCGCGCCGTTGATGGAAGCCGTCTTGCCTTCGAGGGAGCGGAGCAGGGCGAACGTGCGCTCGGCCATGTTGATCGTGCCGAAGCCCTCGGTAAGAATGAGCGTGAAGGGGATGGCTTCGTGGCCGGTGATTGCCACGCCGATGTCGAAATCCGGCTGCTTGAGGGCTGCGCGCAGATAGGCGATCAGGTCGCGGTCTATCACGCCGCCCACGACGATGCCGACCGCGCCGACCTCTTCCGCCTTCCGCAACGCCGCGCCGGAAACGTTGGAACCGCCGACCACGATCTTGCCGCGATGCGCCGCCGTCAGCAGCGTGTCCGTTAACGGCTGATCCGGGCCGTTCGTGGCGACCGCGATCTGGCCCAGGCGTTCGCCGCCGACCCCGAAGATGCCCTGCACCAGCGCGCCCTCGCACGCGACGACGACGCCCTCTTCCGGGATGACCTGCGTGACCGTGCCGCGAATGTAGGCGTTGCGCTCGACGGGGGTGGGGGCTTCGCGCACGCCGATATGCCCGGTCTTCGGGGAGATCAGTTCCACCGTGCCGCTGACGGGCGAGCGGAACTCGCCCCGGAAAAAGCGCCCGAACAGCCCCTTTGTCTCCGCCAGCAGGTCGCCCTCCCGGACGGTATCGCCCTGCTTGACGCGCAGCGCGCCCTCGATCTCCGACGGCTCGATGCCCATCCGCTCGGCCAGCTTGATGGTCTGCATCGGCCCCGGCAGTTCCGTGCGCGCCACGACCGTCTCCGGCGTGACGACCTCGCCCTCCCGCACCAGCACCGTACCTTTGAGCGGGAGGCGGCGCAGCTTTTCGATCTGCGTGCGGGCGCTGACTTTCAGGCCCGGCGTGTAGGCGGTTCCCAACGAAGGCTCCTTCGTAGCGTCTACTGGTTCCCCTGGCTTGATTGCGAGAAGTCGCGGCGCTGGCGGCGCTCGATGTGGCCGTCGGCGAACAGGATCAGCGTGGTAGCTTTGTCCGGGTCGCTGGCATAGTGCGGGAAGCTGAGCAGCTTGTAAAGGGCGGCTTCGCCTTGCGAGCTATCCTGCGGCGGAATGGAGACATGCTCGTTGGGCTGCGCGCCTGGCTTTTCGATCAGCACGACCAGGCGGCTCGGATTGCCGTACTTCTGCGTGTCGGGCCGCTCCAGGTTGTAGCCCGCGACCTGATCATTGTAGACGTAACCGACCGTGCCGCTATCGGCGGGGCCTTGCAGCAGCGCCTCCCTGCCGCCCGGCACGCCGCGCGCCGCCGAGAGATAGCCCGTGACGGCGTCTGTCCAGTGTTCCGCCGGGGGCAGTTTGCCGTCCCAATCTTCCGCATAGCCGCGAAACGCCTTGTGCAGCGCCAGCAGGTTGCTCTGGGCGATGACGATGTCGCGCTGGGACTTGAAGTTCAGGAAGAGGCGGTAGACTCCGAAGCCGAGCGCCGCCACAATGACCAGGATGACGGCGAGCGAGATGCGGCTCAGTTCGCGCTGCCCCAGGCGTAGCGTCGCCTTCTTTTCCGGGCGCGGGGGCGTTATCGGCGCTTCGCTCGTCACTCGCTCCTGTTGTGTCTCGATGTCTGTCATGATGTTTCCGTGCCTTTGCAGCCGCTATGCCGCGTCGGGTTTGCGGCAGCGGGCCAGATAGTAGTATTGCAGCTTGCCCGTGATGCGCTGCACGTCCAGATGCCGGGCCAGCGCCGCGTGCAGTTCGCGCCGGTTGTAGCGGAAAAAGTAGATGCCGCCCGCGTGCGCGCCCTCTTTCTCGCCGAACAGCCGGGTAAAGAGATTATGGCAGTAGGCGGAGAGAACGACAGCGCCGCCCGCTTTCGTGACCCGCGCCATCTCCGCGATCATTTTGGAGCGGCTCTCGACGGTCGGAACGTGTTCCAGGACGCCGCAGGAGACGGCCTTATCGAACCGGTGGTCGGCCAGTGGCAGCGCGCAGTTGTCCGCCTGGATCAGGTCCACGTTCTGCACGCCTGCGGCCTGCAATTTGCGCTGGCAGACCCGCAGCGACTCCAGCGAGTAGTCCACCGAGATCAGGGTTCCGCAGCGCGCGGCGAAGGCCAGGGTCATGCGGCCCGTGCCGCAGCCTGCTTCCAGTAATACGTCTGTGGGGCGCAGGCTCAGTTCCGCCAGGGTCGCCGGAATCTCGAAGAGTTTGCCGTAGAGGGTGAGGTAGCGCATCCGGTCGTAGTCTTCTACCTGGGCGTCGCGCGCGGCCATCTCGCTGCGCTTCCGCTCGACCTCGACCGCATCGGCGGCAGCGGCCTCTGCTGTCAGGAAGCCGGGCAGCATCCGCGCGATGCCCTCCGTGACCGGGTAGCCGCTCCCGCAGGCCGGGCAGACCAGCACGCCGTGTATCAGGCGGTCACCCTGCCTCTCCTTCTCCTGGACGGACAGTTCGCCCGCGCATCCGTTCGGGCAGCGCAGCAACGATAGCGTTTGCGTTCTCATTGCGGTCTGGAATTCGTCTCCTTTCCGCTATGGAAGCGCACCAGCTTTTCCCAGTCTATCTCGCCCTTTTCCGTAGCAAACTCGCTCAAAAACTCCCGCGTGAGGCGGTTGATCGCTTTAGCACGCTCGTTTTCATAGGCGGCACGATATGGATTTGGATGGTCGTGCAGCAGGCGTACCAATTGCAATGCGAAGTTTTCATTGTGCTTCAACTCTTCCCACCAGCCTTCAGAAGCACGCAACGTAGTTTCTAACAGACCCTCGATAAGCTCCGAGGCTCTGGGTTCTCCGAGAATAGACAAGATGAAAGACCGATTCTGCACCAGAGCCGCACGCAATCGAAGAGTTTTGAGCGTTTGAATGCGTTGAGCGTAAAACTCTTCCAGGCTGAATCGCACTCTATTGTTGGACTGTTCCGCGAGCATGGATGCCTCCGAATTCAGAAACCGAACGCAAGCGTATCCGTCATTTGCTGTTATTCTGGCCCGGCGAATGAATTCGGGGCTGGAAAGGCACGAAGTCTGCCTTCATGGACTAGGCATTGGAGTCGGCACAGGCGGGCGTAGCCCTAAAACCAGGGTACAGCAAGCAGCGCCCCTACGTGCTTTTGCAGGTGCAGTTTCAACTGCCACTGTGGGATTTTCTTGCTGCGTCATGAATAGATACTACAGCGTCAGGCCGAAATACGAAAATCGAGTCTTGAATGGATTCGTCATCGAAATCCTCCGGCGAGAGGCCATATAAGTCGCGCGCGCTGGCTATCAATTGAGGCAGGTTTTGCAGCAAAGCCTGTTCCGGAGATTCGCCCTCCACCTCTCCGATCCAACGGTACGCCGGAGGCGTTTCATAGTCCTCATAGTAAAAGGCTTCATACATCGCAACGGCTCTCCTCGACCTATCTGCTACTCTGCGACGGGCAGGTTGAGGGCGCGGAGCCACTCCTGCAACCTGGAGAGGCGCGTCGTCGGCTCTGCTGGAAGTTGCAGAGGGCGACCGCGCGCATCCACGATGACGCCGACCACGCCGCCCTGCACCGTGCGCCGTATCTCCCGGCCC
>DASRGL010000293.1:0-4874 GCA_035651115.1 Chthonomonadaceae bacterium
CAAGCTGCAGCAGAGCGTGGTGCGTGAAGATAGCCCGGTCGTGCGCGGCATGATCCACCGGGTCCGGCATCTCGTCGAGGTGCAGGCGGTCGAAGAGTAGATTCGCCCCCTACCCCGACCCCTCCCCCAAGAACAGGGGGAGGGGGGACTATAGCGCAGGCTTGTCCCTCTCTTCCGACTCCTGCCAGAGTGCGCAAGAGAGGCTAAGCCAGTACATTGGCCGTTCCCTCTCCCTGTTCTTGGAGGGAGGGGGGCTTACTTGAACAGAGAGATTCCTACACTATGCCAATCGGACTTCATAATCTCAAACCGGCGGACGGCGCGACCCATCGGGCCAAGCGCGTCGGGCGCGGCATCGGCTCCGGACACGGCAAAACCTCCGGGCGTGGCAATAAAGGCAACAAAGCGCGCGGCCAGGTCAACCCGAACTTCGAGGGCGGACAGACCCCGCTCCATCGCCGCCTGCCTCAACTGCGCGGCGTGCGCAGCCGCAATCCGCACGGCTTCAAGAATCTGGAGAAGCGGAAGTTTGCAGTGGTCAACCTGAGCCTGTTGGAAGCCAACTTCGAGGCGGGCGCGGAGATCACCCCGGAGACACTGATCGAACGCGGCCTGGTGCGCGATCTGGAAGTCCTGTGGGAAGGCAAGAAGCAGATTCGCCTGAAGATTCTCGGCGACGGCGAAATCACGAAGAAGTTCACCGTCCACGCGCACAGGTTCAGCCAGAGCGCGCAGGAGAAGCTTCAGGCGGCAGGCGGCACGGCAGAATTTATCCAGATGAGGGTCAGGTAAGAGGATGTTAGAGGCACTACAGCGCGCATTGGCAATCCCGGAACTGAAGCGGCGCATCACTTTTGTGCTGACCATGTTCCTGATCTTCGCCATCGGGGCGCACATTCCGGTTCCCGGCATTGACCACAACAAGCTGGCCGCCATCATGCGCGGCGGCGCGGGCAACCTGCTGGGGCTTGTGGATGTGTTCTCCGGGGGCGCGCTGCGGCGCATGTCCACCTTCGCGATGGGCATCGGGCCGTACATCAACGCCTCCATCATCATGCAGATGATGACTATCGCCCTGCCCCAACTGGACGCCCTCTCCAAAGAGGGCGAGTCGGGACGGAAACAGATCGCCAAGATCACGCGCTACCTGACCATTCTGCTGGCCGTCGTGCAGTCGTTCAGCATGACCTTTATCCTGTCGCAGAGCGGCGTCTCCCTGCCGTTCTTCCAGCGCGTTCAGATCTGTATCGCGCTGACCGCCGGTTCGATGTTCCTGTTGTGGCTGGGCGAGCAGGTGACGCAGCATGGCGTCGGCAACGGCGTGTCGCTGGTCATCTTTGCGGGCATCCTGCTCAGCCTGCCCTATCAGATCGGGCTGATCGCCAAGCAGTTGGAGGCGCATACAGTCTCGGTGCTGAGCCTGCTGATTCTGATCGCGGCGTTTGTCGGCACAGTCTACGCCATCGTCTACATCACGCAGGGGACGCGGCGCATCCCGATTCAGCACGCCAAGCGCGTCGTGGGAATGCGGCAGACGCAGGCGGGAGCCTCCTACCTGCCCATCAAGGTCAATACGGCCGGGGTCATCCCGATCATCTTCGCGATCTCGCTGATGCTGCTTCCGGCCACGCTCTTCAACACGATCCCGATTCAGACGGGCTTCATCGGCTGGCTCAAAGAGAAGGCGATGTATCTCAGTCCGGGGCAGAGTCCGATCGCGCTGCTGTTCTATGCGCTGCTGGTCATCGTGTTCACCTACTTCTACACGGCCATCGTGATGAACGTGCAGGAGATGTCGGACAACCTGAAAAAGTACGGCAACTATATTCCCGGCATCCGGCCCGGCAAGGCGACGCACGACTATCTGGAGCGCGTCATCTCGCGCATCACGCTGGCGGGCGCGGTGTTCCTGGCCGTCATCGCAGCGCTGCAGTATCTGATCCCGCAGTGGACCGGCTTCCAGACATTTACGCTCATCGGCGGCACCTCCTTGCTGATCGTCGTCGGCGTGGCGATCGAGACGATGCAGGCCATCGAAGCCCAGTTGTTGATGCGCAACTACGAGGGCTTCATCCGAAATCCGAAGGGTTGAGAACAGAAGTCTCGACGCAATGCGGCGTCGAGACATCATCCGTCGCTTGCGCCGCGCGATCAGACGCGCTTCGGGTCTCCTCCGTCCGTGTCCCGGTACGGAGGGATCTCCTGGAAGGCGGCGGCACAAGCGTGGCGGGGGGGCGCGCATGATCCTGGTGCTGCTGGGGCCGCCTGGCGTGGGCAAGGGAACGCAGGGGGCGCGGATCGCCTTGCACTATGAGATACCGACCATCTCGACCGGAGCGATGTTTCGCGATGCCATCGCGCGCGGAACCGAACTGGGCCGTATCATTGCGCGCTACCGGATTGACAAAGGCGAGTATGTGCCGGATGAGGTCGTCGTGCGCGCGGTGAGAGAGCGCATTCACGAGCCGGACTGCGTCCGAGGCTTTCTGCTGGACGGCTTCCCGCGCACCATCCCGCAGGCCGAGGCGCTGGAGGCGCTGCTGGCGGAGGAGAAGTGCTGCCTGACGGCAGTGCTGGACTTCGAGGCTCCGATGGCGACGCTGATCGAGCGGTTCAGCGGACGCCGGGTCTGCCCGGTGGACGGCTCGACCTATCATATCGTCACCCAGCCGCCGAGACAGCCGGGCCTCTGCGACCTGTGCCATTCGCAACTGGTCCTGCGGCCCGACGATGCCCCGGACGTCGTGCAGCGGCGTCTGGAGGTCTATGCGGAGAAGACGGCCCCCTTGCTGGACTACTACCGCAAGCGCGGCCTGCTCTATTCGATTGACGCCACCGCTGAGCCGGAGACCGTGTTCGGTCAGGTCGTTGCGGTGTTGGATGGGCTGAGGCAGCCTCCTATTGTAGAGAAGTTATGAGCCATACCGATGGATTTTATCCTATGATCATCCTGAAGAGTCGCGCCGAGATCGAGAAGATGCGCGCGGCGGGCCGTGTCGTCCATAAAGTGCTACAGGAGACGGGAAAGGCCGTCGCGCCCGGCGTGACTACCGGCGAACTGGAAGACATCGCCAGTCGTATCATATCGGAGAGCGGCGGTTCGTCGCCATTCCTGGGATACGCGCCCGTCGGTCATCCGCCCTACCCGGCCTGGACGTGTATCTCGGTCAATGAAGAGATCGTACACGGCATTCCGGGGCGGCGCGTCCTCAAAGAGGGCGACATCGTGACGATAGATTGCGGCGTGGAACTGAACGGCTACATGGCCGACAGCGCGTGGACGTTCCCGGTGGGGCGCGTCTCGCCGCAGACGCAGCGCCTTCTGAAGGTCACGGAGGAGGCGCTGTATAAGGGTATCGCGCAGGCGCGACCCGGACATCGCATCTCGGACATCAGCCGCGCGGTACAGCGCCACGCCGAAAGTCACGGCTATTCGGTGGTGCGCGAGCTGACCGGGCATGGAGTCGGCAGATCGCTGCACGAGGAGCCGCAGGTTCCCAATTACGGCACGAGCGGCAGGCACATCTTTCTGGAGTGCGGGATGACGTTTGCCATCGAGCCGATGGTCAACGCCGGTCGGAAGGACATCAAATATCTGGACGACCGCTGGACAATTGTCACGGCGGACAGGAGCCTGTCCGCCCATTTCGAGCATACCGTCGCCATCACCGACAAGGGGATGGAAATTCTGACGAACGGAGACTGAATGCCAGCACCCAAACGACCGGGAGGGCCGCCCCGTCCGGGCGGCGGACAGCGCCGGGGAGGCGGCAAAGGCGGAGCCAAGTCCGGCCCGCCACGCACCGGGGGCGGCGGGCCGTCCGGCCCGCGCCCGCAGCCGGAGGATACCAGCAAAGAGCCAGGCATCGAGGTCGAGGGCGTGATCGCGGAGGCGCTGCCCAATGCCATGTTCCGGGTCGAGATCCCGGTCGGGGAGCAGAAGAAGGTGATTCTGGCCCACGTGGCAGGCAAGCTGCGCCAGAACTTCATCCGCATTCTGCCCGGCGACCGCGTACTCGTGGAGCTATCGCCCTACGACCTGGAGCGCGGGCGTATCCGCTATCGCTATCGCAGCTAGATCCGGCCCGCCTGCGGCGCGACCGGCCCTGCCCGGAAGAGATTAATTGGGAAGCGGAGGAAACTCTTTTTCGCCGCTGCCCGCTTTTTCGTGTCTCGACAAGGCAGAGAACGACGCGAAAGGAGTACGACGATGAAAGTCCGCGCTTCGGTGAAAAAGATATGCGAGAAGTGCAAAGTCATCAAACGCGAGGGCGTTGTGCGCGTCATCTGCGTCAACCCCAAACATAAGCAGCGACAGGGTTAGGTTTTGCCCCCCCGGCCCCTCCCCCGCAGGGAGAGGGGAGCAAGTGCGGTAACGTCTACCTCTGTATCCTCTCCTTTATGAAGGCGGGGGATGAGGGAGAGCGCACACGTGAATGTTTGGCTCCCCTTCCCCTCTGGGGAGGGGGGCGGGGGGTGGGCCATCTCAAAGGAGGATCGGTTTGGCACGTATTGCGGGCGTGGACTTGCCACGCGACAAACGAATCGAATATGCGCTCACCTATATCTACGGCATCGGCTTGCCGAGCGCCCAGAAGATCGTCGCGCAGGCAGGCATTGATCCGTCTACCCGCGTGCGGGACATGACCGAGGCGGAGACAGGCCGACTGCGCGAGATCATCGAGCGCGACTATCGGGTGGAGGGCGACCTGCGCCGCGAGTTCCAACTCAGCATCCGCCGCCTGATCGAGATCGGCTGCTACCGGGGGCTGCGCCATCGCCGGGGTCTGCCCGTGCGCGGACAGCGCACCAAGACCAATGCGCGCACGCGCAAAGCCCCGAAGCGCGCCGTTGCCGGAAAGAAGAAGGCGAAG
>DASRGL010000294.1:0-8999 GCA_035651115.1 Chthonomonadaceae bacterium
AGCAGGCGATAGTCGGCTGCCTGATCGGAACGGCGGTCGGAGATGCTATCGGGCTGCCCTGCGAAGGACTGTCGAAACAGAGGCAGCAGCGCCTCTATCCTAACATCGCGCGCTATCATCTGCTGTTCGGCAGAGGGATGGTCTCCGATGATACCGAACATACCTGCATGGTCGCGCAGGCGCTTCTGGTTTCGGGCGGAGAGACCCGGCTGTTTGCCGCAAGTCTGGCGCGGCAACTGCGTTTCTGGCTTCTGGGGATTCCGGCAGGCATCGGCTACGCGACACTGCGCGCCATCCTGAAGCTCTGGCTCGGATTTCCTCCCGGCAAGAGCGGCGTTTTCTCGGCGGGCAATGGCCCGGCCATGCGCAGCGCACTGCTCGGTATCTGCTGCGGCCACGATCTCGACCGCTTACGGGAACTGGTGCGGGCGGCTACCCACATCACCCATACCGATCCAAAGGCGGAGTACGGCGCGTTAGCGGTCGCGCTGGCGGCCTATACCGCCAGCAGGCAGCGCGAAGCGATAGACCCGGCAGCCTACTGCCAGAGGCTACACGCCCTACTGGGAACAGAAGCGAGCGAACTGCTGGAACTGGCTGCGCAGGCCGCCGAAAGCGCGCAGGCAGGCGAATCTGTACAAGATTTTGCAGTCAAAATTGGACTTGATTCCGGCGTCAGCGGTTATATCTATCATACGGTTCCCGTTGTGCTTCAGGCGTGGTTTCGCTATCCCACCGACTACCGCTCCGGCATTCTGGAGATCGTGCGCTGTGGCGGGGACACCGATACGACTGCTGCGATCCTGGGCGGCATTCTCGGCGCAGCAGTCGGCGAGGACGGGATACCTCCGGAGTGGCGAGACGGGTTATGGGAGTGGCCGCGCACGGTCGCCTGGATGGAACGATTGGGGCAGCAGTCAGCCAGGGCTGTTCCAGACGGCACGCCGCAGCGCGCTCTGCCGCTTCCGACGATTTCGCTGTTCGCCCGCAACCTGCTGTTCCTGTGCGTCGTGCTGTTTCACGGCTTTCGCCGCCTGCTGCCGCCCTACTGAAACGCCCCAACTCCGAACTCTCCCTCCTCCTGTTCTTGGGGGGGGTTGGGGTGGGGGCTATAAGGAGTACAGACCCGATGAGTGCCGAAAATTCTGAGAATGCGCCCGCGCCGCAGCCGCTCGACCAGTGGTTCCTCGATCTGCTGGCGTGTCCGGCGTGCGAGCAGCATCTCCCATTGCGCCTGAGCGAGACGAAAGACACGCTGCTCTGCGGCTGCGGTCGCTACGCCTATCCGATCCGGGACGGCATCCCGATCCTGCTGGTAGATGAAGCGACCGTGCTGGACGAGAACGCGCGCCCGGAGAATGTCACGCGAGAGGCGTAGCAGGAAGCGCGCCCCGGAGGAGAGGATGATCAAAATCTCGTTGATACACGGCCCCAACCTGAATCTGCTCGGCTCCCGCGAACCGGAAGTCTACGGGCGCGACGCTTTCGATGAAGTGAACCGCAAGATCAAGCAGCGCGCGCAGCAACTCGACATGGACGTGCGTATCATGCAGTCGAACCACGAAGGCGAGATCATAGATGCCATCCATGAGGCGCTGTCCTGGGCCGACGGCATTCTCATCAACCCCGGCGCGCTGACGCACTACAGCTATGCGGTGCGCGATGCGATCACGGCGGTGCGCCTGCCAACGGTCGAGGTCCACATGTCGAACGTCCATGCGCGGGAGGAGTTTCGCCACCATTCGGTCGTTTCGCCGGTCGTGGTGGGGCAGATCGTCGGGTTCGGCACGATGAGCTACCTTCTGGGCCTGGAGGCGCTCAAGAACCTCGTCGAGCAGAGCCATCGTTGAGATGCGTCGCATGAGGGATTTTGTCGCCGTTGACAGATTCCGATTGTGTGGCGCGCTGGCTGCCGCTGCGATCCTGAGCGCCCTGTCGCCGGTCGGCGTGGGCAGTCAGGGCGCGAAGCTGCCGCAGGCCCCGCTTCAGAAAAGCCAGATCGCCCTTCCCAAAGACATCACCCTGCCGATCATGGTGCCGTTCTCGCTCTGGAACGGGCTGGCGGTCGTGGAGGGAAGCGTCGCCGGAACCAGCGGCGAACGTTTCCTCCTGGCGACCGGCACGAACGCCTGCACCCTCTCGCCTGCCGCCTGGGAACGCACCCGACTGACAGCGGAACCGGAGACCGTGCGGGTAGACCTGTTCGACAGCGCGCTGGTGGCGACGGAAGCGCAGACAACCTCGGTACAGCTTAATCTGCTAAAGCTGGACAAAGTACGGTTCGCAAAGCTGGACGCTTGCGGCGCGATCTCGCGCTCCAATCCGCCGGATGCGCCGCAGGTCTGGCTCGGCACGCCCTTCTTCTTGGCCTTCCAGGTGACCTTCGACTTCTCCACCCGCAACATTCTGCTGAACGCGCCGCAGGCTCCCCTGCCCAAAATCCCCGGAACGGTCGTCGTGCCGCTGACCCTGCGCGACGGACGGCTCTGGGTGAAAGCCTCCGTACCGGGCGCGAAGCCGTTTACCGCGCTGGTGGATACGGGAACGAACGGCACGCTGATTCCCGGCGAGCTGGCCGCAAAGCTGCCGGGCCAGCCTCTGCGCACCTTCACGCTCACCCTCCCGAACGGGAAAGAGGCGAAAGCTGGATTGGTGACGCTGCCGAAATTGAGCGTGGGACGGGCGGAGGTGGAGAACGTCCGCGCGGTCTTCCTCGCTGCCGACGCGCCTGCCGAGTTCGATAGATCGCTGGCGATTCTCGGCATGGATTTCCTCAGCCATTTCAAAGTGACTCTCAACTACGCCCGGAAGCAGTTGGCGCTCGCGCCTCTGTCGCCGGAGGCTGCGCTATCCGCCGATGACGCCGCCGCTGCCGAGGCCGCTCCATAGGACTGGCCGCGTGCCGCCCCCGTTTTACAGGCCCAGTATCGGCCAAATAGGGGACGAAACGCCCGCGCCGCTATGGTATAATGACCCTGAAGACGTTTCCAGAGACGAGCGGCAGAGGCGCGCAACTTTGCGCCAGGGCGCGTGTCGAAATCCCTTGAGGACGCCACCGCGCGGGCTTCTCTCGGACAGGCGGGCGGCGTGGTCAACAGCACGGAAGGCAGCGAACGGAGAGTGCAGTCGGAGGCGGCAGGCGCGGTAGCGGTCGAGATGGCCGGGCTGGCGCATCGTTTCGGGAAGCGCACGGTCTTTGCCGACGTGAACGCGCAGGTCTGCGCCGGGCAGGTACTCGTCGTCACCGGGCCGAACGGGAGCGGCAAAAGCACGCTGCTGCGCATCCTGGCCGGGCTGCTGCCGCCGACCGAGGGAACCGTGACCGTGCGCGTGAACGGCGCGGCGCTGGATGCCGTGACGCGGCGGCAGTATGTCGGCTATGTCGCGCCCGACCTGACGCTCTATCGCGAGCTGACGGGCGCGGAGAACCTTCAGTTTTTCGCCCGGCTGCGCGGCCTGACGCTCTCGCGCGACGCTCTGATCGCCGCGCTGACCGAGGTGGGGCTGCGGGGGCGCGGGCGCGATCTGGTCAGCGCCTACTCATCAGGGATGCGGCAGCGGCTCAAATATGCCTTCGCGCTCCTGGCGCGTCCGCCTCTGCTGCTGCTGGACGAGCCGACCGCCAATCTGGATGTGGACGGTATGGCGATGGTGGAACGGGTCCTCGCGGCGCAGCGCGCCCGGCCCGGCGGCGGCCTGACGATCCTCGGCACAAATGAGCCGCGCGAGGTGGAATGGGGCGATACGCAGATACGGCTGGAAACCGGGCGGTGAGCGGGCAGGCGCAGGCTGTGGCCGCAAAGCCTGTCTCCTGGCTCGACGAGGCGCGGGCGCTGCTTGCCAAAGACCTGCGCGCCGAACTGCGGACGAAGGTGGCCCTCAGCGCGGTGGGCGTGTTCACGTTCTCGGCGCTGCTGCTGCTCAGCCTGGCGACGGCGACGCTCAAAGAGGTGCAGACGGTGGACATTCTGCGCCTGCCCGAACCGATAAGCCGGGATGCCTTGACTGCGGCGATGCATCCGGCCTGGGACGCGCCGAGCAAGATGGGGATGCTCTGGATACTGCTCTGTTTCGCGGCGTTCTCCGGGCTGTCGCACTCGTTCGTGCATGAAGAAGAGACCGGAACGGTGATGGCGCTGCGGCTCTCGATGTCGGCGGGCGCGGTCTATGCGGGCAAGCTGGCGTTCAACCTGCTGCTGATTCTGGCCGTCGCTGTCATCGTGACGCCGATCTATATGCTGATTACGGGAATGCCGATGGGCGCTCCGCCCGTATTCCTGCTAGTGATGTTCAGCGGGTGCGTCGGACTGGCGGGCGCGGCGACCATCGTGGCGGCGCTGGCGGCGAAGGCGCATGGAACCGGCGCGCTCTACGGAGCCATCGGCCTGCCGCTGCTGGTGGTGTTCCTGATGCTGCTGCTGAACGCGGCCAGCGCGGTCTTCATTATAGACCCGGCTCCGGTGCGCCTGGTGCGCGACATCGGCGGACTCTTGAGCTACGGCGTCCTGCTGATCACGGTGTCCGCGCTGACGTTTGGCTTTGTCTGGGAGGACTGAACCGATGGCGACCACGCAAACGCGCCCGCCTGCACCGAAGCGACCTGCCGACGCGGAGCCGTCCGAACCGGCTCCGACGCCGGGACTTCAGGGAGCCTGGTGGAAGTGGGCGGTCGGCCTGTTGATGTGCTATGTCATCTATGGCGCGTTTGCGGTCGGCGGCACGGTCAACTTCGCCGGGAGCGGCAACTCCGGGCGCATCGTCTTTTTTCATGTCCCTGTTGCCATTCTCTCCTATGTCTGCTATGCGGTCGCAGCCTGTTACGCCATCGGCACTTTGCGCCGGCGCGATCTGCGCGCCGACGCCAAATCCGCGATTGCGATGGAACTCGGCGTGCTGTTCTGCGTGCTGGCGACCATCACGGGCAGCCTGTTCGCGGGCGTGATGTGGAACAGTTTCTGGAACTGGGATCCGCGCGAGATCTCCATCGTCATCATGCTGCTGCTCTACGCCTCCTATCTGGTGCTGCGTGGCGCGGTGAGCGAGCAGCCGGAGACGCGGGCGCGGCTGTCGGCGGTCTATGTGCTGGTCGCGCTGATTCCGGCGACGTTCTTGATCTGGGTGGTGCCGCGCCTGCCCTGGTTGCAAAGCCTGCATCCGCCGGATACGCTCGTCCGGCCTCAGAACACCAGCGCGTCCTACAAAGCGGTGCTGTATCCGTCGTTCCTGGCGTTCACGCTGCTGTTCGTGTGGCTGTTCCAACTGCGCTATCGCGTCTGGCAACTGGTGCAACGACGGAATTAGGCTCTCACCCCTGACCCCTCTCCCGCAGCATGGGAGGGGGAAGTAGGTAGGAATATGGACAAAACCTTAACCATTGTCATGGCCGTGCCGCTGGTCATCTGGCTCGGCATCTTCGGCTATCTCCTGACGATAGACCGCTCTCTGCGCCGCCTGGAGCGCGCCGAAAAGGAGCAAGACGAACTGTGAAAAAAGCGTATCTTATCGCGGCGGTGGTCATCGCGGTGGCGATGGGCTTCACGCTGTGGGCCTTCAGCAGCAGCATGACGCCCTATGTGGATATTGCCGCCGCGCGCCGCAGCGAGACGCCGGTACAGGTTCGCGGCAAAATCCTGCACGAAACCGCCTACTACGATATGGCGAAGGGCGCGCTGCGCTTCCAGATTCAGGATGCGAAGGGCGAAAAGATCGAGGTCGTCTATCACGGCGCGAAGCCCGACGCCTTCGACACGGCCCCGGAGACGGCGGCGCACGGTATGGTGCGCGACGGCGTGTTCATCTCCGATAGCCTGGTCGTCAAGTGTCCTTCCAAGTACGAAGATAAGAACGGCCCCTACAAGAAGGCGCAGGCGGCTGGAGGAAGCAGTTGATGCAACCCGGACAGTTGGGCGTGGCCGCGCTCTGGGTCGGCGCTGTCGCCGCCGTGCTGACCGTTCTCGGTTACGGGCTGGCGCTGCTGAACCCGCCCGCGCGCAAGGCGCTCTGGATCGGACGGAGTCTCTACACCGTCACGGCCCTCAGCGTGCTGACGACCTTCAGCACCCTCGCCTATCTCATCTATACCCGGCAGTACCAGTACCAGTATGTCTGGGAACATACCAGCAACGACCTGCACCACTGGTATCGCTTTGCGGCGACCTGGGCCGGGCAGGAGGGCAGCTTCCTGCTCTGGGCGGCGTGGACGGCGCTGATCGGGTTCCTGGTGTTCGCGAAAGCGGGCAAATACGAGGCCCGCGTCATGCCGTTCTATGTCTCTATCCTGGCCTTCCTCTGCGCCATCCTCATCAAGCAGACGCCGTTCGGCATGATCCCGGCTCCGAGCGCCGCCGAACTCGCCGCCAATCCCGGCTGGCACTATCCGCCGCTCGACGGGCGCGGCCTGAACCCCTCGCTGCAAAACTACTGGATGACCATCCATCCGCCGACCATCTTCTTCGGGTTCGCGTCGCTGGCCGTGCCGTTCTGTTACGCGATTGCGGCGCTGCTCTGGAAAGACTACGACCGGTGGACGCCGCGCGTCATGCCCTACGCGCTGCTCTCCTGCGCCTCGCTCGGCCTCGGTCTCTTCATGGGCGGCTACTGGGCCTACGAGACGCTCGGCTGGCACGGCTTCTGGGCCTGGGACCCGGTCGAGAACGCCTCCTTCTTTCCCTGGCTGGCGATCACGGCGCTGGTGCATGGACTCGTCGTGCAGAAGAGCCGGGGCGGGATGGGCCGCACCAATACCTTCCTCGGCATTCTGGCCTTCTCCCTCTTCCTGCTCGGCACGTTCCTGACTCGCTCCGGCGCGCTGGCCTCGAAAGGCGCGGACGGCCAACTGCTCTCCGTCCATGCCTTCGACAACATCAGCAAGAGCGGCCTCTATCTGATGGTCGCGATGCTGGTCGTCTATGGCGGCGGCGGGCTGCTGCTCTGGCTGCTCCGCTCCTGGCAGATTCCGCGCCGACAGGTGATGGGCGATACGCTCGTCTCCCGCGATTTCGCCTTCTTCCTCGCCATTCTCTTGATGGCGCTGGGCTGCGTGGTCGTGACGCTCGGCACGACGCGCCCGCTCATTCAGGGCTGGCTGCATCAGCCGCCGGACGCGCCGAAACCGGCCTTCTATAACAAGACGATGCTGCCTCTGTCGCTAATTGCGGCGCTCGTGATGGGCTGCGTTCCCTGGCTCGCCTGGCGCAAGACAAATCCCGACCTGTTCCTCAAAAAGCTGATGATCCCCTGGTTCGCCATGATCGCGTTCGGCTTCTTCATGGTGATCTGGGTGCTGGGCGCGGAGCGGGCGCTGTCGGCCTCGCAAGACCTGACTTCGGTCGAGACGCTGGAGACGATGCACGCCTGGATCAACCCGACGGTGCAGCGATTGGCGGTCGTGTCGCTCGCCTCGCTCGGCTTCCTGGCCGCGCTCTCGAATGCGATGCTGGCCTATCGCGTCTTCCGCGCCAAGCCTCTGGCGGCGGGCGGCTGGCTGGCCCACGTCGGCATCGGCCTGATGATGGTCGGCGTCATCGTCTCGAACACCTACGAGCGCACGGAACGCTTCGTGCTGGAGCAGAACGAGCCGCCGGTCGAAAAGTTCGGCTATAAGTTCGCTTACGAGGGCATGACCGGCAAAGTGGTGGAGGGCCGCCCCTTCAACCCGGATTTCGACCTGAACAACGCGATTCAGATTCGGGTGACGCCGCCGGGCGTTGACGATAAGTCCGCCTCCGCCGCCGGTTCCTCGGACGGCTCTCCGAAGACCTTCGTGATTACGCCGCGCTGGTTCGTGCATAATCTGCATACCGCCGAGAGCGAGGATCAGCTGGAGCGGATGCGCTGGCCCTCCATCACGAAGTATCTGGGCCACGATCTCTATGTTGGGCTGGCGAACGACGCGCAGTATCGCTGGCCGACCGACGACCCGAACCGCGAACGGCCCGGCATCGTCCTGCGGCCCAAAGAGACCCGGATGCTCGGCGGCTACAAAGTCACCTACCTCGACTCCAAGATCGTGCCGGGAACAGGGATGGATGTCTATCTCGGCGTGGAGACGCCCGAAGGCAAGCGCCTGGTCGCCGCGCCGGGAATACGGATGGGCGGCGGCGGAGTGACGGCGGTGAACGCGGCGATCCCGGACATTCGCGACGAGAACGGCCTGCCGGGCGCGGCCTTCCTGGACAAACTCGATCCGATGACGAAAGAGGCGACGCTGCGCATCAGCCTGCCGGGATTTGCGGGGGCCTGGGCCATTCCGCTCGAAGTGACCTTCAAGCCCTGGATCAACCTGGTCTGGATCGGCGTGCTGGTGGCGGTCGCGGGGACGCTGCTGGCGATGCTGCGCCGCGCGCTGGAAGCCCGCCACATCGCCGAGCATCTGTCGGAACTTCCCGATCTGAAAAAGCCGGTTCCCGTCCCGCAGCGCGAAGTCTGGGAGATGCCGGAAGCCGAGGAACCGGCGCTGGTCGGCGCGGCGGCCGCCGCGCCGACCGCCCCCTCCGCGCCCGTAAATGGCGGCAACGGCAGCCGTCCCGCCAATGGCCCGAAGCGCAAAGGGAAAGGTAAGCCGGGGGCTTCTGCGAAGGTATCGTAGGCCCCCCTCCCTGACCCTCCCCTCCAAGAACAGGGGGAGGATCAGGGAGGGGGGCTTTATTTTCGGTGCGTATAGAAGAGGCGGGCGGCGTTCTCGTAGAGGATGCGGGCGCGATCCCGGTCGCTCAGGTCGGAGAACTGGACGCGGCCCAACGGATAGGCGAAATGGTGGAGGGGGAAGCCAGAGCCGAAGACGATCTGGCTGGCCCCGACCTGTCCCGCCAGCCAGCTGATCAACCCGTGCTGGCCGCTGCCGGCCGCAAGATCGAACACCAGATTCCGATGCCGGCGCGCGACATCGAGCAGGGGAAGCAGGGACTCCCGCGACGTGTTGGCGGGCATCGCCAGGATCAGCGACAGGCGCGGATAGGCGCTCAGCAGGCGGTTGAGGAAGACCGGATCGGCGGAACGGC
>DASRGL010000295.1:0-7004 GCA_035651115.1 Chthonomonadaceae bacterium
ATCCGGCACTATCCGGACATCACCCACAGCCGCGAATGCCAGTACCCCGTGCCGAACTGGGACGTGGCCTTCGCCATCACGGAGGGACGCGAGGGCATCAACCCTCGCCCGCTCGGCGAGGCGCAGATCATCCGGCAGCTACAGCCCTACACCCTCGGCTCCATCACCTACTCGGAGGGCTGCAACGACGACGTCAACAAGGCCATTTGGAGCGCGCTGGAATGGGACCCGGAGGCTGACGTGACCGAAGCGCTGCGGGAATACAGCCGCTACTACATCGGCGCGCGTTACGCGGATACGTTTGCGCAGGGGCTTCTGGCCCTGGAACGCAACTGGAACGGCCCCCTGCTGACCAATGCAGGCGTCTACACGACGCTGCAACAGTTCCAGGCGATGGAGAAGGCCGCGACGCCGCAGGACAAGCTGAACTGGCGATTCCAGCAGGCGCTCTACCGAGCCTACTACGATGCCTATGTGCGCAGCCGCCTTCTCTATGAGCAGGGACTGGAAGACCGCGCGATGGAGGCGCTGCGCGCCGCGCCGCGTGCCGGCTCCCTCACGGCCCTGGCCGAAGCGGAGACCCTTCTGGATGCTGCCGTCACCCACCCTGTCGCGCAGGACTGGCGGGCGCGCGTCTTTGAACTGGCCGAGGCGCTCTATCAGAGCATTCGGATGCAGTTGAGCGTGGAACGCTATCAGGCTATCGCGGTCGAGCGCGGCGCGAACCTCGACAGTGTAGACGCCCCGCTCAACAATCGCGTCTGGCTCAAGGAACGTTTTGCGGAACTGCGGCGTCTCCCCACCGAGTCCGACCGCTTGCAGGGCATCGCGGAGATCGTCCACTGGACAGACCCCGGCCCCGGCGGATACTACGATGAGCCGGGCAGCCTGACGCGCCGCGAACATCTGCTTACCGGCCCCGGATTCGAGCGCGATCCCGGCTGCTACGAGTCCGTTCGCGTCGGCTTCTCCGGGCGGGCCGGACGCCTCGCCTGGGCGCGCCACGCCGAAACGCTCTACGATACGCCGCTCCAGATGCGCTATACGGGTCTCGACCCGCACGCCGCCTACAAAATCCGCGTCATCTACGGCGGCGACGAGCGCAAAGTCCGCCTGATGGCAGGCCCGAATATCGAAGTCCATCCCTACCTCGCCAAGCCTGCGGTCACGAAGCCGTTGGAGTTCGACATTCCACCTGCTGCGACTGCTTCGGGCGAACTGACCCTGTCCTGGATGCGCGAGCCGGGGTTGGGCGGCAACGGGCGCGGCTGCCAGATCAGTGAAGTCTGGCTTATCCGAAAATAGGCGCTTCATCTCTCGAAATTCGGTAGTCCTCCCTAACCGTGTTGATGTCTCTCCTCAGCGCCAGGCTGTTCGAGATATATCCATACGGTCGGGAGGGACTACTCGAAATCTGTCGTGTGCAGGGCATTGCGCCCTCTCGTAAGACTGCGCCTGGCAAGAGTGTCGCCATGTCGGGCCTGCTTGTTCCATATCATCTTCAGGAAGGGATCCCTTATGTCCAGTCGAACGCTCACCCTGACCGAGCCGCTCTACGACTACCTGCTCTCCGTCAACCGCCCCTTGCCGGACGTTCTGAGCCGTCTGCGAGAGGAGACGCTGCAAATGCCGATGGCGATCATGCAGATTTCGGTGGAGCAAGGGCAGTTCATGGCGCTCCTGATCCGACTGCTCAAGGCGCAAAAGGCGCTGGAAGTGGGAGTCTTCACCGGCTACAGCGCGCTCATGGTCGCTAGCGCCCTACCCGAACACGGTAAACTGATCGCCTGTGACGTCAGCGAGGAGTGGACGGCTATCGGGCGGCGTTACTGGCAGGAGGCGGGCGTCGCACATAAGATAGACCTGCGCATCGCACCGGCCCTCGAGACGCTGGACAGCCTGCTCGCGGACGGACAGGCGGGAACCTTCGACTTCGCGTTCATTGATGCGGACAAGCCGAACTACGATGCCTATTACGAGCGCGCGCTGCAACTGCTGCGTCCGAACGGCCTGATCGCCATAGATAACACGCTCTGGGGAGGCCAGGTAGCCGACGCGACTGTGCAGGACGAAAGCACCCAGGCGCTGCGCGCCCTGAATGCGAAACTGCGCGACGACAGCCGGATAGACCTGAGCGTGTTGCCTATCGGAGACGGCCTGACGCTGGCCCACAAGCGCCTCTGAGCCTATCCTCCGCGCCTACGCCTTCACCAGAACCGAAGTGGATATGAGGTCGGCTCTCCCATGCGGACTGGCCCCGTGGGAGAGCGCCGATCCCGAATAGAGGCCGTACACGATGCCGTATCACGTTCCCGTCAGCGCCATTCCCTTGCTGCAAGACCCTCCGTTCGTCCTCTATTTGACTCTTCTGGCTGCCGCTATCGGCTATCGCGTTCTGTCCCTGCTGCGCGTGCCGCTGGGCCAGGTCTCCGCGCTGGAGCGCGGCACGCTCTCTGCCGCTGTCGGTTTCGGCCTGCTCCAGTATCTCCCGTTCGCGCTGGGAATGGCCGGAAGTCTCTCCCCGCTCTCGGTCCGAATCGGGCTGATCGGGCTGACGGCCCTCGTCCTGCCGGACATGCTGCGGATTCTGCGCGGCGTGGGCCGGGCCATGTTTCGGGGGAAAAAAAACAGGCCGAACGCCGCCGTGCGGATAGGCATTGCGGCAATGGCGGCGCTGCTGTTTCTCATGCTGTTTCCGACCCTCTGCCCGCCGACCGGGAACGACGACCTGGGCTATCACCTGACCGCTCCGAAACGCTGGCTGCAGGCGGGCGATCTGCACTATCTGCCGACGCTGCTGCACACGCAGGCTCCGATGGGCGTAGAGATGCTCTTTACGCTGGCGCTCGCTGTCTGGAGCGACACGGCGGCCAAACTGATCCACTATACGCTCGGCATCCTGGCGCTGCTCGCGATCTATGTCACCGGGCGCCGCTTGAAAAGCGCGGAGGTCGGGTTCTGCGCCGCCGCGCTGTTCCTCGCCAACATTCCCGGCCTGGCGACGATCCCTCTGTTTGTCGCCGCCTACATAGACCTGGGCATCACCTTCCAGTTCGTCTGCGCGGTGCTTGCCTGGCTGCTCTGGCGGCGCGGCGGCGGCAGGGGCTGGCTCCTCTGCTCCGCGCTCTGCGCCGGGTTTGCCGCGACCTCCAAGCAGACCGGTATCCTTTACGGCCTGGGGATCGGCCTGATCGTCGCCGTAGAACTGCGACAGCGCGGCGCCAGTCTCAAGGAGGCCGTGCGCAAAGGGACGCTCTACGCGGTCGCGGCGTTCCTTCCCGTCCTTCCCTGGCTCTACCGTACCTGGCGGGTCACCGGCAATCCGATCTATCCGATGCTCCCGAACCTGTTTCCCTCGCGGGACTGGAATGCAGAAGGCGCGAACACCTTCCGCAGCTATATGACCTACTATAACTGGGGAAGAGCCAGCGCGCTGATCGGCAACTGGAGCGTGGCGGAACGGCAGGCCGTGCTGCTCCTCTGTGCCGTCTGCGTCCTGGCCCTGACAGCGGCCCTGCTGCGGTACGGGAAAGACATCGAAGCGCGCGCGCTGACTCTGCTCGCGGGCGTCCTGCTGGCGGTCGCCCTGCTGACGACCGGACTCTATCTGCGCCTGATGGCCCCGGTGTTCCCGCTCCTCTACCTGCTCTTCTTCCTGTGGCTCTCGCCGCTGCTGGCGCGCACCCGATGGATTCCGTTCCTCGTGATCCTGATGGTCGTGGATCGCACGGTCGGCTTCGTCGCCCAGATGGGTTCCGATCGGAACCTCACGTTCCTGACGGCAGCCGGTCTGCGGTCGCGTGAAAAGTTTATCGAGCGCAACGTCCTGACGATCCCGCTCTGGAACTATGTCAACGCGCATGTGCCTGCCGATCAGACCGTGCTGGTCGCCGGTTTCCTGCCTGCCTATGACATTACAGGCGGCATCTCCTACTATTCGGAGCGGCCCTGCATCGTCACGGACGGCTTTTTGCAGCGACGGATACGCATGGATTCCTGGCCGAACTATCTGAGCGACATACAGAGGGAGGGTATCCGCTACGTGATCGTTCCTGAAGTGATCGGCTTTAAGAGAGCGATGCCCGATTCTGTTGCCATCAAGAATGAATTCCCGTTCGCCCGCCGCCTTGTCGCCGAGTATGGAGAACGCCTCCTGCTGGCAAATCACATGGAACTCTACCGGCTGCGCCCTCTGGACGCGGCTCCCGCGCCTGCTAGAACGGAATAGACCCGCCCGAACGCCGCATCGTCAGTTTGCCCATCTCAAAGCCCTCTTCGCTTCTACTTTAGCGAAGGTCTTTCGCATCAGCAGGAGTCCGGCCCCTCGATACACAATAGGCATGCGAATCGCACAACGCAGAGGGAATGCTATCGAGGAGAACCTGAGCGTTGCGCGCTCCCCGATGCGCCATCAACTCGAACCTCCTGGAACACCGCGTTAAGAGCAGAAGGAAGAGATCGTGCAAATCTATATCATTCGCCATGGGCAGTCCACCAATAACGCCAATCATCCGGACACGCCTCCCGTGCCGGACCCGCCGCTGACTTCTCTGGGGCAGGCGCAGGCCGCCCTCACCGCGAAGGCGCTGCGCGCAGAGATTTCGGAGGTGTCCGCGCTCTACGTCAGCCCGATGCGCCGCACGCTGCAGACGGCCCATCCCATCCGGGCCGCGCTCCGCCGAACGCCCTATGTCTTCCCCGACCTCTGCGAGGCGGGCGGGTTGGGCGAGCATCCCGGCATGTCCTGCGAGGAGATTCTGCGCGAATGGCCGGAGGTTCACCTGGACGAGCGCATCACGCCGCATGGATGGTGGACGCCGGGAGAGAGCGCGGTGGTCGAGGAGACCTTTTATGCGCGGGCCGAGCGCATTTGGGCCTTCCTGCGGACGCGGCACTCCCTGGACGATCCGCCGGTGGTCGTCGTGACGCACGGTCGGATCGGCAGCGCGCTCGTGAGTACGATGCTCGGTTTAGGCCCGATGGGGTGCAGCCGCTTTCCCTTCGACAACTGCGCCATCACACGCCTAGACTTCGACCGCTACACAGATGTGGCCTATGCCCCGCCCCCGGCGCTCCCCGACTCGCTGGCTTCGCGCCTGGAGGTAGGCCGATTGATGTTCCACGCCCGAATGGCGCATCTGCCGCCCACACTGATCACGCGGTAGAATGCGCTCTATCCTACTGAACCGGTACAGTTCGCAAGGAATGTCAATCATCCGTGGGGAATAGCTTTCTTGCCATCAGGCTAAGTCATTCGAGCGTTATCAAGTCAGGTTTCTGGGAACCACGTGGCGCTCCACTAGGATCAAGGAGAGTTCAGACGTGTCCTGCCGATGTCGCCTCAATCCTCCGCAGGCAGCTTTTATTGTATACTGGCTGACTGCACTACTGATGCTCGCTGCGAGCGCCCTGGCCCAGGTTACAGCCATACGGGCAGGCCGACTGATAGACCCGGCGACCGGCACGGTTCGACAGAACCAGGTTCTGCTGATCGAAGCGGGCAAGATCAAGCAGGTCGGCGCCGACCTGCCGATCCCTACCGGCGCTTCGGTCGTAGATCTCTCCCATGAAACCGTTCTGCCTGGCCTCTTCGACTGCCATACGCACCTCTGTCTGACGATGGCCCCGCCACGAGGCCCCAGCGACCGCGAGTTCTACGAAGCCCTGCTGATGACCATCACCACAAACTCGACGGCTTACCGGGCCTTGCAGGGAGCCGCCAATGCCCGGGCGATGCTCGACGCAGGCTTCACGACCGTGCGGGATGTGGGCAATGCCGGCAGCTACGCCGACACGGACCTGCGCCGCGCCGTGGAGGAAGGTCTGTTGCCTGGCCCTACAATCGTCAATGCAGGTCGGATCATCGCTCCCTTTGGCGGACAGATCGCTCTCGTACTCACGCCGGAGCATCATGATCGCAATAATGCCGAGTACTTCTATGCTGACACGCGCGATGAACTCAAAAAAGCGGTGCGGGAGAATATCCTTTATGGCGCTAAGCTCATCAAGATCGTGGTGGATGATGAACCCTATATCTACAGCGTCGAGGATATCCGCCTGGTCGTGGAAGAAGCGGCTAAAGCAGGGCTGAAGGTAGCGGCGCATGGCTACACGCGAGCCGGGGCGCGCAACGCGATCGAGGCCGGTGTCGCCTCCGTCGAACACGGCTATGATTTGACCGATGAAGACCTGCTCCAGGCGAAGAAGAACGGAGTGACCCTGGTTGGTACAGATCGCTCGGAGGTCGTCTACCATACTCTCCAGGTTCCCCCGGAGACTCAGGCAAAACGCCTGGACCGCTTGCAGCGCGCCTGGCGAATGGGCGTTCCGATGGCCTTCGGCACGGACATCTACTTCGATGTCCCCGGCTATACGCGCGGTACGGCGGCTCTGACCAGCCTGGAGTGTTATGTGAAGGCTGGTATTCCCGCCCCCGCGATCCTGCGCATGATGACGACAGATGCGGCTCGCCTGTTGGGAATCGAGGGCGAACGCGGCGGCGTGAGTCCCGGTATGTATGCCGATCTGATCGCCACGCCGGGCGACCCACTCTCAGATATTCTGGCCCTGCAACACGTGGATTGCGTGATGAAAAATGGCGTGGTTATCCGACAAGGCCCGGCAGCCTCTCACCATTAACAATGGGAAGGCGCGACTGCTCCCAGTCCGTTGTGAACTATTCACGCTAATGCCGTCATTCGGATTTTGAAGGAGAATCAGGCGTTGCGCAAACAAGGGATCTATGCCGGATTCGTACTCATCCTGATGCCGTTCATGGCGGGTTGTAAGCCCTCCCAGAATGCGCTGGAACGGGTGCGTCAGAAGGGCGAACTGGTCATCATCACCGATCCCACGTATCCCCCATTTGAATTTAATGAGGGAGAAAAGCTCATCGGATTCGACGTGGACTTAGCCAGGGAGATCGGAAAAGAACTGGGAGTCCGCGTCCACTTTATCGTTTCCGACTGGGACGGGGTTCTGCCCTCCTTGCACATCGGCAAAGC
>DASRGL010000296.1:0-10135 GCA_035651115.1 Chthonomonadaceae bacterium
CCGCCGTAGAGCGAACTGGACGCGACCACGTTCTCGCCTGCGCCGGTCAGCGTCGCGACCGCGTTGAACGTCGCCGCCTGCCCGCTCGCCGTCGCCAGCGCCCCCACCCCGCCTTCGAGGGCCGCCATGCGCCGCTCGAACGCCTCCACGGTCGGATTGCCGAGCCGGGAGTAGATCGGCCCGGGCGCTTCCAGGGCGAAGCGCGCCGCTGCCTCGTCCGCCGTCTCGAAATCGAACGCCGCCGTCTGATGGATCGGCAGCGCCTCCGCGCCCGCTATCGGCCCCAGCGCCGGGTCGCCATGTAACGCCAGCGTCTCCAGGCGCCATTGCCTGGACTTGCCGCGAGGTCTCATCGTTCCTACCTCCACACCCCTACGGGAAAATCGCGCATCTCCCACTAACCAATACGCAATCTACTTATCGGTATTTTCCGCCGCGCGGTTGCAGGCGCGCTGTGAAAAATGCCGGCTTCCCGAACGGGTTTGGAGATGGGACCTAGCCACGCCACTCCACGCGGGCGACGCGCTCATTGCCCTGCGTCTGCTCCGTATTTACAGCCTGCTCGGTCTGCTGCGCGACATTGCTCTTGACCCAACTCATCATCGCGCGCAGTTCGCGGCCCACCTGCTCGATAGCGTGGCTGCGCTCCCGCTGCTCCAACGAGCGGAACTTCGGACGCCCGGCGCGATTCTCCAGAATCCACTCCTTCGCGAACTCGCCGCTCTGGATGTCCTGCAAGATGCCCTGCATCGTCTCGCGCACATGCGCGTCCACGATCCTGGGGCCGCGCGTCATATCGCCGTACTGCGCCGTGTCCGAGATGGAGTAGCGCATTCCGGCGATGCCCGCCTCGTACATCAGGTCTACGATCAGCTTGAGTTCGTGCAGGCACTCGAAGTAGGCGATCTCCGGCTGGTAGCCCGCGTTCACCAGCGTCTCGAACGCCGCCTTGACCAGCGCCGTCGTGCCGCCGCAGAGAACCGCCTGCTCGCCGAACAGGTCGGTCTCCGTCTCCTCCTGGAATGTCGTCTCCAGCACGCCCGCGCGCGTTCCGCCGATGCCCTTCGCATAGGCCAGCGCGATGTTCTTCGCGTCGCCGGTATGGTTCTGCTGAATGGCGATCAGGCACGGCACGCCCTTGCCCTCCGTATAGATGCGGCGCACCAGATGGCCCGGCCCTTTCGGAGCGACCATGAACACATCCACGTTCTCCGGCGGCACGATCTGCCCGAAATGAATGTTGAAGCCGTGTCCGAACGCGATCGCATTGCCCGGCTGCAAGTGCGGCTCGATGCTCTCTTTATACAGCGCGGCCTGGTACTCGTCGTTGACCAGGATCATGATAATATCGCCCTGCTTGGCGGCCTCATCTACCGGCAGGACGGTATGCCCGTCGCCCTCTGCCGCGTTCCAGGACTTGCCCTTGCGCAGACCGACAATGACATTCAGGCCGGAATCTTTGAGGTTGAGCGCGTGGGCGTGTCCCTGGCTCCCATAGCCGATGATAGCGATCGTCTTGCTGCGGAGCAGTTCCAGGTCGGCGTCGGCATCATAGTATACTTTGGCTGGCATCGTAGCGGTGTTCTCCTTTAGGAAATGTCATCCCGGCTTGTAACCGGCGAGGATGGCGAGTTCGTAGTATTTCCAGTAGCAGTCCACGTCCGTATAGCCGAGGGCGCGCAGCCAGTGCAGTTGCGTCTCCACCGGCGTCAGGCGGTTCGCGGACTTATCCAGACGGTTATGGATTTCGCTCAAAACTTGTTCAAAATCGGCCTCTTTGCCCTGCGCCTGGCGCGTGCGGACCAGGTTCAGGGCGTAGGCGCGCTCGAAGAGGTCTTCGCCGCGCGGCGTGGCGCTGGCGACATGCTCCACATTGATGAAGACGCCGCCGGGCCGCAGCAGATCAAAACATTCGCCGTAGAGGGCGCGCTTCCATTCGTCCTCGCTGTGGTGGATGGCAAAGCCGGACACGATCGCGTCGAATCCGGTAAACGGCAGTCCCTGCCTCCACTCCGGCATGTTGAAATCGGCCTGAACGAACGTCACGGCAGGCGCAAATGCGGCCAATCGCTCGGCAGCGCGCCGCAGCATGGCCTCAGAGCCGTCCAGCGCGATACCCTGCGCATCCGGCCAGCAGTGTAAGACCGTCTCCAGCAGAATGCCGTCGCCGCAGCCGAGGTCCAGCACGCGCGGCATCATGCCTTCCGGCAGCGCAGGCAGCAACTGCCCCAGCACCAGTAACTGCTCCGCCGCGCCCAGAATGCCGCTGCGCCGGTCGTCCGCGAATTTCGCCACGACCTCCGCATCCTGCCAGACCCGCCAATCCGTGTTCGGCGCTCTCATCCTTGCTCCGACTCCTCCGTCGCTGTCGGGGCCGCAGGACGGCGGAAAGCATAGCCGAGCGCGATACCGAGAACACCGCCGACCAGGATAAACAGCGCCAGATTGATGACCAAGTTGCGTACCGTGTCCAGGCCGTTGCGGTCGGTCAGGGCGTTATAGACGCGCCAGAGCAGCCAGTTGAGCGGGCCGAACATCCCGACCAGCAGGCCGAGCAGCGCCCCGCGCCGCGCCTCCTGCCGCCGCGCTCCGACCGCCGCGCCGATTGCCAGCCCGACTATCGGCCCGACGACCGCCAGCAGCAGAAACAGCCGCTCGACCGCCGCCACCTCGACGATTTCCCGCAAGTCTCCCATCAAAAATCCTTCTGAATCCACAGATTTCACAGATTAAGACCGTCTGAACTGTGATTAGAATGATTACAGGATAGACTAGGATTATGTCTGGCTTAATCATAGTCCATCCTCTAATCCGACCAATCCTAGTTCAAACAATAATCTGTGCAAATCTGTGTCATCTGTGGATTCTCTATTCCCCGCTGTCGCGCCCGCTGCGGCTGGCCGTCTTCGCGCCGCGCGCCATCGCGATGATGCCCGTGCGCACCAGTTCCCGGATGCCGTAGGAGGAGAGCAGGTCGGTGATCTTGTCCAGCTTGTCCGTGCTGCCGGTCACCTCGACGATGAACGTTTTCTCGCTCATATCTATGATGCGGCCCCGGAATATCTCCACGATCTGCATGATCTCGGCGCGGTCTTTCGGCTCGGCGTTGACCTTGATCAGCGCCAACTCGCGCTCGACGGCGGCGGTCTCCGTGTAGTCCACGACCTTGATGACCTCGACCAGCTTGTTGAGCTGCTTCGTGATCTGTTCCAGCACCCGATGGTCACCGCCGACCAGGATGGTCATGCGGGAGATCTCGGGCCGGTCGGTGACGGAGACGGCCAGCGACTCGATATTGAACCCGCGCCGCGCGAACAGCCCGGCCACCCGCGCCAGAACGCCGGGATGGTTCTCCACGAGGACAGTGATGGTATGTTGCTGTTGGAGTTGCGCCATAATCGCAGTACTCATTCCGGTAGTCATCCTTCTTTCTCTTCCTCTTTCGTTGGTTCCAGCGCGGCCCGCAGAAGCGGACGGATGGCCGCGAAGGACGGGATCGCGTTCAATATCTTCAGGCGGTCGGCGACGAATGCCTCGGCTTCCGCGCGCCGACCGAGCGCCGCCAGCACCATCACGAGTTCCGGCCAGACCTCGTAGACGAACGGCGAGAGCGCCAGCCCGGCGGCATAGTGCGCGACCGAATCTTCCAACAGGCCGACCATCGCCTCGCAGCGCGCCAATCGCAGCAGCGCTTCGCCGCATTGGGGCCGATTCTGCGCGGCGGCGAACGCCTGCCGGTACGCCTCCTCCTTCTGTCCGTTCGCCAGCGCCAGATCGCTCAGCATACTCCGGCAGCGCCAGGCGATGACGGCCCGCATCTCTTCGGCCCAGGCCGCTTCGTTCGCGGCGCGCAGCAGGTAGGCCCGCTCGATGAAGCAGTCGAAGCTATCGTTCCAGCGCGGATAGCCGAAGCCCTCGATGTCGGCGTGGGAAGCGGCCTCCTGCGCCCGCGCCGTCTCGCACCGTTCCGCCGCTGCCGCCAGCGCGACCGCCGCCTCCATGATGTCGTTCCGGCCCGTCGGATGCGCGCCCTGCGTCGCCTCGGCCCGCTCCAGCAGCAGAAAGGCCCAGGTCATCGGCGCGATGGCCCCCGCGTCTTTCGCCTTCGCCGCCTGCCGCGCCGGGGTCAGCGCGGTCGTCAGCAGCGGGATTTTCTGTTCCTGTGGCAGATAGTGCGCCACCCAGCCTTGCAGCGCGGCTCGCGCTTCGAGCAGTCGGTTCCGGTCACCCCCCTCCTGCTCCGCCTCGTCCAGCCGTTGGAGCGCCGACTCGGAGGCCGCCGGAAGCGCGCAGGCGTAGAGTTGCAGGGCTTTGCGCAGGCAGCGTTCGGCGCGCGGCAGGCGGGCGTTGGGCCGATAGCCCTTTTTGTCCAGGTTGGCTTCGAGCAGCGCGAACAGGGCGTTGATATGCGCCGTCTCGGTGTGCTGTTCCAATACCAGCTTCCGCCCCGCCGCGACGATACGCTCCCGCTCGGCGTCATGAGTCAGGTAGTAGTCCAGCCGCTCTTCCAGATTCTCCGAATCGTAATAGACGCAGTGGACGCCGTCCTGGAAAATCTCCCGCGTCTCCTCGCCCTCCGCCTCGTTGAAGACCAGCGCGCCGCAGACCAGCCCATCGTAGGCGCGCTGGTTCGTGCAGCCGTTGACGCTGCGGTTGAAGACGATCCTGGCGCGGTTCGTCAGGCGAACGTAGTCTTCGCCATAATGCCCGACGGCGATGAGAACGCGATAGCGATCTGAGAGCCGCGCGATCCGATCCAGCCAGCGATTGCGCTCTTCCCACACATCCGCGTTCAGCGAGCCGATGAACAGGATGTCTATATCTTTCTCGACCTCCGGCAGAACGCGATGCACCTGCGGGTTCACGCCCCACAGCCGCGCAAAAACGGCGTTCTCGTAGCCGCTCGCCTGGAGCAGCGCGCAGGCGTTTCGTTCCGTTGCAATCAGGTCGAAAAACCCGGCGGCGGCCCAGACCGCGCGCCCGCCGCGATGCCAGTCCTGAATATCGGTGGCGGTCAGGCCGTCGAACGCCTCGATGTCGGCGGGAAGGGGGTTGTGTACCAGGGCGCTGTGATAGTAGACGTCGGGCTTCCACCCCGGCGGACACTGTTCCAGCATCTCGGCCAGGGTAAAGGCCGTGCGCTGCCGGTCGGCGGTGGTGCGAATACAGCGGACATCGTAGCGGGCGGTGTCGTAGGACGGAAGCGGCGTGTCCCGATGGCCCAGGAGGATTCGCATAGCTGCTGCCTAGAGATCGAAGGACGGTTCCGGCCCCTCGTCCTCTTCGCCGTCTTCTGCTTCCCCTTCTTCGCTATCCGCGAACTCTTCTTCCGGGAACTCTTCCTCGTGCGGCCCGTCCCAGGCGTCCACCGCGATAAAGAGGCTGTAGGTTCCGCTCGGCCCCGGCCAGTCCAGCACCGGCACGCCCGCCAGCGCCCGCAGGTCGCTGCCCTGCGCCTCCGCGTACCCCAGGCAGATGGCGTAGTCGAGGTGCAGCAGATCGCGCGCGGTCAGCGGGCAGGCTTCCATCTGGTCTCCGAAGCCGGGAGGCAGGTCGCCGTTCCCATGATTGGCGCGGGCATAGTCCATCAGCAGCGGAATCGCCCTCTGAAAGTAGACGTGCGAGAGCGCCGGGCGCAGCACCTGGCGGAAATAGCGCCCGCTGCGCACCAGGCAGTTGTAGCCGCGCTGATAGTAGCGCCAGAGCAGATCTGGTTCGAGTTCTTCGATGCGCATGGGAGTATTTTACCCCTCCCCCAGCCCCTCCTGTGTCGGGAGGGGCCGAGAGTGGGTCTGGCTACGCTTCCGTCTCCTGCGCGGCGACGGCCTCCTTCACCTCGACGTACTGCGCCAGCAGCTTCTCCTGATCGGAGAATGACCAGTCGGAGCCGTCCTTGTGAACGTCGGCCTTGAGCTGTTCCAGGTCTTTACGGATCATCATCTCCTGGATGGACGTGCCGGACGGGATCATCGGATAGACGTTCTCCTCCGTCGGAATGACGCAGTCAATGACGACGGGCCGATCCGTGATGGCTTTGGCTTTCTTCAGCACGTCGCGCAGTTCCTTCGGGTTTTCCACGCGGAAGCCGACGCCGCCGTAGGCTTCGGCCAGTTTCACGAAGTCGGGAGACGCCTGCAGGTCCACGTGGCTGTACCGCTCCTTGTAGAACATCTCCTGCCACTGGCGCACCATGCCCAGCGAGCGATTGTTGACGATGACCGTGATGATCGGCAGGCCGTAGACGGTGGCGGTCATCAACTCCTGCGTACACATCTGGAACGAGCCGTCGCCGGAGAGACAGACCACGCGCTTGTCCGGGCAGGCGAACTGCGCGCCGATGGCGGCGGGCAGGCCGTAGCCCATCGTGCCGAGTCCGCCGGAGGTGATCCACTGGCGCGGGCGGCGGCATTTGAAGTACTGCGCGGCCCACATCTGATGCTGGCCCACGTCGGTCGTCATGATGCAGTCGTGATCGAAGACCTCGCTCAACTGCTCGATGGCGTACTCGGCGTACAGCTTGCCGTCGCGCGGATAGACCAGAGGGAAGAGCCGCTTCCACTCCATGATCTGCTCGTTCCAGGCCGTCCAGGGGCGCGGCTGCACCTGCTTGATCAGCTCGGTCAGAATCACCTTCACATCGCCGACGATCGGCACGTCGGGCTGGATGACCTTGCCGATCTCCGCCGGGTCTATGTCAATATGGATGATCTTCGCGCCGACCGCGAACTTCTCCGGGTTGCCGGTCACGCGGTCGTCGAAGCGCGCCCCGACTGCGATGAGCAGATCGGCATTGTTGACGGCGTGGTTGGCGTAGGCCGTGCCGTGCATTCCCAGCATCCCCATCGAGAGCGGGTGCGTCTCGTCAATCGCGCCCTTGCCGAGCAGCGTCGTGGTGGTGAGGATGTTCGTTTTCTCCGCCAGCGCGGTCACTTCGGCCTGCGCGTCCGAGGCGATAGCGCCACCGCCGACGTAAAGAACGGGCCGCTCGGCCTCCGCGATCAACTGGGCCGCCTTGCGAATCTGGAGTTCGGGAACGCGCGCCTGCGGGCCTGCGGGCCGATAGGAGGGGATGGCGACCTGGCGGGGATAGTCCGTCTCCGGGTCGAACTCGATCTGGTTGCGGCTCACGTCGAGCGGAATATCTACCAGCACGGGGCCGGGCCGTCCGGTGCGCGCGATATAGAAGGCTTCCGCCAGCGCGGGGGCCAGGTCTTCCACGCGCTTGACGAGGAAGTTGTGCTTGGTGATGGGCATGGTGATGCCGGTGATGTCGGCTTCCTGGAAGGCGTCCTTGCCGATAGCGGAGGTGCGCACCTGCCCGGTGATAGCGACCATCGGGATGGAGTCCATATAGGCGGTGGCGATGCCGGTGACCATGTTGGTGGCTCCGGGGCCGCTCGTGGCGAGACAGACGCCGACCTTGCCGGTGGCGCGGGCGAACCCGTCGGCCATGTGCGACGCGCCCTGCTCATGCCGGACGAGGATATGGTGGATGTCCTTGCAGTCGAAGATGGCGTCGTAGATGGGAAGCACCGCTCCGCCGGGGTAGCCGAAGATATGCGTGACTTCCTCCTGCCGCAGACACTCCAGCAGAATTTGCGCGCCAGAAAATTTCATCAGTGTTCAAGCCTCCTGGGAAAATTGCTGTCAACCTGCTCTTACAACCAAAAAAGCCTCTCATCCGCAAGGGACGAGAGGCAGACGCTCACGTGGTACCACCCTTGTAATCGGCGCGCGTTGACGCAACGCGAACGACGGCTGCCTTCCGGCAGCCCGCCGACCACTCGTGGCGCGATATCGGGCGCGAACCGGGAGACCTACTGGCGGACGGCTTCGCTGCCGTCCCGTTCAGCCGCCTGCTCGGAGGGGAGATTCAGCGCCTGCGCTTGCCGTCTCGCACCTACCGACGGCTCTCTGGAAAGCTACAGACGCCTACTAGCCTCGTCATCGCATTGCAAAATCGAATGTGGAGACTATTATAACATGGCGGACGCCGCCTTGTCAATGGCCGCGCGCCGCTCCCGCCGTTTTTCGGCCCTAATGATGTTCCTGATAGATCTCCGTCGCCCCTTTGGGCTTACTGGCACTGAAATCGAACACCGAGTCCGAAATCGCCCCGTTCAGTACCGTTCCTCGATGAATCTCCGTAAAGCGCGCCCCTAGCGCCTGATACTGGACCTGCTTACTTCCTGGCAGGCGCACGGCGCGGCGCCAGGTCAGGATCGCCATGGCCCGAACCAGCAGATTCGTTTTCACATCAATGTTGAGAACGATGTCGCGCTTGTCCGGCACGAACTCCCGATTCTGAACCTGCGCCCGCATCCAGGATTCGCTTGCTTTGGCAAGGATCACATAGGTTTTGTGGCCCTCTATCGTCTGCATACCGGCATAGCGAAAAGACTGTGCCTCCACCGGCATTCCCTTCGCCAGCAGGAAGCTGACCGGATTGAGTACCTGTGTCAGCGAGGCGCCCATCAGTTCCCCCGTCGTTCTGCTGATCAGGTCTACGGTCTTTGCCAATGTGGGAGGCGCCGTGCGGATAGCGTAGATGTTTTGCTTGCCGCTGTAGAGAGTCACCGTGTCCCCTTTGGCGTAGACGGAGATCGTCCCGGCAACCGGGTCCTGAGATTGCAGCATCAGCTTGTTGGGCTTTTTATACTTGAGGGTGTTCGTCTGCACGTACTGGCCCGCGCCTATCCTTTCGACCCGGGCTTCGGAGGTCTCCTGTATGGTAGAGGCGCGCTGATAGGTCGCTACCATCTTGCGCACCAGGGCGTTGGCATCCGGCGCGGCAGGCGCTCCGGCCCGTGATGACGGAGCCTCCACAGCCGCCAGTCCGCAAAGGAGCAGAGAAGCGATGATCCCGGCTCTCTTCCCCTTGAGGCATCCGCCGCCTCGCAGCAAGCCGTCCGGGATTATATGTCTGCCTTGCCGCGTCTCGTCCTGGCGGGCGGGCCGCCTCCCTTTTATCTTGTCCAGCCTGTGCATCGGTACTCCTTTGCTGTGCGTATGCCTGCGTCTGAAAAATAGGAACCGGCCCTCCCAGAGAAACTCGGAGGCGGTCTGACCGCCTGGGGGCGCGCGGCCCGTTTCCTTCCCACAGCGCTATTATCGGTAAGATGCGGTTGGGATAGAGAGGCAGGAGGCTCACGGTAAAACCTATCGGGTTTATCTCGTCCGGCTCTTGCAACAGACGCCCTGGGTATGGTAAGATGTTCGAGAGTGGAACTGCCTGCACGCAGGCTGCGTCACAAGACACCGCTTAGTATATCAGAAGGCCCGAACAGCGTCAAGCGACGCGCGGCGAGATCGGCCCGGTTCTGCTCCCCCGATTTTCTACCGGTTTCCAAGGCAACGACGCGCCTCTGGCACAGATATTGCTGGAAGAGGCGTGGAAGCATTCCGGCGAACGTGGAGGGTTCTACATCGCGGCAAAAAGCGAGGAGCCGAAAAAATACCGAATTCTTCGTTATTTTACGTTCGCTGAGTGCCAAGTGGCACGAAATATGCAATGCTAGAGTCGTGACAACTCGTTATGCGGAATAACGCCGCGTGCGCTCTCTTCCGCAGTCCTGACTTCCACCCGACGCCACCCTCGGGAAACCGGAAGTATATCCGGTCGGAGAGCTTCGCCCCTGGTAACACGGGGCCGAACTGCAAGGAAATACGAGAACACAGACGACGGTTATCGCCGGGAGGAAACGTGCCTCGTCAGTAACCTGATTTGCTGCCGAGAACGCCCCTCTCATCGCAGTAAGGCGCAGTTTGTAGAAGTGGCGGGATTTCTCCCGCAAAAGCGGCTTTTCTTGAAAGGAGAAACTACTGCTATGTTTCACTCCATGCGTCGTCTTGGCCTGGTTGCAGCAGGCATCGCAGCCGGTCTGACGTTGCTCTCCGGAGCCTCGCAGGCGCTGACGATCAGCTTCACCGCGCAGGCTTTCGATCCCCTGGTCATCAACACCCCCAGTGGGATCAACTCGTTCTATGTCAACTCCGGTGGCATACCGACCGGGTTCTCGAATGTCTCCGCGCTGCTGGTCAACTACAACACCTCCGGGCTGCCGTACTATATCTCGAAGGTGGTGTTCGATACCAGCACCTCATCCCCGTCCAAGTTCGTGGCGGATGGCGGTTC
>DASRGL010000297.1:0-6560 GCA_035651115.1 Chthonomonadaceae bacterium
GCGCCCGCCACGCAGGGGATGCCGAAGCCGCGCGCCACGACCGCTGCGTGGGAAGTCTTGCCGCCGCGCGCCGTCAGGACGCCCTGCGAGGCCAGCATTCCATGCACGTCGTCCGGGTTCGTCTCGTCGCGCACCAGAATGACCTTCTCGCCCGCGCCTCCGTGCAGGCCGCGCTCCGCCGCCGTATCCGCATCGAACACGGCGATACCGACTGCCGCGCCCGGCGACGCCGCCAGGCCGCTGGCAATCGGCTTGTGGTGCGCCAGCGCGTCCGGGTCAATGCGCGGGTGCAGCAGTTGATCCAGATGCGCGCCGGTCACACGGTTGATGGCCTCTTCCTTCGTGATCAAGCCCTCATGCACCATGTCCACCGCGATCTTGACGGCGGCAGGGCCGGTGCGCTTCCCGACGCGGCATTGCAGCATGAACAGCCGACCATGTTCGATCGTGAACTCCAGGTCCTGCATATCCCGGTAGTGCTGCTCGAGGCGGTTCGAGATGTCAATGAACTGGTCATAGATGGCCGGGTTCTGCTTCTCCAGTTCGGAAATGGGAACGGGAGTCCGCACGCCCGCGACGACATCCTCGCCCTGCGCGTTCATCAGGTACTCGCCATACATGCCCTTCTCGCCGGTGGAGGGGTCGCGGGTGAAGGCGACGCCCGTGCCGGAGTCGTCGCCCGCGTTGCCGTAGACCATGCTCTGCACGTTGACGGCGGTTCCGATGTCGTCGGGAATCTTCTCGGTGCGGCGATAGACGATGGCCCGGTCGTTGTTCCAGGAGGCGAAGACGGCTTCGATGGCAAGGCTTAGCTGCTCGTAGGGATCGTCGGGGAACGCGCGCCCGGCATGGTCGCGGACATAGGCGAGGAACTGCTCGGAGACGTTCTTGAGATCGTCGGCGTTCAGATCGAGGTCGGTCTTCGCGCCCCTCTTCTCTTTGTATTTCTGGAAGATGTCGTTGTCGAAATGGTGCTTGGAGAGGCCGAACGCCACGTCGGAGAGCATCATGATGAAGCGGCGATAGGCGTCGTAGACGAAGCGGGGATTGTCGGTCTCTTTGATCAGGGCTTCGATGGTGGTGGGGTTAAGGCCCAGGTTGAGGACGGTGTCCATCATGCCGGGCATGGAGAACTTCGCGCCGGAGCGGACGGAGACCAGCAACGGACGCTCGCTCCCTCCGAACTGCCGCCCCATCTTCTTCTCGACGACAGCGACGGCGGCTTTGACTTCGTCCATCAGGCCGGCGGGCATCTTCTTGCCGTTGGCGTAGTATTCGTTGCAGGTTTCAGTGGTGATAGTGAAGCCGGGAGGAACGGGCAGGCCGATGTTCGTCATCTCGGCCAGGTTTGCGCCCTTGCCTCCCAGCAGGTCACGCATCTTCGCGTTTCCCTCTTCAAAAAGATAGACTCGCTTGCTCATGCAGGTGGATTCTCCTTCTCTCGTTGCCTCAGCGCGGCGTGCGGCGAGTGCGTTCCTCTATAGAAATAGTCTGATGGAGGCGCGGCAACGCGCCACAAAAACGTTCCATTGTACCTGATTCCGCACCACAAGTGTATGGGGTTATATGGCATCGAGGGCGCGGGCGGGGTCGGCTTCGCGGTCGAATTGGGGGATGGAGAGGAGCAGGCGGCGGGTGTACTCCTGCTGGGGATGGTCAAAGATCTGGTCTACCGTGCCGCACTCTACAATCTTGCCCGCCTCCATCACGACGACCTCATCGGCCAGATAGCCGACGACATCCAGGTTGTGCGTGATGAACAGATAGGTCAAGCCGAAATCGCGTTGCAGGCGGCGCAGTAGGTTCAGTACCTGGCTCTGCACGGAGGCGTCCAGCGCACTCGTCGGCTCGTCCAGCACGATAAAGCGCGGCTCGACGGAGAGGGCGCGGGCGATGGCGATGCGCTGCCGCTGCCCGCCGCTGAACTCGTGCGGATAGCGATCCAGCGCGTCCGGCGCAAGGCTGACCTGTCGCAGCAGGTTGGCGGCGCGCTCCTCCCGTTCGGCAGCATTCGCGCCGATGTGATGCACGATCATCCCCTCCGTCAGCGTCTCCCGCACGGTCATACGGCCATTCAGAGAGGCGTAGGGGTCTTGAAACACGACCTGCATCTCGCGGCGCAGCGCAAGCCGATCCTTGCCGCGCCGGGCGGAGAACGGCTGCCCGTCATAGATGATCTCGCCGGAGGTCGGAGCCAGCAGGTCGAGCAGCATCAGACCGATGGTGCTTTTCCCCGAACCGCTCTCTCCCACCAGCGCCAGCGTCTGTCCGCACTGCACGTCGAAACTCACGCCGTCTACGGCGCGCTTCCAGGCCCGCGCCCCCAACAGCCCCTTGCGCAAGGGGAACTGCTTGACCAGGTTCCGTACCGAGAGGAGCGCGTCCGTCATGAAGCCACCTCCGGCTTGACTGCGCGGGCCGCTGCGACCCGGTGTTCCGCGTTGGCAGGGCGGTCGGGAATGGTCGGGTCATAGAGATGGCAGCGCACGAGGCGATCCGGCGCGGTGTTCAGGTAGTTTGGCGCGACGGTAGCGCAGGTCTGCCACCGGAAAGGGCAGCGCGGCGCGAAGCGGCAGGCGGGCGGCCAGGCCGTCGCCTGCGGAACCGTGCCTTCCAGCGTGGCAAGGTCCTGCCCGCGATGGGCGCGTGTCGGGCGGCTGGCGAAAAGCCCCTGCGTGTACGGGTGCTGCGGCTCCCGGAAGAGGGCGCGCGTCGGCGCATACTCCACGATCTGCCCGGCGTACATGACCGCGACATGGTTCGCCATCTCCGAGACGATTCCCAGATCGTGCGTGATGAGCAGCATCGCCATGCCCGTCTCTTTTTGCAGCGTGCGCATCAGGTCGAGAATCTGCGCCTGCACCGTCACGTCGAGCGCGGTCGTCGGCTCGTCGGCGATGAGCAGGTCCGGCTCGTTCGCCAGCGCCATCGCGATCATGACGCGCTGCCGCATACCCCCGGAAAGCTCGTGCGGATACTGCCGGAGCGCCTGCCCCGGCTCGTGCAGCCCGACTCTCGCCAAGAGTTCCTCGGCGCGGCGGCGGGTCTGCGTATTGCGGGGTGCGCCATGCACGGCCATCGTCTCCACCAACTGCCAGCCGATGGTAAACGTCGGGTTCAGGCTGGTCATCGGCTCCTGGAAGATCATGGCGATCTCTTTGCCGCGTATCGCGCGCATCTGCTCCCAGGTATAGTCCAGCAGATCAACGCCGTTGAAGAGAATGCGCCCGCTCTCGATGTAGCCCGCCGGCTCCGGCACGAGTTGCAGCACGGAGAGGGCCGTCATGGACTTGCCGCAGCCCGACTCGCCCACGAGCGCCAGCGTCTCGCCCTTCTCGATGATGAAGCTGACGCCATCCACCGCGCGGGCCGTGCCGCGTGGCGTGCCGAAGTAGGTGCGCAGGTCTTCGACCCGCAAGAGAGGTTCCGCCAAATCATGAACTCCAATAAGGCCCTCACCCCGCCCCCTCTCCCACGCTGCGGGAGAGGGGAGAGTTTAATGCTCCCTCCCCCTGTTCTTGGGGGGAGGGTCGGAGAGGGGGGCCATAATCTACGAACTCCGCAGGCGGGGATCAATCGCGTCGCGCAGCGCATCCCCGAAGATATTGAAAGCCAGCACCAGAATGAAAAGCGCGACCGAGGCGGCGGTCAGGTTCCACCAGATGATGGGTTCGCGGGCCAGTTCCATGCGGGCCGCATCTATCATGTTGCCCCAGCTTCCGACCTCCGGCCCGACGCCGATGCCGAGATAAGAGAGAATCGATTCGGAGAGTACCAGGCCGCTGAAACCGAGCGTGACCGAGATGATGACGACCGGCAGCAGGTTCGGCAGGATATGCCGCAGCAGAATCCGCCCATGGCTGACTCCGAGCGCGCGGGCCGCGCGGACATACTCCCGGTCGCGATGCTTGAGCGTCTCCCCGCGCACCAGGCGGCACAGCCCAACCCATGAGGTGATGCCGAGCGCAATGCAGAGCTGCGGCAGCCCCCGCCCCAGCACCAGCAGCAGCGCGATCAACAGCAGAATATCGGGGATGGAGACCAGCACGGTATAGGTATACTGCACCGCATCGTCCACGCGCTTGCCGAAATAGCCCGCCAGCATCCCGAAGAAGAGCGCCAGAGGCGTCACGATGAGCGAAGTAAAGCCGCCGATGATGACGGCGGTGCGGCAGCCCTTGAGCGTGCGATAGAGAACGTCGTCGCCGACGCCGTCCGTGCCGAGCAGATGCCAGCCCTTCAGAGGGCGCGGGTGCGGTTCGCCGGTTGTCATTGTCGCGCAGGGCGCGGAGTAGGTGCGCTCTTTCGGGCGCGCGAACACCCGGTCAATGACGGATTTCGGGTCGTCGTTACGCGAGTCTTTCCAACTAAGGCTGTCCAGAAACGCGACCAGGCCGTAGAGACAGATGACGGCCAGCGCCGCCATCGCGATGTGGTTGCGGCCCAACCGCCGGTACGCCTCCGCCCAGAGCGGCGCGCGCCGGGCGCGCACCAGCGCCCACACCAGAACGACGACGACCAGAACAGGAATGAGATTGCTGAGGACTGCGCTCACCGCGTTACTCCAGCCGCACGCGCGGGTCTACCAGCGCGTAGCTGATGTCGGTCAGAATGTAACCGAGGATCGTGACCAGGGTTCCCAGGAAGACCATCGCGCGCACGACGGCGAAATCCTGGCTGTTGATGGCGTCTACCAAGAGGCTGCCCAGGCCCGGAATGCCGAAGAACGACTCCAGCAGCAGGCTGCCCAGGAAGAGGCCGGGAATCGCCTGCACCGTCGAGGTCAGGATAGGAATCGAAGCGTTCTTGAGGACATGGCGGAACAGCACCGCCTGCTCGCTCACGCCTTTGGCGCGGGCCGTGCGAACGTAGTCCTGATTGATCTCGTCCAGGATGAACGTGCGATAGAGCCGCACGGCTCCGCCAAGCCCGCTGATGACGCCGATGACCATCGGCAGCATCACGAACTTCCAGGCTTCCGCGCCGCCCCGAAAGCCCGCCAGCGGAAAGTATTTCAGCACCTTGCCAAGAAGATACTGCCCTCCGATGATGTAGACAATATAAACGATGCTCATCAGCAGGACGCAGAGGAACGTTCCCCAGTAGTCCACATACGTCCCGCGAAAATAGGCCACGCCCAGCGCCACGCAGATATACGTAATCTGGCCCGCCACAAAGATCAGCGAGGCGATCATGAAGGACGGCCCCGCGCCCGTGCGGATGCGCTCCCAGATGGGCTGGTTGGTGGCGTCCGAGTTGCCGAATTTCAACTGGAACAGTTCGGTGATATGCTTGCGAAACTGCTCTGAGAGCGGCTTGTCGTAGCCATGCTGCGCCAGCCACTCGTGAATCTGCTTCGGCGTCGGGTTTTTGGCCGAGAGATTGCGGCGCGCGATCTGCTCCGGCGAAGCGGACATATAGAAGAGGAAGAAGGTGAGCAGAGAGACGCCGATCAGGATCGGGATGGCGTAGAGCAGGCGGCGAACGATGTAGCGCAGCATCAGCGGCCTCCTCCCGGCCCGCGCCGCGCGCTGCGGTGGGTGCGCTGTCGCACGACGCCGGCAGCCGGTATCGAGCCGAGGAACAGGAACGCGGCCAGCGCGACGGCAGGCCAGTAGTTCGGACGGTTCCATTCGGCTTGCAGGCGGGCGCGCATCGCCCCATCCACACTCTGATATTTGCCCGAATCCATCGCGATCGGATGCGGCTTGACGTTCTGGAGCCAGGGCTGCGTCAGAAACAGGCTCTCATCGTGGTTGATGTAGATCCAGGGGCAGTCTTCCACGGAGATGTCGCGCATCTTTTTGATGATCGCGAGCCGCTCCGGGCCGTCGTCCATCGAACGCATCTGCTCGAACCGCTTGTTGTACTCCGGGTTGTCGTAGCCGGAGGAGTTCGGGCCGGGCCGCTTATTCGGGCCGTAGAGCAGGAAGACGAAGTTCTCCGGGTCGGGGTAGTCCGCGTACCAGCCGTAGCGGACGAACTGGAACTGGCCTTTGTCTACCTTGTCCTGCCAGACGTTGCCGCGCCAGGCCCGCGACTCGACGTGGATGCCCAGCGCCTCGATCTGCTTGACGACCAGGCCGACGAACTGGCGGCCGGCGGCATCCACTGCCGTATTGTCGAAGAAGAGCGTGAAGCGGTCGCCGGTCTTCGGGTCTATGCCGTTGGGATAGCCCGCCTCGGCAAGCAACTGTTTCGCCTTTTGCAGATTGAACTGCCGGTACGGGTTTTTGTAGCTCGGATCGTAGCCGAAAAGTCCCGGCGGAATGATCCATTCGGCGGGCTTGCCCATGCCCTGATTAAACAGGTCAATGTAGGGCTGAGAGTCGATAGCCAGCGAGATCGCCTGCCGGAGTTTGCGCTTTTCCGGCGTGTAGCCGCCCACGACCGGATCGTTCATGTTGAAGGCGAAGTAGACGATGTTGGCGCTCACGTCCCGGTGCAGCTTCACGCCTTTGCGCCGCATCTCCTCGGAGAGCTGCCCGGCGCGGCTCATCACCTGCTGAAAGTTGTTTTGCGAGACGCCCGCGCCGTCCTGGTAGCCCTGCAGGAAGAGG
>DASRGL010000298.1:0-10577 GCA_035651115.1 Chthonomonadaceae bacterium
GCGCCCATCGCGCGCCGACGCACCGTCTCCGCAAGCCCGCTCCTGTCCAGTATCTCCGCGATGTCGGAGAGATGGCGGCCATGTCCCTGGTCGGCCTCGTGCAGCACGACCTCCACGCGCAGGGCCGAGATTCCTTCCTTAACGACCGGCCCGATCTGAAGTTCGTAGCCCGGCACGGCGAGTTTCGCCAGTTCCGCGCGCCAGGCCGTCTCGTCCAGCCCGGCATGGAGCAGCGCGCCCAGCGTCATGTCCCCGCTGATCCCGCTAAAACAGTCGAAATAGGCGATGCGCATGATGACCTAACCCCCCATCCCCCTTCCCTACCCGCTCGTTCCTCGCTAGGGAAGGGGGTGACAAGAGGTTGTACGTTCGGTTATAAGCTTTTCTTTCCGTCAGGCGGGAACCCAAAGACTGGTACAACGGTGAAGGCTGCCGTCACCCCCTTCCCTGCGAAGCGAATGAGGGAAGGGGGACGGGGGGGTCAGGTCGAATCCGCCGTCAGGAGGAGGGCGGCGGGGACGAGCAGCAGGGCTTCTACGACCGCCAGCGCCGCAAAGATAAGGCCGCGCGCCGGAAGAAAGATCGTGGCGGACAGGCAGATGAGTCCCAGAATGCCGCCGATAGCCAGCACCATGCCCGGCATCGTGGGCCGCATCGGGCGCACGACGCCGAGGAAGAAGGCCAGAAAGACCAGCGCATCCAGGGTGTAGTGGACTGCGCCGAGGTTCTCGTAGATCCTATGCGCCGTCACCGAATGCTGGTAGGCGGCCAGGAGGCGCTGGTATTCGCTCTGGTCGCCTGTGACCTGAACCGGCTCCGGCAGGACGGGCGGCGCAAGCTGGCTGCGGAAAAACGGAAAGAGGACACAGAAGAGCAGGATGGGAACCGTGAAGCTGAGCAGCAGGGAGTAGAGAAACTGATGCAGCGGCGCGTAGTTCGCCAGCCGCGAGGGAGCGGGCGGCGTCGCGGCGGCAGCGGCCTGCGGCGACGTGATCGGCGCGGGAATAAAGGTCGGCCCGGTGCGCGGCGCGCCCTCGGCCCCCCGGCCCTCCGCCTCCGCCTGCTGCACGACGACAGCCGCCGCTTCCATCTGCGCCTGCGTGACGCCGCCTGTGCCGCCCAGACCGAGGACGTTGCCGATCTCGACCGCGCCCGTTCCTTCCTCGACAAGTTGCAGGGCGTAGCGGAGCGCCCTGCCGACGACCTCCGCGCTCTCCGGGCGGCGGCCCGACTCCATCTCCACGCACTTCAGCACCAGCTTGTCGAGCATGGTGGGTATCTGGGGATTGAGGGAGCGCATGGGCGGCCACTTGAAGGGCGCGGTCGAGGGATCGCGGCCCGTCAGGAGATGGTGCAGCGTGGCTCCGAGCGCATAGATGTCCGAGCGCGGGTCGGTCTGGCCCTGCCCATACTGTTCCGGCGGGGCGTAGCCGGGACTGCCGAAGACGATGGTATCGGAGGACGCGCCCTGCCGCACGCGCCGCGCGATGCCGAAGTCTATCATGCTGACGGTTCCATCCGGGCGGCGGATGAGGTTGGAGGGCTTGATGTCGCGGAAGATGATGGGCGGGGTCTGGCTGTGCAGGTAGGTCAGCACGTCGCATATCTGGATGCCCCAGCGCAGCACCGTCGGCAGGTCGAGCGGGCGGCCTCCGTTGCGGTCGAGGATGCTTTTGAGCGTCTGGCCCTCCACAAAGTCCATGACCAGATAGACTTTGCCGCCTTCGCGGAAGAAATCGGTGACCTTCGGGATGCCGGGGTGGGAGAGTTTGCTGAGGAAGCGGGCTTCGCGCAGGGCCGTCTCGATGGCGCTTTCGGTGGTGGAGTCGTCCTCGCCTTCGCCCTGCTGCTCTTTGAGGGCGTGCAGGGTTCCCAGTTCGACATGTTCGACCTTGTAGACGCGGGCCATCGCGCCGCCACCGATCAGGCTGATGACGCGATAGCGGCTATTGATGACATGTCCTTCGGTCAGCACGGGGGTCTGGGACATCTTCGTTGCGATCCTCACCCGTCCCAAAGAGCGGCGGCAAGGCGTGCGCGCCTATCCTGGCGGCCCACTCTCGGCAGAAATACGTAGTCGCAGGCGGCAAACGGCACGGGACACGCCGCGCGGAAGGGCGGCGTGGCAAGGCGCTAATCTGCACCTGATTCACCTTTGCTGTCGCTTTATGTTAGCAAATCTGGTTCCTATCTGTCAAGGTTGCGGTCTGTCGGGCTTTCCGCGCCTCTGGCTCCCCTCCCCGTTGCCGGGCGAGGAGCCAGCCGGGAGCGTGTTTCGACGCCTATTTGACTTCGCAGGAGGAGAAGGTGAAGGAGTAGAGGCCGAAGTCGGGCGAGTCGCTTGCCAGGCGCAGTTCGTGATGGCCGAATTTCGCGTTCCTGGTCAGGTTGTACATGCGCGGCTCCTCGACGAGGATATAACTGTGTCCGTTCTCATCGTAGCGGATGTCGGTCCCGCTGTCCTCTTTCCGAATCGGCTTGCCGTCCTGCAATATCTCGACGCGGAACGGCGCGCCGCCTTCCGGCTTGATGACCGCGTTGCACTCCAGCGCATGATAACGCAGCGCGATATAGTCCCTCAGATCGGTCGTCGCGCGCCCGTGCCGCAGGCTCTCCGCCTCCGTGCGCCAGACGCCGTGCGCGTAGATCTTGCCGTCGTCATGGGGCGCGCCCGGATCGGTAAAGGTGAACGTCTGGCCCGGATCGAAGGCGGAGATGTTGCCGTGCTGGCCGGTCTGGTAGCCGCGTCCGCCCGCGTAGAGTTCGGGCGTCACCGGGTAGCAGACCGCGCCGGGCTTATCCGTATCGCGGATGGGAGCCATCGCTTTGGGGAACTGCTTGCGCGGATGAAGCTGTTTGAGCAGCCGTTGTATCAGCGCCTCGCTCTGCGCATACGCGCCCTCGCCTGCGTGATCGGCGACGATGCGGCCCTGCGCGTCAATGAAATATTTGCGCGGCCAGAAGGAGTTGCCGTAGGCCGTCCAGTTCTGGTATTCGCTATCCACCAGCACCGGCCAGGCGATGCCCAGCTTCTTGACGGCGGCGGCGACGTTGCTCCTGTCTTTCGCGAACTGAAACTCCGGCGTGTGGATGCCGATGATGACCAGGCCGTCTTTCGCATACCGCTGCTGCCACTCTTTCAGATAGGGCAGGGTGCGGAGGCAGTTGACGCAGGTATACTCCCAGAAGTCTATCAAGTAGACCCGGCCTTTCTCCAGTTTCAGGGCTTTTCCATTCGTGTTGAGCCAGTCGTCTGGCGTTCCGATCAGTTTCGGGGCCGGCTGAGGCCACTGCTCCGATTGAAGCCGGTCGGGCTGTTCCTGCCCTGCCGCGCGGGCGGCGGGCCTCCATACAATGCCGAGGGCAGACGCGATCACGATGGCGGTAAGAGCGATGCGGGCAAGTCTCATAGGGCGTCCTCTGTAATGGCTCAGGGAATAGTCTGTTCTTTATTACGTTGGAGGGGAGGCGAAAAGTCTCCTGCTTGGGGGCCGGAACCAAACGTTTTCGCCTGGAGCCGGAATCCCCGACGGTCGGCCCGGCGAGACGCTATCCCTTCAGCCCGGAGATCTGGATGCCCTTCATCAACTGCTCCCGGAAGATCAGGAACGCGATGAACATCGGGATCGACTCGACGACCGAGAGCGCCATCAGCGCATTGAAGCCCACGCCGGAAGCGAGCAGCTTCTGCATGGCCGGGTCCATGCTCCCCTGGCTCGGCTGCCAGTTCACCAGCATCGCCTGTAGTTTATAGAGAACGACCGAGAGCGGCCATTTGCCCTGTTCGCTCATCAGGATGATCCAGGGGCCGAGGAAGTCGTTCCAGGCTCCCGTGAAGGCGAAATAGGTCGTCACGGCCACGACCGGACGCGCCAGAGGCAGCATGATGACCCGCAGCGTCGTCAGTTCGGAGGCTCCGTCTATGCGGGCCGCTTCCATCAGGTCGGAGGGCAGCGTGTCGAAAAAGCCTTTGAAGAGCAGAAAGTTGAAGGCGCTGAAGGCGGCGGGCAGGATGACGCCCCAGTAGCTGCCGATGAGCGAGAAGGCGGGGAACTCCAGGTCGGTGAACGGGACGTGCGGCACGGCGCGCGACGGCCAGGGGAAGTGGGAGAGCAGCAGGAACCGGGGGACGATGGCGATCTGGCCGGGAATCATCAGCGTGCCGATGAAGAAGAAGAACAGCCAGCGCGCCGGGCGGGGCGCGTGCAGCTTGGAGACGGCGTAGGCCGCCATCGCCGTGATCGGCACTTGCAGCAGTACGGTCAGGGTCGCCAGGAGCAGGCTGTTCTGCAAGTAGACGCCGAGCGGGTAGCGGAATACGCTCGTGTCGAGGTTGTACGCGCCCGTATTGACGGCGGTGAAGAGCAGCTTATAGGAGGCCAGACTCGGCTCCTGCGGCAGGAGGCGGAACGGCTGGTCGAAGATCTCGCGGGTCGGCTTGAGCGAGGCCGAGAGCATCCAGGCGACCGGAAACAGGTGCAGCAGCACGCCGATCCAGAGGAACAGCGCGATGCCGCTCAGCTTCCAGCGGGTGGCGGGCCGCGACCGGCCTACGTGGGGAATCAGGGGCAACGTTCTCTCCTTGCAATCTGGCCCTCACCCCCGGCCCCTCTCCCACACTGCGGGAGAGGGGAGAACGTAGCGCTCTCTTCTCCCTTCGTATAAGGCTCTCCTTGATACGAAGGGGCGAGCTATCAAACTGCTCCCCTCCTTACGAAGGAGGGGGCAGGGGGAGGTTCTCTAAGACTCGTCCAGGTTCTCGCGGAAGAAACGGCGTTGCAGCAAAATCAGCGCCATGATGACAAAGAACAGCACGATCGCCAGCGCTGTCGCCTTGCCGAGATTGTAGCCGCGAAACGCCAGGTTGTAGATCTGAATGACGACGGTCATGGTGGCGTAGCCGGGGCCGCCGCCGGTCATGATGAAGGGCAGTTCAAAGACCTGCATCGAGCCGATGACGCTGAAGATGAGCATCATGGCGATAATGGGGCGCAGGCGCGGCAGGGTGACGCACCGAATCTTGGTGAAGAACCCCGCGCCTTCCAGTTCGGCGGCTTCGTAGAGTTCTTCCGGGATGCTTTGCAGCGCGGCGATATAGATCAGCCCCGGCCCGAACAGGATCAGGCCCGGCAGCACCAGGCAGAACATGGCGAGATTGGGATCGTCGAGCCACTTCTGCGGCGGCAGATGGAGCGCCTGAAGCAACCCGTTGAGCAGGCCCAGGCGCGGATGGTAGAGATATTTCCAGATGGCGATGCCCGCCGTCGAAGCGACCGGGATGAACCACAGCACCATCATCCATCGGATCGTCCGCCGCGACATCTCCATCAGCAGGATCGAGACGAAGATGGGGATGATGAAGGTCAGGGCGAGCGAGAGAAAGGCGTAGTAGAACGTGTTGCCGAAGGCTGTGAGCGTGAGCGGATCGGCGGCGACTTCCCGGAAGTTACGCGCGCCGACCAGTTCCGGCGGCTTGACGAAATAGTAGCGCTGGAACCCGATGAAGAAGGCGAACAGCACCGGGAACCAGCCGAAAAAGAACTGCACGATCAGCCCCGGAATCGTGAACATCCAGGCGGAGACTTGTCTATAGCGTTGTCCGCGCACCAGAGTGGACATGCAAACTCCTTCGGCCCGACGGGATCACAACACCGTGTAATATTTGGCGCGCTTCGCCTGCCATGCGCCCCGATAGTATCCGGGATAGTAGCGGCGATAGAACTCGCTGCGCGCCTCCACATAGCGGCGTAGGCGCTCCCGATCCTGCTTGCCGCCGAAGTTGAGCAGCGTCGTGTTGATGAGATGGGCGGTCTTGGCAAGGAGCGCCTTCAGGTCGCCGTTGCCGGTGATGGCCTCGGAATACATGGCGTGGACGGCGTTCTCGAACTCGGTCGTGGGCGGCTCGCTCAGGCCGAACTCGCGCGGCAGCGGCGGCGTGTGGCTCCCCCGAATGGCTTTATAGACGTTCAGATACTCCGCCGGGAAGATCTTGTCGAACGGCACGTCGAGCAGGTTCTCTTCCGGCTTATAGGGCAGCGCCAGCAGTTCCGCGTAGAGCGTGCTGCGTTTGTTCTGAATGCGCGCCTGCGTGATGGCGTTGCGCATCCGGTTGATGAAGATGTCGCCGTAGAACCAGGACTTGCACCACTCGAAAGCGGCTTCGCGCTGCTGCGGCGTCAGCGTCGGGTCGAAGCCGATGAGATTGGTCATGGGCTTGAGCGGACTCGGCCCGGTTCCATCGTGCGGCGGCAGCGCCATCCCGACCGTCTCCCCGTAGGGCTTGTCTTTGCCGAACTTCTGCGGCGATTCCAGATATTCGCGCGGGATATGCGCGGCCCAACTGACGATCATCCCGGCATGGCTGGCGTCGAACTCGGCGTGCCACTCGAACCAGCCGGTCGAGACGCTGGCGGAGACGGACTTATCCTGGCTGTACATCTCCCGCGCGGCTTGCAGCGAGCGGAGTATCTCCGGGTCGCGGTCGTTGAATATCCAGGTGTGGCGTCCGGTCGGATCGGGGATATAGAGATCGAGGTTGTGGGCGTCGTTGTAGAGGAAGTCGCCCATCTGCCCGGCGAAGCCGAATCGCCCGCGCTTCGGGTCGGTCAGCTTTTTGGCGATACGGCGAAAATCCTCCCACGTCCAGTTGGCGGGCGGGCCGGGTTCGCCCTTCTCATTGAAGAGGCCCGCCTCTCGGAACCAGTCCTTGCGATACCGGATGACGAGCGCGGAGAGTTCGCTGCCCGCCACCGTGTAGATATGGCCGTTCACCGTCCCCTCGCGCACGGAGCCTTCCGGCTGGAGTTTGAACTGATCCCACTTCCGCATCAGCGGCGTCAGGTCGGCGAACATGCCTTGCTCGATGGTCTGCGGCACGCCGCGCGCCACGTAGTAGGCGGGAGCGCGGTGGGCGGAGAGCGCGACGGCCAGCGCGGAGTTGAAGTTGTCCGACCACATATCGAAATTGATGAACTCGATCTTGACGCGAGGGTGCTGCAGCTCGAAAACGGACTGGTTGTAGAGGCCCATCAGGGTGTTCAGGTCGCCGCTATGCACCGTCTTATCAATGGCGGAGGCGTAGGGGCCGATGTCGTAGGGCAGCAGCGCCCCGCCCCAGCTTTCCGGCACGCGCACGACGATGTTTTTGTAGCGTATCTTCTCGGCGTCGGAAAGCAGTTGGTATTCGGCGGGCGTCAGGTCGCGGGAAGCCGGGCCGACGCCGGGAGAGGCCGCGCGGCATCCGGCCAGGAGCGCGGCCAGACAGATTGCAAGCAGCAGACGAACCATGGGAAACCTCGTCGTTCGTGTCCTGGCCGGGAGGGAGCGGGCCAAAATTTTCCTTGACAACCGCCAGAGCATCTGTTATCCTCTAGTCAGGTGAACCGATTTACCTGCGGAGTCGCAGCCACTCTCGCGAAAAGCAGGAAGCGCGCGACTCGATAGGGGGATTTAGACGATGGCTGTAGCGATTCCTGCTGCCTGGAGCGATAACGAGACGGTTCGACACGCGACCCCGGAACAGGTGGCGTTCTACCGGGAGAACGGCTATCTCAAATTCGGGCGCATCTTTAACGTCCGCGAGATGGACGCCCTGCGCGACCATGTAGACGCCATGATCGCCGCCCTGCCCGAAGGCAAGCGCCCGGAGGAGATGGATCGGCCCCACTTTACCGATCCCTGGCTGTTCCGCTATCTGGTAGACCCGCGCGTTCTCGATGTCATCGAGGACTTCATCGGACCGGATATCGTCCTCTGGTCCAGCCATTTCATCGCCAAGCCGAAAGGAGATGGCCGGGCCGTTCCCTGGCACACCGACGGCGCGTACTGGAACAAGCGGCTCGACCCGATGGATGTCATCACGCTCTGGCTGGCTGTGGACGAGTCCACCGTCGAGAACGGCTGTATGCGTGTGCTGCCTGGCTCGCACAGGGCTATGCGGACGGCCATCGAGGAGTATCAGCCGGTGGACAAGAAGGACAATGTCTTCCACGCTCGTATTCCCCCGGAACTGATCGAGGAGAGCAAGGTGGTGAACCTGGAACTGGCGGTCGGCGAGTGCCATTTCCACGATGCCTGGACGGTACACGGCTCCAACCCGAACACCTCCAGCAAGCGGCGCTGCGGCTACACGATGCGCTACATGCCCGCCAACGTCAGGCTGTTCCGCGAAGGCTGGAACCAGGATCATAAGATCTACCTGGTGCGCGGCAAAGACCGCTCCGGCGGCCACAACGACTATGCGCCGATCCCGGAGTTTTAGACCCCTATGGCCGCAAAAGTCATCCTCGATCCCAATTTCCGGCCTATGTCGCCGCTGTTCGATAACGGCGAACTGGAACGGCTCCGCTCCTTTGCCGAGGTCGTCTGGGCGCGCGACGAGCCGATGCCCAAAGACCATCCCATCCGGCAGGCTCCCGGCACGATCCTGTCGGCGCACCGGGCGGGCGGCGGGGCCGAGACCTATCACCGCCTCGGACGCATGATCGTCAACGATTTGCAGGCGATCCTCTCCGGCCTACCGCCGCAGGAGATGCAGGTCGCGCAGCCGGAGATTATACAGCAGCGCGGTTAGCTTTCGGAATCCCCGATTCGTTCTTCCTCCGGGTACACTAAAGCAGAGCCGACGGCCCGTGTCCGGGCCTATCCAGGATGGTCAGCGAGGAAGAGCGATTTGCAGCCACAGAGGAACGTCGAGGCGTATTCCCACTCCCCGAATCGTGCGGGCGCGTCCGTCACAGGAAGCGCCGAGGCCGAGGCCGCACGCGAGCGCGTCACCTGGCGCGCGGTCGTCCTCGGCGCGCTGCTCTGCCTGCTCATCGGCGTGGGCGCGCCCTATAGCACCCATCTGCTACAGGGTTCCTATATGGACCTGGATTACAGCACGCCTGCCGCCGTGTTTCTGCTGTTCGTGCTGGTCGTGTTCGTGAGTCCCCTGCTGCGCCTGCTCAAACGCCGCGCTCTCTCCGCCGCCGAGATCGCCGTCATCTGGACGATGATGATCATGGCGTGCGCGCTGACGACGATGGGCATGGCGTCTCAGCTTGTCCCGACCCTCGCGGCGGCGCGCTACTATGCGCAGACGGAGACGGCCTGGAACACGCAAGTCCTGCCCTATATCAAGCCCTGGCTGCTGCCCGATGCGTTCGCCTCCGAACGGCTGTTCACGGGCCTCAAGCCGGGCGAGACTATCCCCTGGGCGGCCTGGGCCGCGCCTCTGGCGATCTGGGCCGTGCTGCTGCTGGCGCTCTACACGGTCAGCATCTGCCTGATGGCGATCTTTCGCCGTCCCTGGGTGGAGCGGGAGCGCCTGGCCTATCCGCTGACCCAGTTGCCGCTGGAGATGGCCCGGAGCGGAACGCAGGCGGGGGAGCGGCCGCTGCTGCGCGATGCCGTGATGTGGGCCGGGTTCGCGACCGCCTTTCTGCTGCCGAGTATGCGGGGGATGCACCACTACGCTCCCTCCTTCCCGGACTTCGAGACGGTCTGGAAGTTCCCGATGTTTCGCGAGACGCTGGAACTGACCTGGCGGATCAGCTTTCCCATGATCGGCTTCTTCTTTCTGGCGAACCCGGAAGCCGTCTTCACGCTCTGGGTGTTCAATCGGATCGCCTGGACGGTACACGGCTGGATGAACCTGCTGGGGACGCAGTATCGCGCCGATCTCGGCCCCTATAGCGCCGACCCTCCCTTCGGCTACATCGCGCTGGGCGCGTTCCTCGGCCTGGCGTTCACGACGGTGCGCGCCGCCTGGCCGCACCTGCGGGCCGTCGCGCGAATGGGAGTAGGACGCGGCGCGCTGGAGGATGCCGACGAACCGATGTCCTATCGGACGGCCTTCTGGGGCGTGGTCTGCGGACTGGCGGTGATGGCGGTCTGGCTGCATCTGGCGGGAATGCCGCTGTTCGTCGTTCCTATCTTTCTGTTTGGCGTGCTGGCGATCTTCCTGGCCCTGACGCGCATCGTCATCGAGAGCGGCATGGCGGAGGCCATCTCACCGACGGCCCCTGCCGGGTTCACCCATGTCGTGCTGGGCAACCAGATGATCGGGCCGCAGGCGTTGGCCGTGCAGAGCCTCAGCTATATCTGGGCGGGCGACCTGCGCACGCTGGTGATGACCTCGGCGGCGCACGGCTACCGCCTCAGTGACCTGGTGAAAGGCCATCGGCGTACGCTGACCGGGACGATGGCGCTTGCCATCCTGATCGCGGCGTGCGCCGCCGTAGGAACCACGCTCACTCTGGGCTACACACGCGGCGGGGTCAGCCTGAACTCCTGGTTTTTCATCGGCGGGGCCGAGTGGCCGTACAAGTGGATCGCCGAGCGCAACGCCAACCCGGTCGGCCCGAATGTCAGCGGATGGGCTATGGCGCTGGGCGGGGGACTGTTTGCGGGCCTGCTGGCCTTCCTGCGGCAGCGTTACGTCTGGTTTCCGTTCCACCCGGTCGGCTTTGCGGTCGCGCCGATCTGGCTGGTGGATGAGGTCTGGTTCTCGGCGTTCATCGCGTGGCTGCTGCGGGGGCTGATCGTGCGTTATGGCGGATTGCGCGGCTACCGGCGCTGCCGCCCCTACTTCCTCG
>DASRGL010000299.1:0-3864 GCA_035651115.1 Chthonomonadaceae bacterium
CTCTTGATGCAGCACAGCGGCGGCAAGTTGCAGTCGCTTCCGAACGAGGTGTATGTCGTTGAAGACAGGCTCTTGCCCATCTTGACGGAGAACGGAATCGAGTTCGAGGTTCTGGAGCAGAAATGAGCGTGGGAGGCGCAGCATTGGCGAGAAGTCGTGGAGACGAGAAGGGGAAGCAGGGATGACAAAGTATATCTTTGTGACGGGCGGCGTGGTCAGCAGTATCGGCAAAGGAATCACGACGGCCAGCCTGGGCCGTCTGCTCCGCAACCGGGGGTTCAGCGTCACGCTGCAAAAGCTCGACCCGTACATCAACGTGGATGCCGGGACGATGAACCCCTATCAGCATGGCGAGGTGTTCGTCACCGACGACGGCGCGGAGACCGACCTTGACCTCGGCCACTATGAGCGGTTTGTAGACATCTCTCTGACCAAGCGGGCCAGCGTCACCACCGGCAGCGTCTACCGCACGGTCATCGAGAAGGAGCGGCGCGGCGACTATCTCGGCGGCACGGTGCAGATGATCCCGCATGTCACCGGGGAGATCAAGGCGCGCATTCTGGACGCGGCGAAGGGGCGCAACGGCGAGCCGGATGCGGACGTGGTCATCGCGGAGGTCGGCGGCACGGTCGGGGACATCGAGGGGCTGCCCTTCCTGGAAGCCATCCGCCAGTTCCGCAAGGACGTGGGCCAGGAGAACGTGATGTATATCCACGTCACGCTCATCCCCTATGTCGGCCCCTGGGGCGAGGTGAAGACCAAGCCGACCCAGCACAGCGTCATCAAGCTGCGCGAGATCGGCATTCAGCCGGACGTGCTGATCTGCCGCACGCGCCTGGCGATCTCGCAGGAGATGAAGAACAAGATTTCGCTGTTCTGCGATGTCGAGCCGGAGGCCGTCGTCGAGGCGCAGGACACGGATACCATCTACGAAGTGCCGCTCAAGTTCGAGGAGGCGGGACTGGCGAACCTGGTGGTCAAGCGCCTGGGCCTGCCCGACCGGGAGCCGAATCTGACGGAGTGGCGCGAGATCGTGGCGCGCATCAAGCGGCCCAAATATGTCGTGGATGTGGCGGCGGTCGGCAAATATACGGAGAACGGCGACGCCTATATCTCCATCTCGGAGGCGCTCAAGCACGGCGGCATCGCCAACGATGCGCGGGTCAACATCCACTGGATAGACAGCGAGGAGTTGGAGCGGCATCCGGCCTCGGAAGCGCTGGCGGGCATGGATGCGATTCTGGTTGCGCCGGGATTTGGGGGGCGGGGCGTGGAGGGCAAGATCGCGACGGCGCACTATGCCCGCACGAATGACATTCCGTTCCTGGGCGTCTGCTACGGGATGCAGATGGCCGTGATCGAGTTCGCGCGGCACGTCGCGGGGTTGGAAGCGGCGCATACCGAGGAGGTCGTGCCGGATACGCCGCACCCGCTGATCCACATCCTGCCGGATCAGAAGGACATCGTGGACAAGGGCGCGACGATGCGGCTCGGCGCGTATAAGTGCCAGTTGGTCGCCGGTTCGCTGGCGGAGAAGCTGTACGGCGCGTCGCACGTCTACGAGCGGCATCGGCATCGCTACGAACTGAACAACGAGTACCGCGAACAGTTGGCGAAGCTGGGGATGCTCTGCTCCGGCCTCTCTCCCGACTATCGGCTCGTCGAGATCATCGAGATCCCGTCGCATCCCTACTTCATCGCGACGCAGTTCCACCCGGAGTTTCGCTCCCGCCCGAACCGCGCGCATCCGCTCTTCAACGGCCTGATCGCGGCGGCGGTCGCGCGCTCGCGGCGTCTGTTCGCGCCGGAAGGCGAAGCCCTGCCGGAGAGAGAGCCGCCCACCGAGGCTGTCGTCGCGGAGCGTCCGCGCAAATCGGCCCGCAGCAACGGGCGCGGCGAGCTAAGCGTCGAGGCGGCAGAGGCGCTGGAACTATAACTCTGGCATCTCCTTCACGGCCCGGCGAATGAATTGGTGGCCGCAAAAGTATCGTCTGAACTGTGATTTATGGGATTACAGGATAGACTATGATTGGGTTCGACCTAATCATAGCCCATCTCATAATCCGACGAATCACAGTTCAGACGATACTTTTACAGGTGCAGTTTCAACTGCCGCGACACGTTCTAAAGGGAGTCACATGAAACGAAGGTCTGCTTTCCTTCTGCTCCTTGCTCTGTTTGCGGTCAGCGCGCGCGTCTCGGCGCAGGCTGCGGCCCCAGCAGGAGCGCACGCCGCCCGGCCCCTCGGCAAGCCGGTGCTGGAAGCGCCGACGCTGCACTCTCTGGGCGTCTACTGGATCATCCAGGGCGACGACAATCAGAACGCCACCGTCGCGTTTTCGTACCGCAAAGCCGGGGAAGTGGTCTGGAAACAGACGCTGCCGCTGTTCCGCGTGGAGAAAGGCGCGAACAAGCTGGAACGCGGGGAGAGCCGGGTGAAAGTCCCGCCCGATGCCTGGCTCTTCGCCGGGAGCGCCGTCCTGCTGAAACCCGACACGGCCTACGAACTGCGCTTACGACTTTCGGACCCGGACGGCGGAGCAATGGAACAGCAGCTTCAGGCGCGCACTCTCGCCGAGCCAGTGGCGTCGTCGAATGCGCCGCAGTATCACGTGGTTCCCGGCTCCGGCGGCGGCACGGGAACCCGCGAAGACCCGTTCCGGGGCCTGGAAGCCGCCCGCGAGAAGGTCGTTCCGGGCGGCATCTATCTGCTCCACGCCGGAGTGTACACCGGCACGTTTGCGGCCAGCAAGAGCGGCGAACCGGGCCGTCCCATCATCTGGCGCGGCGCGGGCGATGGCGAGGCGGTGATAGACGGAGCCGGTCAGGAGCGCGCCGTAGATGCGACCGACATCCATGACGTCTGGTTCGAGCGGCTCTCCATCCGCAACGCCACGTGGGGACTGGTGGCGAACGGCTCGGCCCGCATCGTCGTCCGCCGCTGCCATGTCTACGGGGTCAAGAACGGCATCACGGCCACCCGCAACGACAACGGCCAGCTTGCCGGGATATTCATTGCGGACAACCTGCTGGAAGGGCCTTTTCCCTGGCCTCCCTCGACGAAAGGGGCCGGCGTGGACGAAAATCGAGGCATCCAGATCAGCGGCACGGGCCAGGAGGTCTGCTACAACCGGGTGCGGCATTTCAAGGACGGCATAGACACCTTTCCCTCCCCGGTCTGCGCGGCGATAGATATTCATAACAACGAGATAAGCGAGTGCCTGGACGATGGGGCCGAGATGGACTACTCCGAGCGCAACACTCGCCTGTTCCACAACCGCTTTACGGACGTCTTTCAAGGCATCTCCACGCAGCCGGTCCTCGGCGGGCCGGTCTATATCTTCCGCAACGCGGTCTACAACATAGATGTCGAGCCGATCAAGATGCACAACAGCCCGTCGGGGGCGCTCGTGTTCCACAACACGTTCGTCAAGAAGGGGGAGCCTCTGCTTCTCTACACGTCGGCTCCGGTGCATCACTGCGTCCTTCGCAACAACCTCTTCATCGGCACGAACGGGAACTATGCCTACGAGTGCGATGCCCCGATGGTGGACTGTGATTTCGACTATGACGGCTTCGGGGGCGGCCCCTGGAAGCAGTTTCTGAAGTGGAACAACGTGCGGTATGCTACGATGGCGGAAGTGCGGGAGAAAGCGCCCGTCTATAAGCACGCCGTTCTGATAGATGCGGCGACCGTCTTCGCCAGTGGCATCAAGCCGCCGGACGAGTGGGCCAGCCTGCACACACCGGCGTCTATTGATCTGCGACTGCGGAAGGGGACAGCCGCCCTGGATGCGGGGCTGCCGCTTCCCGGCTTCAACGACGGCTTCGCGGGCAAGGCTCCCGATCTGGGCGCTTATGAGT
>DASRGL010000300.1:0-7582 GCA_035651115.1 Chthonomonadaceae bacterium
CGGAGGAGGTCTGCGCCCAGTCCTCGTATTTGTTGTGGAATGTAATAAAGTACCCTGCTGCGAGTTTCGCGCCATCATACGGATCCTGGACTCTGATGTCATTCCATCCGCTACCGGAAGTCGGATCCGGATAAAAGACCGTGAGGCCGTAGGGAGGAGAGTTGGTCGTGAAGGTTCCAGATGTAGAACCATTGACAGAACCCAATTGCCACTCCCACTGGTACGTGCTGCCATTGTGCCAACTGCCAAATGGCGTTGCGCTGAAGCTGACGTAGAATCCGGGAGAGTTCCGTGTTCCCACCGTTGATAGGTCTGTGCGTAGGCTAGCTGGTTGCCAACCCCCAACCATAGGAGTGCCAGCAAACTCAAGCATAGACTATTACGCAAAAAAAAAGCGCAGCATTTAATCGTATTTCCTTTCTGTTTTTCTGTTCAGGCAAAAACATGAGGCTTGGTACGACTTCGGTAGACTGGCAGGCATCACCTTCCTTTCGGGCATCTACGCCGAACAGGGGACATGTAACTGCCTATATCCCCTGGCTCCGCGCAGGCATTTTCTATAGTAACATGGCACTGCAATCTTGTCAATTATTCTTGTGACAAATCTGTGACGAGATACTGCTTGCAAACGAATGAAGGAGGAGAATGCCGGGTGACTGCTCTCGCCGTTTTGCTGGCCGCAGGCGCGGGGCGCAAGTTCTGGCCCTACAACGAAGTCCGAAACAAGTGCGCGTTTCCTATCGCCAATGTGCCGATGGCGCTGCGGCTGGCCCGGCAGTTGCGGGAGATCGGCTTCCAACAGATCGTCGTCGTCGTGGGGGTGCAGGAGGGTTCCGTGCGCGCGGCGCTGCGCCCGCTCGGCGAGGAAGGGCTGACGTTCGTGCGCCAACCGGCAGGAACGCCCGGTACGGCGACGGCGGCGCTGGCGGCGCTGGAATCCGCAGGCGCGCTGACGCCGGAGACGCAGGCGCTCGTCGTCTATGGCGACTGCGTCGTAGGAACGGACGACCTGCGGGCGACCTGGCAGCGCGTGCAGGAGGACGGCGCAGACGCCGCCGCGCTCTGCGCACCCCTGAACGGCGAACGCCCTCACGATTGGATTACTGCCACGCCGCACGCCGGAAACAGGCTCGGAGGCATCGAGGGGCATGGGCGCGGCGGCTCCCACCGAATGGCGGGCGTCTATGCGCTCGGCCCGGCAGCCTGGCCTTTCCTCCGCGCGCACCCCGGACGGACGACACACGTGCCGGTCGGCGGGATGCCCGCCCTGGAAGCGGAACTGGCTGAGACGGTGGCGACGATGGCGGAGGAGGGGCTGAACATAGCGGCGGTCGAGGCGGCGCAGCCCTGCGTGGACGTGGACAAGCCCTGGCATATCCTGGAAGCGACCGAGGCGGTCTTGCGCGAGAAGGCTGCCTCGCTGCGTGAGTCCGGCAGCATGATTGACCCGACGGCCAGCGTCTCGGACGGCGCGGAGATCGAAGGGCCGATCTGCGTGGGGCCGGGCGCGACCATCGGCAAGCGCGTTGTGCTGCGCGGCCCGGCCTGGATCGGCGGCGGAGCCAGGGTCATCAATGGGGCCATCGTCGGCGAGAACGTCCTCATTGGAGACAGAAGTCGTGTCAGCGACTACTGCCTGGTCGGAGGCGGCTCGGTACTCGGTCGCGGATGCGTGGTCGGACATGGCGGCGAGTTCGACGGCGCGATGCTCGACGGCGCGTACATCTACCACTATTCCGAGATCTACGGCGTGCTGGGCGAGGCGGTGGACATCGGCGCAGCAGGCGTCTGCGGCACGCTGCGTTTCGATGATGGGGAGACGATTCACAAGATCAGCGGGCGGCGCGAGTTTCCGCGCAACGGCGCGAACGCCACCTATTTCGGCGACTACGTGCGTACCGGCGTCAACGTCATCACGCAGCCAGGCGTCAAGATCGGAGCGTATAGCTGCGTCGGGCCGGGCATCGTGGTCTATGAGGACGTGCCGAGCCGCAAGCTGTTGCTGCTCAAGCAGGAGATCGTCACGCGCGACTGGGGGCCGGAACGCTACGGATGGTAAAACATCAGCGCGGGTTCCGGGCAGGCAGAGCGGACGGCGGCGCGGGTGCGGCGGGCGGATTCACCGGCTGGCATTCGGGATGCATGGCGGCGTAGAGTTCGAGTTCCGCCAGGATGTCGCGGTAGGGAAAGCGCCCGCCGGGGCAGTAGGTTCCGTTCACATCGCGATGCCGCTTGACCTGCGAGGGCGGAATATGGTACTTCGACATCAGTTCCTCGCAGAGCGAGACGACAGAACGCACCTGCGCGTCGGTCGGGACGTGCGGCCACCAGTGCGGGTTGTTCTTGGCCGAGAATGCGCCGATGACGCAGATACCGATCCAGTCGTTGTGCTTGCGGGCGTGCGCGCCGGGGCAGAAGTCAGGCCGGCCCTTCTGGATCGTGCCGTCGGGCAGAATGACGTAGTGATACCCGATGTAGTAGGTTTTGCCTTCGTAGGTGATCGCCCAGTCGGGATGATCGCGCTGGTGGATGCGGTCTAACCGGGCGGCATCAATCGGAACGCCATGCACGGTCGCCGGAGACGACGAGGAGTGCAGCACGATGCCGGGCGGAGCGGGAGGCTGCGGCGCGGGCGGTGGTGACGGGAGGACAGGCGCAACGGGTGCAACGCCGGAGCGCCCCGGTCGGAAGGCGCGCGCTCCGACCGCAATCGCGGCCAGCGCGCCGATGCCGAGCAGCATCGCGATCTGCCGCCTTCTGCGCCTGCGCTTCCCTGCTCGTTTGCTTCTTCTCCAGTTTGCCTCTCCGCCCGTTCGGCCCGGCCTCTCCTGCGGCTCCCTCGGCCCCTGCATCTTGCTCCTCATTTCCTTGCGGCACGCCTGCTCTTGCGACTGCTGCGAAACAGGCTGCCGCGCCCTCTTTCTTCCTGCTTATTGTAGACCGTTCCCGGTACGCTGTCAAGGCCGATTTTGCGGATCTCCCTCCCCTGACGAGGAAGGGAAAACCCGTTATCGCAACGAACAGGAGGCCAGACCAGAGACCATCGGAAGGCGGAAGGAGTTCAGACAATGGAACACAGGACATTGGGGCGCACCGGGCGGGAGCTTTCGATCATCGGATTCGGCGCTATCGTCGTGGCCGGGAAGACACAGGAGGAGGCCAACGCTCTCGTGCGCGAGGCGCTGGATCGCGGCGTCACCTATTTCGATGTCGCGCCCAGCTACGGCCAGAATCAGGAGACGGAGAAGAAGCTCGGCCCGGCGCTCGAAGGCCAGCGCGACCGCATCTTTCTCGCCTGCAAGACGGCGGAACGGACGCGCGCGGGCGCGGAGGCCGAACTGCGCCGCTCCCTGGAGCATCTGCGCACCGACCATTTCGACCTGTATCAGCTACACGCCATCACCAGCCAGGAGGACATCGCCACCATTTTCGGGCCGGGCGGCGCGATGGAGGCGTTTGTCGCCGCGCGGGAGGCCGGGATGGTGCGCCATCTGGGGTTTAGCGCGCACTCTGTCGAGGCGGCATTCGCGGCGATGGATCGCTTCGATTTCGATTCCGCGCTGTTTCCCATCAACTTCGTCAACTACTTCCAGGGCCATTTTGGGCCGCAGATCGTGGCGCGGGCCATCGAAAAGGGCGTCGGGAGGCTGGCGCTGAAGGCCATGGCGCGCACCACCTGGAAGGAGAACGCCGACCGTCCGTTCCCCAACTGCTGGTACGAGCCGATGACCGATCCCTACTGGGCGGAGTTGGCCCTGCGCTTCACGCTCTCGGAGCCGATCACGGCGGCGATCCCGCCCGGCGATCCGCGCCTGTTCCGCATGGCGATGGAGTTCGGGGAGCGGTTCCGGCCCATCACAGACGAGGAGCGCGCCGAACTACGTCAGTACGCCGCCTCGCTGCAGCCTATCTTCCAGGCCGCCGCGTAGCGCCCCCACCCCGTCTCTGCCCTCGCTTCCTGCGAGGGCAGACCCTACTTTCTCAGATCGTCCGTCCGTTCTTGCTCCGACGGCGGCGCGGCGCGGCTGCCGAGATGCTTTGCAAGGAACACTAACGACACGGGCATCCTCCTTCCCGACCGTGCGCACCCAGACGTTGAGGACCTCGTTATCCGGGGCGAGATAGGCCGGTTTCGCGCCGTCCGGCGAGAGTTGTGGCGAGGTGCGTTCGGGGTTGCCGAACAGGATTTCGCGTGGGATCAGTTCGGCCAGTGGCGGACTCCTTTTGGCCTCCTACCGGGAGCTTTACGCCGTGACCGCCTCTGGTTCCAATGGATTCGGGACGGTGATGCCGGTCACCTCGCCCGCCTGCGAGACGGGATGCCCTTCCGCTTCCAGCACGGCGCGCAGGGAGGTCAGGGCCACCTCGACCTGATCCGGGTTCGGTTCGCGCGTCGTCAGGTACTGCGACCACATGCCCGGCGCGAACACGGCCATGACCAGCGGATTCTGCCGGAACCGGCCCGCGAACTTGATGACCTCGTAGGCGATACCTGCCACCAGCGGAATCACGGAGAGATGCAGAGGAAAGCGCAGATAGACCTGTTCTGGACGAGGCAGGAACATGAAGACGATCAGGTTGATGACCAGCACGATAAAGATGAAACTCGTGCCGCAGCGCGGATGGATGCGTGACGCCCGCATCGCGTTCTCGACGGTGAGCGGCAGGCCCGCCTCCAGCGTGTTGATAGACTTGTGTTCCGCGCCGTGATATTGAAAGACGGCGCGAATCTGGGGCATGAACGAGATGAGGCCGATATAGCCAAAGAAGATCGCCATACGGATCAGGCCGTCGAACACATTGCCCCACAGCGCCGCGTTGTGCGCCTCCGCGCCGAAACCGAGCCGGCGGCCCAGGTCGGTCAGGAGCGTGGGCAGCAGCACGAACAGGCCGATGCCGAACGCGAAGCTGATGGCGATGGTGCCGCCGATGGCGATGTCGTTGATGCGGCTGCTTTTGGGATCGGCTTCGGGGACGATCACCGGAGGGCCGTTGACCAGCGAGGCTTCCGAGGCGGTCAGGCGCAGGCGCGCAGGCTCTTCTGAAGGCGCGATTTCCTGCCCGGATTTCGCGCGCGCCTCCTGCTCTGCCTGCATCTGCACGTTGGAGGCGAAGGCCAGGGCGCGCGTTCCCAGCGCCATTGCGTCAATCAGCGCCAGCGTGCCGCGCAGGAAGGGCTTGTTCAGCCACTTCAGCCTGCCGATGAAGCTCTTGTCCACCTCCTCGCACTGGGAGATGATGGCTCCGTCCGGCTTGCGGCAGGCAACCGCAAAGTAGCGCGGGCTGCGCATCATCACGCCCTCGATGACCGCCTGGCCGCCGTACTGCAGGAACTCGCTTTTCGGCCTGGCGGCGCTGCAAGGAGGCTGACTTTTTGAATCCATCCCTAGAACTCCTCTGTTCTGGCCGCTCCGTTGCGCCAAAACAAGGGCGCGTCCCCTCGATGCGCTGCGGGTCGGAACGACCGGCGAAAGGAGACGCGCCCGGAAACCGGTAAGGCAAGCGACACCTGCCTACTGCTTCATCTTGTATTTCTGAAGGAATTTCTCGACGCGCCCCTCGGTGTCCACGATCTTCTGCTTGCCCGTGTAGAACGGATGGCACTGCGAACATATCTCGACGCGGATATTATCGCGGGTGGAGCGGGTCTCGAACGTATTGCCACACTGGCAGACGACACGCGCCGTCTTGTATTCCGGATGGATTCCCTGCTTCATTGGCTCCTCGCTTTCACAACGTTCTCTACTATTATATACGAAACACGGTTCCTTTTCAAGCCAAAACCGCAAGAAAACCGCCTCGAAAGGGTTGACTTTGGCGTTCCATGCGCTACACTGAGACCAACGCTTACGGTATTGTCGGAGGATTTGCGAATTATGTCTAGTGTATCGGCGGAGACGCCGGGATTTCTCATCGGGCGCAACGCCACGCTCGTCTGCCTGGGCGACAGCATCACGGAGGCCCACGATGGGTACGTGACGGTGATGCGCCATCTGATCACAGCGGCCTACCCGGAGCGCAACATTCGCGTCGTCAACGCGGGCGTCAGCGGCCATAAGGCGCCGGACATGCTGGCCCGCCTGGAACGCGATGTCATCGCGCACAGGCCGAACTGGGTCACCATCAATGTCGGCATCAACGACGTGTGGCACGGCTTTCGCGACTTCGCCAACGGCGTAGACTATCCGCAGGGCGATGGGCCGGACGGCGTGCCTCTAGATGTGTACGAGCCGACGGTGGCGCGTATGGTGGATAGCCTGCGGGAGGCGACGGACGCGCAGATCGTGCTGCTTCCCCCGACGGTCATCGGCGAGGACGTGGACAACCCGGCCAATGTCGCCAACGTGAAGATCGAGGGCTATGTCGCGGCCATGCGGCGCGTCGCCGAGTCGCGAAACACGCTGCTTGCGCCCACGCACGAGGACTTCGTACAGGCCATTCGCGCCGGGAAGTCGGTCAACCCGGAGTTCCGCCTGACCACCGACGGTGTCCACATGAACGCGGTCGGCAATCATGTCATGGCGCTGAGCATCCTCTACACGCTCGGTTTCGGCACAGCCTGAGATTGCAGCGGCACGTCCAGCCAGGCTATGAAATGCCCGGCTCCATCCCTTGACTATTTGTATTGGACACGCTATAATAAGGAGGAAGTTGCTCCTGAGGGAGTAGCTCCTCAGAAGCAACTGGCTAGGGATTACTGCTTATCCCGTTGCCGGGATAGCAGCGCCCACAGCGCCGCGATGTGGTACACTACACCACTGGTGTAGAACAACGCGGCCAGGAGATGGAGGATCCCCATTTCCTGCCTCCTCCTTTCTAGGGCCTCTCCAACCGAGCCACTACTCGAAGGAGAGGCCCGGATTTGCCCGGCTTGCGCCAGGCTCCTCAGTATGCGCCGCCGACCGTGCTTTTCCCTCCCGATATGCGCGACAATATCCCTATCCACTTACCATAAGTCGAGAATGATTCGCGTTGCGGTGAGGCACAAAAAAGCCCCCGATTCCCAGAGGAACGGGGACTTCCCGCTTACTTCTCGCTCTCTTCGACGGCTTTGATCGCGCCCTGGAACCCGATCTCGCTGTGCGTCTCATCGCAAAACGGCTTGGTCTTGGAACCGCCGCAGCGACACAGATAGACAGCTTCTCCGGCCTCGACCTCGATGGGATTGCCGCTCTCGTCTTGCAGCGTGATCGGCCCCACGACCTCATACGGGCCGTCGTCCAGAACGGTGATCTGCACGGTGGCGTTTCCCGGCGATGAACTCATCGTGAACTCTCCTCTATTTTTGTCAAGGTGGATTCTTATGGCAGATTGCGCCACCGCCGGATTCCGCACGGCGCCGCAAATCTCCTTCTCCGCCAGACGCCTTCCGGTTCTGCAAATGGGAACTCCCCTTCCTCTTCTGGCGTCCAACCCTGGATTTCCTTACCCATGCCGGGTACAATGGCAGCAGTTCCGAACGTTCCGACGACCTGGATAGCAAGGAGAGTCCCACGATGGAAAAAGCGGCTGCGAGTGCGCCAAGACATACCAATCGCCTTGCCAACGAGACCAGCCCCTACCTGCTGCAACACGCGCACAA
>DASRGL010000301.1:0-10002 GCA_035651115.1 Chthonomonadaceae bacterium
TCTCCGGCTCGCCCTCGGCGCCGTTCTGGAAGCCGAGCGGATAGACGCGAATCTCGCCGAACGGGATCGTCTCCGTCTTGCCGCCGAACTCCACCGTCACGCACGGCTCGCCCGGTTTCCCCACGCCGACCGGCGCGATGCACGCGCCCAGGTAGATGAGGCAGTCGCGCTCGAAGACCTGCGTGGCCGCCGCCGGGTGGACGGTGGAGAGGATGCCAAGTTGGGGCATCATGAAGATGGAGTCGACCGTCAGCAGCGTGACGCCTTCGGGCTGGTAGGCGTCCATCATCATCAGGGCCGCCTGTCCGCGCCGGGGCGCATGGGACAGCACGCCGCCCGAACCGACGATCATATCCAACTCCATCATGTTCACGAGCGTCTGCCCGGTTCCCGCCTGGTCGAACGCCTCGCTGATGGTGCGCCGCTGCTGCACGCCGGTTAGCCCGCGCGCCAGCGACTTGTGATGCGCGAAGGCCAGACGCAGCGCCTCCCGGCTCGCCGCCTGCTCGATGGCGAGGTCGCGGAGCCGCTGCGGGATGGTGGTCGGACGGATCATCTTGTTGCGCAGTTGGTTGCGCAGTTCGGCCTCGTCCAGCGGGAACGGCAGCCAGCGCAGAATATTTTCGGCCTTCGCCTCGGTCAGCACGTTGCAGAGCGAGTAGGACATGCCCAGGTTGGCGGAGACCGTGCGGTTGAAGACGCCGCCGAAGACGGAGAAGACGTCGGTGGTCGCGCCGCCGATGTCCACGCCCAGCACGTTGATCTTCCTCTGTTCCGCGATGGTCTGCATGATCTTGCCGACGGCATTGGGGGTGGAGAGGATGGGCGCGCTCGTCCAGCGTGTCAGCTTGCTGTAGCCGGGGGCCTGCTGCATGACGTGTTCGAGGAACAGTTCGTGGATGGCTTCGCGGGCGGGCAGCAGGTTCTCGCGCTCCATCGTCGGGCGCAGATTGGCGACCTGCCGCAGCGCGACCCGGTCGGCGAGCAGCGCGGCGACATCGGGATAGGCGTCTTTGTTGCCCGCGTAGATGATGGGCAGCTTGAGGCCGATGCCGAGACGGGGCTTGGGGTCGGCGGCGACGAGCATCTCGGCCATCTCGACCAGGTGGCTGACCGTGCCGCCGTCCGTGCCGCCGGACATCAGGATCATATCGGGGCGCAGTTGCCGCAGCCGCTCGACGCGCTGGAACTCCTTGCGCCCGTCGTCCACCGCCAGCACATCCACGATGATCGCGCCCGCGCCCAGCGCCGCGCGCTGCGCGCTCTCCGCGCTCATCGCCTTGACCACGCCTGCGACCGTCATCTGCAAGCCGCCGCCCGCGCTGGAGGTGGAGAGATACAGGTCTACCCCCGTTGTGGCGTCCTTTGCAGGCGTCATCGGCTTGCCGTCCGGCCCTAAGAGGGTCTTGCCGGTCAGTTCCTCGACCTCGCGCACGGCATTGATGACGCCGACGGTCACATCGTCGAAGGGCGCTTCGACGGTGGTGGGCGCTTCACCGCGCGCGATCAGGCGATAGACGCCGTCGGGCTGCTGTTCGATCAGGATGGCTTTGGTGGTGGTGCTGCCGCAGTCGGTGGCAAGGATGGAGCGGGCTTGCGTCGCATCCGGGGGGGCAGGCTGGTCGCTCATGGCGTCGGGACTCTTTTCCGCATTCGGGACTGATGCTACTCCACTCGTGTGGAACGCCCTATTTTAGCACAACCCCCGCCCCTTTGCAAACCTGCGTCCGCGTCGCCGTGCAGTGACAGGCTGGCAGGAATAATCTCGCTTCTGACGAAGTAGCTAGATCATACTGACAAACCCTCACTTTTACATCGGCGGTTGAAACCGCTTCTGGAAAAGCACCAAGTCGGCCTGTGCCGACTGCATCGATAGTCCGCGAAGGCGGACTTTGTGCCTTTGCAGCCGCGAATTCATTCGCCGGACAAAAAGTGAGGGTTTGTCAGTAGATCATATCTATCAGGCTCTCAAAGGAACAGATACATGAAACTGCTTGTCTGGTTGAAAACGGCCTGCTCTGATTTCTTACTGGGTTTCCGTGCGGGACTTAATGAAGGTCAGAACGCACGTGACAAGGGGGATTGGAGGCAAGGCCCGGAGGAAGGTACGAAGAATCCCGGTTTTGTGCCGCGTCGTCCTGGTCCTGTGCCGAGAAGAGGAGCCGATGCAAAACTGTTGCCGCCACTCGATCTCGAACCGCGTTGCGCGATTCATTAAGAATACAGGCTAAAATCGGCTCGCCTGCCAGGTAGATAAAGCGGCGGCAAGCGATGCCTCTCTGGCCTCTCGGATGATTCGGTCTATCCGCTCGGCCTCTTCCTTGCTCAGGCGAGGCGCAGACTCCAGAGCGGCAAGCAGACGGTCGCGGTCACAGAGCAGTCTTTCCGTCTGCTTTCGACTCGACTGCTGGCGCGAGAGGCGTCCCGGTTTTGGTGGTTGTATTGCCATAGCGTTACTCCTTGCAATCTGTTCCCATTTTAGCACAACCCCCGCCCCTTTGCAAACCGACGGCCCGCAATAAGACGCCCTGCCGCGCGCAGCGCACGACAGGGCGGAACTTTTTGCAGAGGTACAGTCAAACAGAAGCAGGCCGTACTACTTCTTATGACCCTTGCCGGGTTTGGGAGTCGTATGGCCTTTGCCCGGCTTGGTCGTGAGGCTTTTGTCCATCTTGCACCCGGAGCAGCAGTAGTAGGTCTTCCCTTTGAGGTAGACGGCGACCGGGGTCTTGTCCGACTTCTTCGCGCTGAGCGCCATCTTGCACGATGGGCAGGTGGGCGCGGCGGCGGGCTTCTTGTCCTTGGCGGGCGGCCCGGCTATCGCCATGCCCGCCACGAGAGACAGCAGCGCCAACGCGGTCGTAGTACGTGCGATCAGTCTGTTCATGGTACTCCTCCATAGAAAGGATGATGCGTAGTTCTGTGCAGGCTGGGCCGCTTCCTGCTTCCCCTTACATTGTGACACAAATGGGCGCAAGAGGTTACAGGCGGGCCTGCTTTTCTCCCGGCGGGCTTGCAGGGAAACCGGTTGTGGAACACGAACACAGTGTCGCGCCCTCCCGCAAAACCGCAAGCGCGGGAGGCTCCGCGGCGAGGAAAGGAGCCTGAGACATCACGATGGCACGCTATCAGATAACGACACATCCGGCCTATGCGGGAACCGTCTATCATCTTCACGATACGGTACGCCGCGCCGAGGCCGTTCTCTACCCCGAATTCGGCAACAACTGCGCCGAATTCCGCACGACCCCCGACCCGGACGGCAAAGACGCTTCCGGCGCGGACTGCACACCCGTCGAACTGTTCGTGCCGCCCGCCGATATGGAAGACCTGCGGCGCGGTTCGCCGTTCCATAGCGGGCAGCCGATCCTGTTTCCCTTCCCCAACCGCGTCCGCGCCGGCACGTTCACCTTCGAGGGCCGCACGGTCAAGATGGAACAACTGCTGGCGAAGGGCTGGGACAGGGGCGCGGGGCAGGCGATACACGGCGTCGTGGCCGATAGAGCCTGGACGGTCGAAGCGGCGCAGGCCGATGACGAGAGCGGCGCGGTCGTGCGCTCCTTCCTGCAACTGGACTCCTTCCCGGACATCTTCACGCAGTATCCCTATCCCTGCCGCCTGACCGTCACCTACCGCCTGCGCGAGGGCGTTTTGCAGATGGAGACCGAAGTCGCTAACACCGGCACGGGCAATATGCCGATGGGGTTCGGCATCCATCCCTGGTTTCCAGTCACGCTGCGGCCCGGCGTGAAGCTGCCCGCCGCGCTCGACGAGATCACCGATGAACAACGCGCCCGGTCGGAGGTTCACGTCCCGGCCAGCGGCTACTGGGAGTTGGAGAACCTGATGCCGAACGGCAGGATCCTCCCGGTGGACGCGCCGCCCGGCACAATGGATTTGCGACAGTTCCGCCCGCTGGACGGCCATACGTTCGACAACGTCTTTACCGGGGTAGAGCGCCGCGCCGATGGCTGGAGCGAGGGCGGGCTGCGCGATCCGTCGAGCGGGCTGGAGATGTATGTCGCTGCCGATAAGCAGTTCCGCGAGTGGGTGCTGTACGCGCCCTTGAACCGCCGGGTCATCGCGCTCGAACCCTACACCTGCACAACAGACGCCGTCAATTTGCAGCCGCAGGGCATAGACGCCGGGCTGATCGTGCTGCCTGCCGGGCAGACCTGGCGCGGCGACATCCATTTCGGCCTGCGGCGCGCTTCCGCCTGAAACGAGGGTGTTCCTGGCCGCTTTTCCGCTTTGCGCTTCCGCGTCGGAGTAGACTCTATAAGGAGGACGATCCGATGGCAACCACGCTGACAATCTACGATGATCGAAGGAAAGACAAGAGAAGAGACAATACGCTTGACAGCGCAGGCGCTTGGCGTTAGTGAGTTGGAAGCCGAGTTCATCGTCGCGATGGAGATGGGCGAAATCGAGGGCGATGTCGAGGTCATCAAAACGGAGCTTACTCCAAAGTCTCTGTTGAAACCGCAGGGTCTTGCTCGGAAAACGGGTGTCTAGTTTCTGAGCAAAGCCTTCCTCCTGTCCGCCGATCCCCAAATCACTGGCCCCCCATCACCCGGCAGATCAAATGGTGAGCGCGCCTTTCCCGGTCTGGCGTCCTTATTCAGGTGCGGCGGCTACAGCGCGTTCTATAGATTGGAGCGGACATGATTTCGACGCGGGACTTGTCGCTTTCGCCGGATGTGGCCGGTCTGAAAGCCCTGAGCCAATCGCTGGCTTTGCTGGACGCCATTCTCTGCCCGGAATGGGAGTTGCGCTACTATTCGTTCAATGCACATTGGGATCAAGGCGAACAGATGGCGTCTATGCGGAATGGCTCTGGCGACGGCTACTTTCTGCTGTTCACGCCAGAGGGGGCGATTCTGAAGGGCTTTGCGCACGAAGCGCCTATGAGTCCTTATCGCGTGGACCCGCCGCAAGTGTGGCCCGGCGTGCTTGACGACGTACCGGGTGTTTTCGCTGCGTTTCTGTCGGAACCGGCTTTTTCGATGGAAGACACCACTTTCTGCATCTGGCGCAGATGCACGGACAACCACTGGCAGCATGGAAATATCGCTTTCCCTGATGGCGACGATCCCGATGGTTCCGCAGGTCTGCTTGCTCTGCTTGACGGCGATCCGCGTAGCTACCAGGCATGGGCGGAATACTACTATGAGTAGCCTGTTGACCTTGCCGCCGTGCAAACTGTCTATCAGCATGGTCGCCTCACAGAGGCCATCGTAAAGTCGCTCAATGGCGAGATGTCCTTGCAATCGTTACAGGAAGACCTAACAGAAATCGGTTATTCGTAAGGCGCAGTCTCTTTTGGACAGGGGATGGGTACTGCTGTTAGAGAAGCCGCGTCCCGGAGACGGCGTGATTGTGCGCGCCTGGGTACGCGAGTAGCATGAACTGGGGCGGAGTAGAGCATGACAGCCACAACAGACGCACGGTGCCGGATCGAGATGCTGGGCAGCCTGCGCGTCATCCAGGGCGCGCGAGAGATCACCCGCTTCCGCACGCAGAAGACGGCGTCGCTGCTGGCCTATCTCGCCTGCCATCTTCAGCACGCGCATCCCCGCGAAGTCCTGATCGAGAGTTTCTGGCCGGACGCTACGCCCGAAGCGGGCCGCACCAGCCTGCGGGTCGCGCTCAACTCCCTGCGCAACCAGCTCGAACCGCCCGGTACGCCGGTCGGCAGCGTCCTGATGGCGGATCGCGCGTCCGTCGGGCTGAACCCGGCGGCGGTCACGACCGACGTGGGCGAGATGGAAGGGGCGCTGCGGCGGGCGGCGCGCGCCGCGAACGACGAAGAGCGGGCGCGCTATCTCGCGGCGGCGGTGGAGACGTATCGCGGCGAACTGCTGCCGGGCTGCTATGACGAGTGGGCCTTGCGCGAACAGCGACGACTGGCCGAATCCTACTTCCGCGCGCTGGACGCCCTGGGGAAGCATCTGGAGCGGGCGGGCGACCTGGAGCGCGCGCTGGCCTATACACGGCGCGGCGTGAGCATGGATGCCTTGCGGGAGGAGCCGCGCGCCGCGCTGCTGCGTCTCTATGCCGCCATCGGGCAGCGCACGGAGGGGCTGCGCGAGTACCACGAGTGGGCGGCACGCCTGCGGGCAGAACTCGACTCCGCGCCCTCTCCCGCCACCGAGCGCCTTGCGCGCCGCCTCCTGGAGGCCGAACCGCAGAGCCAGGCGGGGGCCAGCCTGCCGATTACCCGCCCTCTCCCGTCGTCCTGCCCCGCGCCCGCCCCGGAGCCGCCTACTGGAACCGTGACGTTCCTGTGCCTGGGGATCGAGGCGGATACCGGGTCCGCCCCGCCGGACGAACAGACGGAACGCCTGCGCCATCTTGTCGCCGAACATGGCGGGCAGGAGGTGCGCGAGAGTAGCGGCGCGCTGCGCGCGGTGTTCGGTCGGGCCAGCGACGCCCTGGCCTGCGTTGTGGAGTGTCAGCGCGCCCTGCTGCCCGCAGCGGGAGCGCCATGCGTGCGCGCCGGGCTGCATACCGGGGAGGTCGGGCCACCCGCAACAGAGAGCCACAGCACAGGGAGCGATCTGGCGGAGGCGCTATTCGCGGCGGCGCGCGGAGGCCAGATTCTCTGCTCGGAAACGACCGCAGCCCTGGCGCGCAGCGAAGCCGCGTCCAGTCTGCCCCTGCGCGACCTGGGCCTCTTCCGCCTGCCTCGCATCGAGGCTCCCCTGCGCCTGTTCCGGGCCGAGCCGCTAGAACCATCTTCCCACGAATTTCCCGCGCCGGAGGCCGAACCCGCGCTCACCGGCAGCCTGCCCCTGGAACTGACGCGCTTCTTCGGGCGGGAACAGGAAGCGGCGCGACTGGCCGACCTGCTGGCGGCGGGACGGGCGCGGCTGGTGACGCTGACCGGGCCGGGCGGCAACGGCAAAACGCGACTGGCTCTGGAGGTCGCCCGGCGGTTGGCGTTAGCGTTCCAGGGCCGAATCTGGTTCGTGCCGTTGGCCGATGTGAGGGATGCCCGCCTGATCCCTTCCGAACTGCTGGACGCCCTACGGCTGCCCCGCACAGCAGGCGTGAACCCGCTCGAACTGGCGGCGCGCGCGCTGGCCGACCGGCCCGCGCTGCTGGTGCTGGACAACTTCGAGCAGGTGGTCGAGGGAGGCGCGGAGATCGTGCAGGCGCTCCTGCAACAGGTTCCCACTCTCTCCTGCCTGGTCACCTCACGGCGGCGGCTGAACCTGGGCGGCGAACAGGAAGTTCTCCTCTCCCCGCTGCCGACGCCCTCCGCCAGCGTCGGATGCGACACGGAGGCAGGGACGCTGCCCGCCCGCGCCCTGACCCCGGAGGCGCTGCAAACCTGCCCCAGCGTGCAGTTGTTCGTGGATCGGGCGCAGGCGGCGCGCGCCGACTTCCAGTTGACCGCGAGCCAGGCCGCGCCGATTGCGGAACTGTGCGAGCGATTGGAAGGCGTCCCGCTGGCCCTCGAACTGGCAGCGGCGCGCATTCAGGTCTTGCCTCCGGCGCAGATGCTCCGGCAACTGGATCGCCGCCTGGATCTCCTGGTCAGTCGGCGGCGCGACCTCCCGGAGCGCCACCGCACGCTGCGCGCCACGCTGGACTGGAGCTATGCGCTGCTGGCTCCCGACCTCCGGCGTCTTTTCGCGCGGCTGGCCGTCTTTCGCGCCGGGTGGATGCTGGACGCGGCAGAGGCCATAGATAGCGCCCTCCTCCCTGCGAAGACCCCTCCCCGGCCCTCCCCTTCGCAAGGGGAGGGAGTCCCGTCTGGCTCTCCCCCTCCTTACGAAGGAGGGGGCCGGGGGGAGGCCGCTCCCCTCTCCCACAGCGTGGGAGAGGGGCCGGGGGTGAGGGCCGAGGAATCCGTCTCCGCGCTGCTGGATCGCCTGGAAGCCCTGGTCGAAAGCTCGTTGGTCGTCGTGGAAGAAGCGGAGGGCGAGATACGCTATCGGATGCTGGAGACGGTGCGCCAGTACGCCTGGGAGAAGCTGGCCGAGAGCGGCGCGCTGGAGGAGATATGGACACGCCACCTGCGCTACTATCTTCAGCTTGCGGAGGAGGCCGCGCCGCACCTGCAAGGCCCGGAATCCCGTCTCTGGCAGCGCCGCCTCGCGGCAGAACACGGCAACCTGCTCGCCGCGCTGGAAGGCTGCTTCGAGCAGCCCGCGCAGGGAGCCGCCTCGCCTGACCCGCTGCCCGCAGAGGCGGCGCTGCGGCTGGTGACGGCGCTCTGGCGTTTCTGGGAGGCGCGCGGTTACTGGAAAGAGGGCCGCCGCTGGATCGAAACGGCGTTGCGGGCCGAGGACGGCCCTCCGGCGCTGCGCATCCGCGCGCTCAACGCGGCAGGCGTGCTGGCCTATCTGCAATCGGACTATGACGACGCGCGGGAACTGTTCGCGCGCAGCCTGGCGCTCTGCGAGGCACATCAGGACCGGCAGGGAGCCGCGACCGCCCAGCATGGCCTCGGCCAGATCGCCCGCTTCCAGGGCGACTATGCGGCGGCGCGCGCGCACTTCGCGCAGACACTGGCGGTCAAGCGTGACCTGAACGACCTGCCGGGCATCAGCGCATCGCTGGTCAACCTGGGCCTCGTCGCCATCGAGCAGGGCGAGATGGAGGCGGCGCGGGAACTGCTGGCGGAGGGACTTGCCATAGACCGGCAGTTGGGCGACCGGCAGGGCGTGGCGACGAGCCTGGTCAATCTGGGCTTCATCGCGCTCCACCAGCAGGACTATGAGACGGCGGGCGCGCATTTCGCAGAAGGGCTGGCGATCCGGCAGGAACTCGGCAACCGCCCCGGAGCCGCGTATGCCGCGACAGGACTGGGTTTCGTGGCGACGGCGCGGCAAGACCTGGCTGCCGCGAGCGCGCATTTCCGCAGCGCCCTCGACACCTTCCGGGAGATCGGGAGCAAGCGCGGCCTCGCGATGGCGCTGGAAGGCTATGCGCGCCTCGCGATGGCGTCAGGGCGACCCCGGCAGGCCGTCACGCTCCGCGGCGCGGTCGGCGCGCTGCGAGAAGCGGCGAGGCTTTCCCTGCCACAGCCGGAGGAGCGGCAGCAGGCAGAGGAGCAGGAGCAGTTGCGGCAAGACCTGGGCGCAGAGGCTTACGAGGCGGCATGGAAGGCGGGCCGCGCGCTGTCCTGGGAAGAGAGCGCCGCCTACGCGGTCTCGGAGTTTCCCTGAAATTCCCGGATGCGACGCAGTCTATACAAAAGGTGTGACACGGTTCACAGTGTACGTTCTGGCTTGTAACGGTTCTGTAACACTCCGTGCGCAGGATAGAGGCAGAAGTCCGGTCGGGACGCTCCCGCGGACATGACCTGAGGACCCTGACGAAAAGGAGTGTGTACCCATGTTCCGCTTCGCTTCCGCTTCCACACAGCCCTGGCTAACCAGGATCGGCAAAGCCGCTCTCGCCTCCGGCGCGCTGCTGCTGGCCTGCGCCGGAACCGTGCAGGCGCAGCGCATCACCTTCGACGATGTGCCGGACGGCACGATCATCAACACGCACTATCCCGGCGTTCAGTTCACTGCCGTCGGCACGGGCGGCAGCGCCAACGTCTATGCCCGCAAAAGCGTCAGCGCGGCGAGCGCGCCGAACGTGGTCTCGCTCTTCGCGCCGCCCTCGCTGCCCTTCTTCGACAGGCGCTATGGCGGCATCCAGGCCACCTTCGAGACGCCGCAGGCAGAGGTCAGCCTGGATGCGCAGCCGGTGCTGCCGCCGGAGTATCTCGGCACGCCGCGCGCCCTGCCGTTCCTTCAGGCGTTCGACGCCAACTGGCATTTCCTCGGTGTCGTCTACTATCCGATTCCCTACGGCGCGGCGGGCTATGGAAGCTGGCAGACCCTGCGCATCAAGCTGCCGACCGCCAGCATCAAATACGTCCAGTTCGCCTCCCAGTACATCTACGGGACGCCGCCGGTCTACGGCCAGTTCGACAACCTGACCTATACCCCGGCAGTAGATGTCACCGGGAAAGTGTCCCTGCAACTGTACGGCCCCTAC
>DASRGL010000302.1:0-14981 GCA_035651115.1 Chthonomonadaceae bacterium
TTCGGGCTGGGAACGGCTACGAAGATAGACAGGGTGGAGATCCGTTGGCCGAGCGGGATGAAGGAGACCTTAAGGCAGGTCGTCCCGGACACAATCCACGTGGTTACCGAGGGCAAGGGCATCACCGGCAAGCTGCCGACGACGCGGACCCGACATTGAGTCGGCGCAGGCGGACTTCGCGCTTTCGCAGTCGCGAACCCATTCGCCGGGTTTTCAGAAATGATCGGGAACGGGAAGGAAGGGAGTGCGGCGGGGGAAGAGTTGCGCGACGAGCGCGCGGGCGCGCGGCGTGGAGGGCTGCAACAGGCCGAGCGCGCACGCCTCTGCGCCGCTCAGATGGCCGACGACCACCTGCGACCACGCGCCCACATCGCCCACGATAGAGTCCGCGACAGGAGGCAGCGCCTCCGCACGCGCCATGCTGACCTGCGGATCATCCAGGCCCGCGCCGGTCACGATGACCGCCTGTGCGCCGGTTTCCACGAGCGGATCGCGCATGACGAGAGCCAGCGTGGCGTAGAAACCGGCCCAGTTCGGGCGCAGCGCCTCCGCCACCCGCGCCAGATCAATCACTCGCGCCATCAGCGAGGGAACGATCTCCACGCTTGCCAGCGCGTCTTTTGTCTCGATGCCGGGCGCAACGGTCTGAAGCAGGCCGTTCGCCTCCAGATCGGCCCAGGTCGCCGCGTACTCCAGACACCCCACCCCATCCTGAGAGGCCAGAAATCCGATGAGTCCGCGCCGCGCCGCCTCATTCGCCGCGACCATCTCCAGAATGCGCAGCGAGAGCGGCTGCACGACGCCCGGAGCGTTCGCGCCGCTCTCTCCCCCGACCGTCCGGAAATCGTAGAGCAGATAGCCCTCCACCTGAACCTTATCCGGCGAATAGACCACCCGCTGCCGCACATGCTCGAAAAGATAGCGCCAGCGTTTCGTGTCGCGCAGACAGTGGAAGGTCTTGCCGCGCGCGGCGGCGTTATAGAGGCGTTCCAGGGCGGGAATGTCGTCGGCGTGCGCGAGGCGGACGCGCTGCGCTTCCGGATAGGACGGCAGATTGGCAGGCGCGGTCAGGAAGCGATGCGCGAAACCGGCCAGTTCCCACCCGAACTTGCGATAGTAGCCATAGGCGTAGGGGAAGAGCGCGGAGAGCGCATAACCGCGCCGGGCCAGTTCTCGGACGGTCTCCGACAGCAGCAGGCCCGCATAGCCTCGCCGCCGCCATTCGGGAACGGTCGCGACGCCCGCGATGCCCGCCACCCGCGCCTGCCCCGCGCCCAGCCAGCAGACCGTATCCACGAGGGTCAGACAGGAGATGAGGCGGCCGTTCACCCGCAGCACGCGCTTGTTTTCGATCTCGAAATAGGGGTCGGAATAGAAGACCTCACGCGCAGAGGCAAACGGCAGGCCGAACGATTCGCACATCAAGCCGAGCATGGCATCCAGTTCGTCAGGCCGCGCCGCCCCGATCTCGACCGCTTCCATGGAGCCTGATTCCCGTCTACCGTACCGCAATCAGTTCGACCGTATGCGGTTTCGGCAGCGCCGCCGTCTGCAACTGCTTGACGACCTCGGCCTCCTGCGCATCCAGATCGTCCATCTGCTTCTTGATGTCCGGGGCGACCTCCTCGCCGTTCTTGGCGTTGGGAACCTGCACCTGCCGCCAGCGCCGGAAGTGCAGGTCGTTGTGCTTGCGCGTCAGGCCCAGCACCTCCGCCGCCTGGATATTGGCGGGCAGATTGGGAACCGCCGCCAGATTCAGGCCGATGCCTATATCGTCGCTCGTGAACATGCCGAAATCCGTGCCGTCTACTTTCAGGGTATAGGTTCCCGCGTGCAGCCCGGTCACTTTGAGCGTGAAGCGATTCAGCGTGTGTTCGATGTCGGTCGAGGCGAGGGTCAGCAGCATATCCGGGTTCTGCTGCGGATCGCGATCCATCGGCCAGGGCAGCGCGTTATCGGTATGCGTGAAGCGGATGCCTTCCGGCGCGGCCTCAAAATTCGTGATGCGCGTGTTCGCGTGCTTGCTCACCCGGCGCTCATTCGCGTCAATCTGAATCTCCGCTACCGTCTCCGGCGCGTTCCAGGCTTTCAGCACCGCCGCCGCCATGACCAGATGCCCGCCGTACATCGGATGCACCCGATCCGGGATGATCTTCTCGGCCAGCGCCGCGTTCGACGCTTTGGCCTTCTCCAGCGCCGCCACCAGAGGCGCGTTCGTATCCGCCACGACGAGATCGTACTTCGCGCCGAGCTTCTTTACGGCGTCGCCATAGGCGATCAGCACCTGATTATAGCCGCCGGGGAAAGAGGGAGCGCGCGTCACATCGTCGAACGCGGGAGCCGTGAGCAGCGTGATCCGCACGCCGGGCAGTTCCTTCTTCAAGGTGTCCAGGATATGCTCGTAACCTTTGACATACTGATCGAATAGCCCCTGATCCAGCGCGCGATAACCGCCGTCGTTCATGCCCAGGCAGATGGTCACGACCGTCGGCTTGTAGGCCAGCACATCGCGCCGCAGCCGCACGTCAATCGGCCCGCCTCCACCGCCGCTCACCCGGTCGCCGCCCCACCCCGAATGTACAAAGGTGAAGTGCTGCCTGGGGAACCGCGTGCGGCAGTAGGTCTCGATATAGGTGGTGTAGAGGCGCTGGTCGGTGATGCTGTCGCCATAGAAGACGATACGATCTCCATCCTTGAGATAGAAGCCCTGCTTGGCGCCCGCCGCCGTTTTCTCGACAGGTCTGGCAGCGCACGCTATCGGCGCGCACGCGCCCCACGCAAGAACCGCAAACAGCACAGCCAGAAAGGACATTCCAAAACGCTTCACGCTTTCCTCCTTATGGCCCCGCCCATGTCTGAACTGTGATTTATCGGATTATAGGATGGACTAGGATTACGAGTCGTCTAATCACAGTCCATCCTGTAATCATTCTAATCACAGTTCAGACAGGGAGGGAGAGGGGTTAATTCCTTCCGTTGCCGCCGCTGGAACCGAGAATGCGCCGCTGGATGAAATCGGTGGAGACTTCCCCGCGACGATAGAAGGCGTTGGCAAGAATCTTGCGCTGAAAGGCTAGATTTGTCTTGACGCCGGTGATCTCCGTCTCCTGCAGCGCGCGCTGCATTCGGGCGATGGCCCCGGCACGGTCTTTGTCCCAGACGATGATCTTGGCAAGCAGGGGATCGTAGTAGGGCGGAACCTCGTAACCGGCGCGGATATGCGTATCCACGCGCACGCCGAACCCGCCCGGCAGCGCCACGCTCTCGATGCGGCCTGCGCTCGGCGCAAAGTTGCGCTCCGGGTCTTCCGCATTGATGCGGCACTCGATGGCGTGGCCCGTCCAGTGTATCTCCTTCTGCCCGAACGCCAGCCGCTCGCCCGACGCGATGAGAATCTGCTGTTTCACCAGATCAATGTCGGTGATGGCCTCGGTGACGCAGTGTTCCACCTGGAGCCGCTTGTTCATCTCCATGAAGAAGAACTCGCCGCGTCCGTTCATCAGGAACTCGACCGTCCCGGCGTTCGTGTAGCCGATGGCCCGCGCCGCGCGCACCGCCGCCTCGCCGAGACGATTGCGCTGCGCCGGGGTCAACTGGGCCGCAGGCGCTTCCTCGATCAGTTTCTGATGCCGCAGGTTCTGAATCGAGCATTCGCGCTCGCCAAGATGGATGACATGGCCGTGTTCGTCGGCGAGTATCTGCACCTCGACATGGCGCGGCTCCTCGACAAACTTCTCCAGATAGACATCAGGGCTGCCGAACGCGGAGGCCGCTTCCGTGCGCGCAATGTCCAGTTGCCGGGCCAGTTCCTCCTCGTTCTGCACGAGACGAATGCCACGCCCGCCGCCGCCCATCGCCGCCTTGATGAGCAGCGGATAGCCGCTCTTCTGCGCGAAATGGAAGGCGTCCTGCTCGCTGCCGAGCAGCCCGTTCGAGCCGGGAACGACCGGCACGCCGGCGGCGCGCATCGTCTCCCGTGCGACCGCCTTATCCCCCATCTTCTCCATGACGGCGGCGGACGGCCCGATGAACTTCAGGCCGCACGCTTCGCAGGCTTCGGCGAAGCTGGCGCGCTCCGAGAGGAAGCCGATGCCGGGATGGATGGCGTCCGCGCCGGTGATGTGCGCCGCGCTGATGATGTTGGGCGCGTGCAGGTAGCTGTCTTTGGGAGCGGGCGGGCCGATGCAGACGGCCTCATCGGCCAGATGCACGTGCAGGGACTCGGCATCGGCGGTCGAATGCACCGCGACCGTCTTGATCTTGAGTTCCTTGCACGCCCGAATGATCCGCACGGCGATCTCGCCGCGATTAGCTATCAGTATCTTTTTGAACATGGGGTGAGGTCAGTAGTTTTCATGGCCGGGATGGACGCAGTGAATCTGCCCGGTCGTGGGGTCGTATTGATAGGGTTCGTGTCCGACGGGACACGAGCGCAGCTCTGACGTGAAGCCCGGCAGCACTTCCATCGTCTGCGGCGGCCTGCCGTCCGGGTCGCCGGTCTGCGAGACGGTGATCATCTGGCGCAGGCTCTGCAGATTGGTCTGACAGACGACATCTTTGGCCTTCGTCACGGGCGTATGCACGACATCGCCCGGCTTTTTGCCCTCGCCGCGCCAGTCGTAGTAGTAGAGCAGCCCGCCCATCAGCAACACGATCACCAGCATGACAAGCACGATCTCGACAAGCGTGAAGCCGTTCCTGAGCGCCGGGTGAGACAGTTTGCGTCGCGCCATCGTTCTCTCCTTCCGCAAATGTGGACAGACTAGTCGCTCTTGAGTGTACCCGATTTTGACCGGAGAGGGAAACGCTCCCGCGATGTCGCTGGAAAGACAGCGAGAGCGTTCGAGAGGATGGGGAAAGGCAAGTTCAGCTATCTGCTTTGACCAGGAAGAGCGGCTGCCCGTATTCGACGGCCTGGCCGTCCTCCACCAGCACATCTATGACGACGCCATCCATTTCAGCAGCGATCTCGTTGATGAGTTTCATCGCCTCGACAACGCCGACGATCTGGCCCTGCGTGACGCGCGTTCCCAGCCCGACCAGAGGCTTGACATGGTGAAAGATGCCGACGAGAGGCGAGGTGACCCAGTGTGTCTCCTCGCCCTCCTCCTCGTCCTCTTCGAGGAAAGGCGACTCGATTTCCAGGCTTTCCGCCTCATCTTCCGCGCTGCCGTTGCGCGCCTCGCCACCGCCCGCCTCGACGAAGGGGACGAGCGCGGTTCCGGCGGAGTTCGGAGCGCGCGGCGGCCCCTTGCGGATGGTGATGCGCGCGCTGCCCTGTTTCAGAGTCAATTCGCGGATGTCGGCATTGCGGACGAGTTCCGCCAGACGTTCCAGTTCGGATGAATCGAACATACTTCCTCGCGCGTGGCCTGCCTCTGGAAACCGCGCGCCTCCCTCCCCGCCGATGCGCGGAGCGCGAGAGGAAGGCGTCACCAGTCGTCCGGGCGGCGTTCGCGTCCTCAGATTTTGATCTTGAACACGCAGTACTCCAGCAGCCGCAGCGCCATCGTCATCCCGATCAGCGTCAGGCAGATGATGATGATCGTCTCCACGGAGATCGAACTGGTCACCTGGCGCGTGAACAGCATCATCTCATCCGGGTTGGCGCTGAACGACAGATTGCCGATAAGGCGATCCAGGGAACGTATCGCCTCGGTCAGCGTGTCGCGCACGGTGTCGAAATTCAGGACGACATAGAGCGGCAGCAGCAGCGTGATCAGCGGGGCCATCAGTTGATACTTCTGGCGCTGATGCTCATTATAGATGATGCAGTTGCGGCAGCGTTCGGCCTTCTCCTCTGCCGACAGGTGCGGATTGTCCGGCAGCCGGACACCGTTCGGGCCGGGGCGTGTCGGAATGGCGTGCCTCTCGGTATCGCTGCTCTGGCTCAACAGATCGCCGATAGGAACGAAGCCGGACGCCGTTCCCGGCGCCGCCTTCATCTCGATGGTCGCGTCAGCCATCGCCAGGTGCAGGATGTTCTGCTCGCACATGCACCCGACGCGCTCTTTCCAGCACTTGGTCTTGGCATGATAGATCGGACACGTCTTGCGCACGGTCTCCCGGCAGAACGGCAACTGCCAGCATTTGGCGAACGCGCCGATGAGCGCGCGGGGCGTCTCCTCGCGGATAGCGCCTGCGCCGTAGGTCGGATCGGTCAGGTCTTCCACGGCGCGCCCGCCGAAGATGCGGAGCGCCAGATGCCGCAGGATCAACACCAGGCCGGGAACGCCGAACAGAATCCCCAGCAGCCATATCTGGTGCAGGGCCATCTGCGAAGCCGGGCCGGTCGTGAAATTGGCGGCCTCGGCAGCAAACAGCGCGCCGATGCAGAACTGCAGCCCATAGGCGAACAACACGGCGAGCGTCAGGAAGATATAGCCCAGCGTGATCTCCTCGTAGTAGAGTGCGATGGTCGTACAGACCAGCACCACGACGCTGATGTTGAGCCAGAGGGAGACGCGCTGGATATTCTCCAGGACGCGCTGTTGCTCTGCGGCGGGCATGTTCACTACGTTGACCAGTTGCCCCGTGAACAGGCCGTAGAGCAGATACCCCAGAAGCAGAAGGGAGACGACGAGAGAGACCTGGAATATGGTTTTGGCATTATCCCAGAAGAGTCTGGCGACCGGATTGACCGCCGGGCGCTTGCCGCTGCTTAAGATGACAGGCACGGTCGTTCACCTACTTCCGCACCAGAGGGGAAGGCGCGTTCGCCCCCATCCACCGTCGGGCGTGCGTTTGGCGGGGAGACTCGTCCTTCCGCTGCAGGCAGTGACATGACTTACGTCGGTTACTTGACGCGCTCCAGATAGGTGTCGGTGCGCGTGTCCACCTTGACTTTGTCCCCGATGTTGACAAAGAAGGGGACGTTGATGACGGCCCCTGTCTCCAGGGTGGCCGGTTTGGAGCCGCCCGAGGCGGTATCGCCCTTTACGCCCGGGTCGGTATTGGCGACTTCGAGTTCCACGAAGAACGGGATTTCCGCGCCCAGTATCTTGCCGTCATGCTCGATGACATTGACTTCCATGCCATCTTTGAGATACTTGAGGCCGCTGCCGAACGTGGCTTCGTTGACGCTGACCTGATCATAGGTGTTCGGGTCCATCAGGACGTACTCGTTGCCGTCCCGATAGAGGTACTGCATGGGATGGCGCTCCAGAATGGCCTGCTCCAGCTTCTCGCCGGCATTGAACGTTTTATCAATGACGCCGCCGGTGCGCAGGTTCTTGAGCTTGGTGCGCATCACCGCGCCGCCTTTGCCGGGCTTGTGATGCTGAAACCAGACGATGGTGAAGATCTCGCCATCTAGAATAATGGAGACACCGTTTTTGAAATCTGCGGTATCAATTTTCGGCACGATACGAACCTCCTGAGCGCCGCGTTCCGCTGACAAAACGCCGCGCCTCTTTGTCGAAACGTTGCTGTTGCGCTCTGTATTGACCGCGCCATTATAGCACAAAGGGGAGGCGCGGCGCAAGGAACGCAGCCGTGTGTTTCAGACGCTGAGCGTGCCGGTAAACCGATTCACAAACCCTCTGACGTATTTTAACAGGCTTCGGTTACAGTGTCAACGAATCTTTTTATCGAGGGAAACGAAAGTCCCTCTTGCAGCTTTCAGGAAAGCGCGTTTTCGCGCGGATCAGAGGCCGCCTGTCATAATAAGGGGTCGCTTCGCAAGATGTCTGTCTGGTTTTTCATACGGAAGGCGTTCGGCCCGTGTTTCCGGGAATTTTCCGAACGGGCCTGTTTTGCGCGCGTCGGCTCGCCTGCGCCACAAAACTTATGGTAACCTCTGGGAACGCGGGCAAGAAACCGGTATAATGGGGGTGCGATGATTTCCGATCCCACGACAACCTCGGCAAAGGCGATCAAGATACCGTTCGACAGCCTGACCCTGCGCGCCGTCGTCAGCGCGCTGCGGCGGCAGCTTGTCGGCGGTCAGATTCAGGACGTGCGGCAGCCCGCGCCGACGGAACTGCGGCTCGGCATTCGCAGCCAGAGCCGCAACTTTCTGCTCGCCCTCTCGGACGACGCCCGGTTTGCCCGCGTCCATCTGACGGCGACGCGCCTGCCGAACGCGCCGACGCCCCCGACCTTCTGCATGACACTACGGAAACATATCGAGGGCGGTGTCATCAAAACGATCCGGCAGCGCGCTTTCGACCGGATTTTCGAGATGGAGGTCGAGACGCGGCAGGATGACGCCCGCGTGACCGTGACGCTGATCGCCGAACTGATGGGCAAGCACAGCAACCTGGTTCTGGTGAATGCGGCAGGCACGATCCTCGACTCCGCCAAGCGCATCACGCACCGTGTCAACCGCCTGCGGGAGACGCTGCCCGGCCTGCCCTATCTGCCGCCGCCGGAGCAGACCGAGAAAGCCGACCCGTTCGCCCCGAATGCGGTGGCCCTGACTCCTTTAAGCAGCGAAACCGCGCCCGAAATCGTTCCCGATGCGCTCGCCGCCCTCCTGACAGAGACGTATGCGGGAATGTCGCCTTTTCTGGCCTCGGAGTTGGCGGCGCGGGCGATGGCGAACGCGGACTGGCAGGCGGGATTGCGGCAGGCGTGGGAGGAGATTTTCGGCGCGACGGAGAGAGAGGAGTTCGCGCCCGTTGCCGTGCGGGATGCAGCAGGGCATCCTCTGGGGGCCTATCCGTTCCCGCTGAAGCAGTGGCCCGCCGAATGGCAGACGCCCGCCGCCGACCTGAACGCCGCCCTGGACGAAGCCTATACCGCGCTCATCAAGCGGGCGGATTTCGAGGCCGTCGCCGGGGAACTGCGCGGCAAGATCGGCAGAGAGAGGAAGCGGCTGGAACGGCAGCAGCAGTCGGTGGAACGCGCGCTGGCAGAGGCGGATCGGGCCGAGCAACTGAAGCAGGCCGGGGAACTGCTCCTTGCCAATCTCTGGCGCGTCCAGCCAGGCGACACCGCCGTGACCGTGCAGGACTACTACGATCCCGCCCTGGCCGACCGCGTCATCGCTCTCGATCCGAAACTGTCCGCGCAGGAGAACGCCGATGCCTACTTTCGCCGCTATCGGAAGGCGCGCGATGGGCAGGAGACAGCCCTGGAACACGGCGTCAAGATCGAGGCCGCCTTACAGCAGCTACAGGACGCAGAGACACGGTTGGCGGGCCTCCAGACGGCGGAAGCGGTGCGGAGCCTGCGCGCGGAGATGATGGCAGGCGGGCTGCTGCGGGAGCGGGCCGAGGAAACAGAAGAGAGCGGAACCGGACGCGGCGGGCCGGACTTCCAGGGGCATAAGATACGGCGCGTCACGACGCCGGAGGGCTACGAGATCTACTACGGCGAGACGGCGACCGCCAACGACTTCCTGACGACTCGCCTGGCCGCCCCGAACGACTTCTGGCTGCACGTGCGCGCCGCGACCAGCGCGCATGTCATCCTGCGCACGCACGGCAAGCCCGCCGACGTGCCGCGCTCCGTGCTGGAACAGGCCGCGCGCATCGCCGCCCGCCACAGCAGCCAGAAACACTCCTCTCTGGTCGCCGTAGACTATACGCTCAAAAAGTACGTCCGCAAGCCGCGCGGGGCCGCGCCCGGCAGCGCCGACTACGCGCAGGAGACCACGCTGGAGGTCACGCCCTGACCGGACCAATCCATTGAACCGCAGAGGCACGGAGACACGGAGGAATCACGGAGAAAAGCCAAGAGAACAGAGAAGAGAATCCACGAAGCACGTGAAGCAACACGAAGAAGGCAAGCAAACTTAAACGATGTCTCTCCTCTTTGATCCTCTCCTGTTTTTCTCCGTAGTTCCTCCGTGTCTCCGTGCCTCTGCGGATTCTACCAGATGGGAACTGTCTGTCCCTGTTCTAGCGGTATCACATTTTTCCCCGCCTGTCAATATTTTCAAGCAGGGTTATTCAGTTTTCACCGCCATCATAGCCGGGCATTGAAATACCCGTCTGGGAGGCGCTTCACGCCAACCGTCCTGCGGACGGAAAAGGCAAGCAAAGGCGGAAAACGGAATGGTCCTGTATTTTCAAGAGGGGTTTGCACGACTCTTTTGTGGGCAGGCAGTTCGCAAGCTATGCCCCGCCTTGCCTTGCGGAGGCGGCCCGGTCACGCCTTGATCAACACGCTCTCCTTCTGGAACAGCCGGGTGGCGAAGGCCAGCGCGAGACCGGCCCAGAAGACGGAACCAGCAAAGGCCAGCACGATAAAGACGGGATCGTAGCTGCCGCTGAGCGCCTGCTTGATGATGACCGAGGCTCCCAGGATCGGCACCAGCGCGATGTGCCGGCCCGCGTCCGTGCCGATGAACATGGAGAGCATGGCGGGCAGCAGCACGAGCGGGAACAGCGAGCCGAGATAGGTCTGCGCCTCCTTCTGGTTGCGGGCGAAGGTGGAGAGGGCAAGCAGCGCCCCGGCGAACAGCACGGAGAGCGGCAGCAGCACGAGCAGGGCGACGCCGAGGGCGGCAGGGCTGAGATGGACGCCCCCCTTTGCCAGCCAGGCGAACGCTTTGAGGCCGCTGTAGAACGGAATCATAAAGCCGACCAGCGACAGGACGCTGCTGACGATGCAGACACCGACGACTGCGGTGAATTTGCCCAAGACGATGTCACGGCGAGAGGCGGGCGAGACCAGCAGCGTCTCCAGCGTTCCCCGCTCCTTCTCCCCGGCGACCTGATCGAAAGCCGCGTAGATCGCGCCGCCGAACGCGCCGAGGATCAGAATGTAGGGAAGCATCTGCGAGAGGACGAGCGTGGCGATGCTGCCCCCGCTGGCGATCGGCTTCTCCTCGACGCGAAAGGGCGTCGCGAAGTCCGGCGAGAGTCCGCGCGCCTGAAGCCGCTGCGCCACCAGCTTATCGCCCAGAGCCTCGAAGCCCGCCTGCAACCGCCCGGACGCCTGCTGCGACTTCTCCTCCCCTGCGTCCACCAAAATCTGCACCGGAATGACCTGCTGCGCCGCCAGGCGCTTGTCGGCGTCCGGCGGCAGCGCGGCGACCGCCTGGACGCGGCGTTTCTTGATGGCGGTCTCCGCCTCGGCACGGGACACAGGCTTTAGACGCAGGTTCGGAGCGACCTTGTGAAGCGTCTGTTCCAGAACGCGCCTGGTCTGCGGGGCCGTCTCGGCGCCGATCAGTCCGACCGGATAGGTCTGCGTGCGCGCCTTCTGTACCTGCCCGCCGATAGCGATCCCGATGACGGCGAGCAGGCTCGGCGTAATCAGCAGAGGCCCGATGATGACGGAGACCAGCGTGCGCCGGTCACGAAATATCTCCCGAAACTCTTTCCGGGCGATGATGTTTCTCCTGGATCGTCGCGGAGAACCTGCGTTCAAGCGTTTTCCCTCCCTGCTGCCAGTACCCCCAGTATACCCCGGACACGGGGTTGGAAACCCCTGTCTGGAGTTGCGAAGTCCACCTTCGTGGACTCAAGGTCGAGCCTGCGCAGGCAGGCTTGGCAACTCCAGACCGGCCTTTTAAGGCCGCGCACAGTCTGCGTCAAGGAAGGATTCGCGCCCTTCGCTCCCGTAACATGAGTTGGCCCGGCGTCATGGGGAACGCGGGAACGGGTTTGTTCGCTCCTCTCTCCTGCTGCGAAAGACATAGGGCCGCGAAAATAGCCAAGACAAAGGAGTAACGTTTCGATGTCGTTTTTCACTCCCTCCCTTCGGAGCAAGCTATCCGGCGTCAAGCCCTTGCGGATGGCTCTCCTGGCGTGCGCGCTGATAGGAGGCGCGAGTGCCATAGCTGCCGCCAAACCGCCCGCCGCGGCAAAGCAGGCCAATCCCCAGGTCACGATGGTCATCGAGAAGCGGGGAACCGTCGTCATCGAACTCTACCCGAAGGACGCGCCCAAAACGGTGGCCCACTTCCTCGACCTGGTGAACAAGAAGTTCTACGACGGCGTCCTCTTCCATCGGGTCGTGAAATCCGGCATCTACGTCGCGCAGGCGGGCGATCCCAAATCGAAGACGGTGGACGGCGCGCTGCTCGCGGACATCCCGTCTGAGGAGGTCGGACAGAAATACGGACTGGGAGCAGGCGGCTCCGGCAAGACGGTTCCGCTGGAAGCCCGGCGGCCCCACGACCGGGGAACGCTGGGACTGGCCCGCTCTCAAGACCCCAACAGCGGCGACAGCCAGTTCTACTTCAATCTTGAGGCCAATCATCAACTGGACGGCGAGTACTGCGTCTTCGGGAAAGTCGTCAAGGGAATGGAGGCGCTGGGCAAGATCCGCCAGGGCGACCGGATCAAGTCCGTCCGGGTCGTCGGCGCGGCCAAGGACAAGAAGGCCGAGGCTTCCGAGGACGACGCGGAGCAGACGGAGCGGGCCGTCGCGCAGGCCCGGACGCCGCCCGACGCTCCCAGCCGCGATCCGGCGCTGGAGAAGTACAGGGAGGGCGCGATCCGGGCCACGCTGGAGATCGCAAATCGGGGCGCGATGACGCTCGAACTCTATCCGAAGGCCGCGCCCAAGACGGTGGAACACATCGTCGCGCTTGCCAGAAAGGGCTTTTACGACGGCATCAAGTTCCACCGGGTCGTGCCGGGCTTCGTCATTCAGGCAGGCGACCCGGAGAGCAAGGAGATCGGGCCGGAGGCGTTCGAGTCGCACCAGGTCGGCACGCACGGCTCCGGCGCGACGGTTCCCCTCGAAGCCAACCTCTCCAACCTGCAAGACAGCCTCGGTCTGGCCCGCTCTCAAGACCCGAACAGCGGCGACAGCCAGTTCTATATCAATCTGGCGGACAACACGCCGCTCGACGGCCAGTACTGCGTCTTCGGGCGCATCGTGCGCGGCGCAGACATCGCCCCGAAGGTCCGGGTCGGCGACAGGATCACCCGCCTGCGCATCGCAGATTCCGGCGCGAAAAAATAGCGCGTCTCCAGGATCGCCGGGGGCGTTCTCCGGTCGTTCCATGACCTAAATCCGCGCCTCCAAAATGCCGAACATTAGCGATGAGAAGGAGGACTGCGGATATTTCATGGAATTGAGAGACATCGAAACCAGGCTGGCCCGAACGACGACCGTACCGATCCTGCCGCATCTGGTCACGCAGATACTGCGCCTGACAGATAACCCGAACGCTCATGCGCGCGACTATGAGCGCCTTATCATCCAGGATGCGGGCATGGCCGCCAAAGTGCTGCGCACGGCCAATACGCCCTACTTCGGCGGCGGCGGACAGATCACGACGCTGCAGCGCGCGCTCATCCAGCTTGGCGACAATACGGTGCGCTCCATCTGCCTGACGGTGGCCTTCCAGTCCTCCTTGATGACCAAAAGCTTCAACAAGCGCTTCAACGTCGGTCGCTTCTGGCAGCACAGCCTGGCGGTCGCCTGCGCCGCCAAGATTCTGGCGCGGCTGCGCCGTAACCCCCTGGCGGAGGAGGCGTTCGTGGCCGGGCTGATGCACGACCTGGGCAAGCTGGTCATCGCTATGCTCCTGCCTCTGGAAGCCAACCTGATCTATAACCTGGTCGAAGTCCAGCAGATGTCGGACTACGAAGCGGAACAGCAGACGCTTGGCCTGACGCATCAGGAGATCGGACGGCTTGCGGCGGAACGCTGGTGTCTGCCGGGGATCTACTTCGACCCCATCGCCAAGCATCATACGCCGACAGAAGATGTCTTCGAGATAGACCCGCTGACCGCTTTCGTCCACATCGGCAACGCGCTGGCCCACGAGATAGATATGGGCTTCTCCCCGCCCGGCAATGTGAACCGCGCCGATCCGCTGGTGCTGGACTTCCTGGAGATACCGGAAGCCCAGTACGACCCGATTCGCACGGCAGTTCTGAAAGAAGTCCTGATCGTCAGCAAGCAGATGGGGCTATAGCTCTCCCTCTCTGGCGCGTTCCCTTCAGGGGAGGCGGCCAGCCTCCGCCAGGACTTCCGAGAGGCGTGCGATCATCGGGTCTTCGGGCTGAATCCGCGCCATCTTCGCGCGGGTCTCTTCCAGGAGCTTCTCCTCCTCGGCAAATTTGAGCGCGCAGGCATGACATATCCGGACATGCCGCCGGACGATCTGCATCTCCTCCGGCGTCAGACTGCGATCCAGATAGGCGTTCATCTGCGCAAGCGTCTCCTTGCAGTTCGCAAAGCCGAACAGCATCCTCCGTTCCTCCTCCCACTGGCATTCGAGGGACAGCGCAGCCTTGACCACGCCGCTGGGTTTCTCCCTCCGCACGCTATAATGCCGCTCTGCCCCCTAGAGTTCCCGGAGCAGGCCGATGACACCGAATGCAAGGCCCGGACGCTTTCGGCGTCAGGCCCATCCCTCGCTGGCGACGGCAAGGGGAAGCAGGCGCGCATCAGCCCAGATTGGCGTAGACGGGATGGATAGGCGTAGCCTCCGGCTCCTGGGTCTGCAAGAGGAGCTGCAGGTTCGCGGCGGAGCGCACGACATTCCGGCCCGCGTCGCAGGTGAGGTCCACGATGAGAGGCTCTTTCAGAGGTTTGCCGCGATGGTCTATCTGCACCAGCACCACCGGGCGCATAGGAGCGGTCGCCAGGACGCCCGCCACGATGCCGCACTCGCCGGTATTGAGTTTCACGGCGGTTCCCTGCGGATAGAGCGCGATCCGGCGGCAGAGCGCGACGACCGCCTCTTTCGCAAACAGCTTGCCCGCGTTGGCGAGCAGGTAGGAGACGGCGACATCGGGCAGCACGGCAGGCACGCCGAAGCGCGGCGTGGTCAGCGAATCATAGGCTTCGACGACGCTGGCGATGCGGGTCAGCAGGCTGAGTTTCTCGCCGCCGATCCTCTGCGGATAGCCCGTTCCGTTCAACAGTTCATGGTGGCGGAGGATGAGGTTGGCGGAGACGCTGGAGATGGCCTGGCTGCCGACCAGGTGTTCGAACCCGGTATGCGGATGCTGCTGCGCGGCGGTCAGCTCTTCCGGCGTCAGAGGCTCGCTCTTCTGCATCAGCCCGTCCGGCAGGAAGATCATGCCGATGTCGTGGAAGAGCATGGCGACGGCCAGTTCCCG
>DASRGL010000303.1:0-2694 GCA_035651115.1 Chthonomonadaceae bacterium
ATTCCGCTCTATACGGCCCATGAACCGCCCTACTATGGCGTTCAGTCGTCGCGGCAGATGTGCGCCCGCGCGCTTGCGGAGATCGAACGCCGTCTCGGTTCGGCCAACATCTCCTCCGGCGAATGAAATCGTCCGGCCTTCCTCCCTCCCCTTCCCTTTTGGGAGGAGGCCGGGGGGTAGGTCACCAGGGAGGAGGCCACAGGAAACAAGGAGGAGCCGCTATGTCCGCCGATCCGCCGCTCAACATCTTTACGCTGCCGCTTTTCCCGCTCCACTGCGTGCTGTTCCCGCAGTTTCCTCTGCGCCTGCACATCTTCGAGGAGCGGTATAAAGTCATGATCAACGGCTGTATCGAGCGCAATGAGCCGTTCGGCGTCGTGCTGATACGGGAGGGACAGGAGGTTGGCGCGCCCGCTACCCCCTATGAGGTCGGCTGTGTGGCGCGCATCCTGGCAGTCAAGCGTCTTGAGGACGGACGGATGCATCTGCTGGCGGCGGGGGAGAGCCGATTTCGCCTGCTGGACTATGTGGAGGCGGACTTGCCGTATCTCACCGGGCGGGCCGAGGCTGTCGAAGAGACGGCGTATCTATCGGGCGAATTGGCTCCGCTGGCGCAGGAAGCCGGAGAGGTCTTCCGCCGCTACCTGACGCTGGTGGCCGAGCGCGCGAATCTGGCCCTCCCGGAGATCGAACTGCCCGCAGACCCGACCCTCCTCACCTTCTGTATCGCCTCGGTCGCGCAACTGCCCCTGGAAGACAAGCAGCGGCTTCTGGAGATGTCCGATACCCGGCTGCGCCTCCAGACGGAGATCGCGCTCCTGCGGGAGCATAGCGCGCTGCTCGAACAGGCAGAACCGGCGACCGTCGCGCCCCTCCAGCCGGACGCCGAGTTCTGGCACCACTATCGCCACAACGCCCGCAACTGAAAGTCCTCCTGTTCTCCTCTTTCCCGTTCCGTCACGCCTTCCCTGAATTCGCCTCGATGCGCGGCGCAACGCGCGCTTCGTCCTTCTATTCCTCCTGTATTCCTGCCTTCTTGTCAGTGTTCCTCTCCCCGGATATCGGCTCTTGCCGACCGACCGGCCTGCCCTCACCGAATCCACCTGGTAAGAAATACAGCGCCATTTTCCGTCAATCCCGTCATATTTACCGGTTTATACAGGTAAAAATGACAGTTTTCGACTTAAATATGCGTCATTGGTATGTCCGATGCAGAGAGTGAGGTGTCGCGACTTTGTAGGCGGCGCAGAGCAGTAAAAGCAGCTTGCGTCGAGACGCCGCCACAAGGCGGATGCCTTAGTCCTGTAGATTGTGCAGCAGCATCGCACGATCCTCTCCGACCGGTTCGCTGTCAGCGTTGGATCCGTGGATTGCCGCAGAGGCAGGGGAAGACCCTCCCGATCCTGGCCTGCGCGGTAAGGATAGGCGACTGGCATCACGCAGAGTTAACGCAGACGGAAAGGAAAGCACTATGTTCGATGCGCGCAAAACTGGTCTTCTGCTGGCAGCCTGCGCGATTGTCGGTCTGTCAGCCTCCCGTGTTTCCGCGAGTGTCATTGATTTCGAGGATGGCACGCTCGGCCCCTTTGCATCCGGCAATGGCGTCAGTGTCGTCAGTGTCACCCAGACCCCGCTCGATGACATCTCCGAGCCGAACGGCTACAATCAGGTAGCGCTCTCTACCAACAGCGATCATGTCGCCTTCAATCCCCTCGCAGCGTCGCCCGCCGACTTCATCCGCACGGATGCTGCCGACTTCGACCTGAACTCGTTCGTGATTGCGGGAGCCTGGGGATCACAGACCCTGACGCTGCAAGGCTACAACAACGGGTCGCTAATCCACTCCCAGACGCTGGCGGTCGGCTTCGACGGCAACGGCAACCAGATCGTCTACACGGTGACGCTGGACTGGGCGGGCATTGACGATTTCCGCATCCTGACTGGCGCCAGCTTCACCCATAACAATAACCTGCTTGGCGGCACGGAGCCTGGCAATCAGAAGCATTGGGCGCTGGACAACCTCACCATCAACGAACCGATCAATGGTGGCGGTGGCGGCGGCGGGAACAACGATGTCCCCGAACCCGGCACGGTCGCCATGTTCGTCGGCATGGGTGTGACGAGCCTGGTCGCTCTGCGCCGCCGGAAGTAGCTTTTTCCACGCGGGGTTAAAAACCCCGGTCTGGAGTTGCGAAGCCTGCCTGCGCAGGCTCCCTGCACCCCTCTACTTGCGAAGGAGAGGGGTTGGAGGTGAGGTCGTTAGTCCACTCAGGTGGACTTCGCAACTCCAGACCGGCCTTTCAAGGCCGTGACCTTTTGCTCCTCCCCTCCTCTCGTTTTCCCCGGAAGGTTCTCCGCACCGCAAGCAATGCAGCAGAACTCTATGCCGTGTCGCCGTCCCTGCCGATAATACGGAATAGCCTTTCCGCGTGAGGCGAGGCGGGAATAGGCGAAAGGACGGGAACGACGATGTTGTTGCTGGAAACTCACCTGCCGATCAACCTGGAAGTGCTGGATGCGGGCGGCGGCGTCCTCTCCGGCATGGCGGCGACTCTGGCGCATCTGGATGGAGAGTGGGCCAGTATCTCCCTCTACCCGGACGATCCTCCGGCCTGCCTGCACTGGGGGGCGCGCGTGCGGTTTCATCTGAGCCAGGGAGCCACAAGCTACGAGATAACGGGAGTCGTCGTCGCG
>DASRGL010000304.1:0-9780 GCA_035651115.1 Chthonomonadaceae bacterium
CGCTGCCGGGGCGGACGATTCGGGACATCCTCTGGTCCAACGATGGAGGCGGAACGCTGGACACGGAGGGTCACATCGTTTTTACCGCCCTCTATGGCGATTCGATGGGCGCGATCACGGGTTCCGGAGTCTTCATGGCCGACCGGATCATCGCGCTGACCGGCCAATCGGTCGTCAATGGAAACGGCGACACCTTGCTGGGCATCGCCAGCCCGGCCACCATCAATAACCGGGGACAGATCGCGTTCATCGGCATTCTGTCGAATGGCGACAAGGCCGTGCTTCTCGCCACGCCGCCGGTTCAGGCTCATGCCCCGCCCCACGCGCACCCCTGAGCGGAAGCGGCCCGGCTTTACATGGGCAGCGTGACGGTGATCGTCGTTCCTGCGTCGGGCGCGCTCTCTATCCGCAAGGTTCCGCCGAGCGCCTCCGCCCTTTCGCGCATCGTCAGCAGGCCGACGCCGACAGGCGCGCTCCCCACCGCGAATCCCCTGCCGTTATCCCGCACGGTGCAGACGAGAGAACCGGCGTTGCGGGCCAACCGCACGGTAATGGCCGAACCCTGCGCGTGCTTCGCGGCATTGGTCAGCGCCTCTTGCACGATCCGCGTCAGGCCGAACGCGGCCTCCGGTCGCAGCTTCCAATTCCCTGCTTCGGCCTGGAGATCCACGCTCAATCCCGTGCGTTCGGCAAAGCGCCCCAGATGCCGCCGTAGCGACTCGACGATTCCGCCTTCCCGGCTGGCGTCCATCTCCCACGGGCGCAGATGGAATGCCAGGTCGCGCCCCTCGTTCCAGGCGGCACGCAGGGCCGGAATCTCTTCCTTCAAGAGGGCTTCCGCCTCGGCGGGCGCTCTGCCGATAAGCCGGGCGCACAGTTCCAGGCGCAGGATGCTGCTCACCAGCGCATGGCCGAGGCCGTCGTGTATCTCGCGGGCGATGCGCGCCCGCTCCTCCGCCGCCGCCATCTGTTCGCGCAGGAGCATCAGTTCCTGGTGGCGTGCCAGGGCATTGGCGCTGATGCGCCGCGCCAGCGCGCTGACGATGACAAGGAAAAACAGCCGGGTCGCAAGAATGCGGGCGTAGACGGCGGGCGGAAGCGACAACGCGAGGGCGGGCTGATGCGGCAGAGTCGCCAGCAGATACGCCGCGCACACGCTCAGGTCCATCAGGCGCTTGGTCAGCGGCGCGGCATAGAGCGACTCGTAGATCATCACGACAAAGTAGAGCAGCCACAGGTCGCTCTGAAGGCCGCCCGTGATGCTGACGGCCAGGGAGATCAACAGCAGATCGAGGTAGGTGAAGCCCCAGGCCCATCCGACAGGCAGAGCGCCGCCGCGCCGATAGCCCCAGTAGGTGCGGGCCGCGCCGTCCGCCAGTCCCAACCCGAAGACCAGCCAGGCGAACCACGCGGGTGCGGTGACAATCCCCTGCGCCTGGGCCACCGGCAGATAGAGCAGCACGAAGGCCAGGCACATCCAGAGATATTTGTTGAGCTGCCAGAGCTGCCGGAGGTCGCTGTCCATCCGCTCAGGACTCCAGGAGGAAGACGACCTTTCCGCAGAGGCCGTCGCGCATCAGTCGCATCCCGTGATCGTAGTCCTCGAACGCCAGTTGGTGCGTGATGGCGGGCGTGATGTCCAGGCGGCCCGACGCCAGCAGCGAGCGCATCGTGTCCCAGGTCTCGTAGAGCCGTCGGCCCACGATACACTGCACATTCAGCCCCTTGAAGATCATGTCTTCGGCCATGTCCAGTTCGACCGGCTGCGCGGGAATGCCCATCAGCGAGACGCGCCCGCCCCGCCGACAGAGGCGCATCGCCTGTTTGATGGCCGAGGGCGCACCCGACATCTCCAGCACCACGTCCACGCCCTGCCCCTCCGTCCGCTCCGCGATGAGGCTTTCTAAATCCGCCTGCGCCACGTTGACGACCTCGTTGGCCCCCAACTGCGCCGCCAGGTTCAGCCGGTAGTCTTTCGTGTCCGTCGCGTAGACCATCGCCGCGCCCGCCGCCTTCGCCGCCGCCACCGCGAAGAGACCGATCGGCCCGCAGCCCAGCACCGCCACCGACCTCCCCACGACTTCGCCCGCCAGCGTCGCATGAACCGCGTTGCCGAGCGGGTCCTGCACGCAGGCCAGGTGCAGAGGAATGGCCCGGTCGTTCTTCCATGCGCTGCCCTCCGGCACGACGACATAGGGCGCAAAGCAGCCGTCCACGTCCACGCCCAGAATCCGCGTGTTGGCGCAGACATGCCGCTCGTTGAGAAGGCACTGCCGACAGTGGCCGCACGTCCAGTGGCTCTCCCCGCTCACGTAGTCGCCGACCCGGATGCTCTCGACCTCCTCCCCGACCTCCACGACCTCCCCGGCGAACTCATGGCCCATGATGCGGGGCGGATGCACCCGCCCCGCCGACCAGCGATCCCAGCTATAGATATGGTAGTCCGTGCCGCAGATGGAGGTGGCCTGCACGCGCACGATGATCTGGTTGGGCCGGGTAATCTGCGGTTCCGGCACGTCCACAAGCTGCGCGCCGGGGCCGGGCTGCGTCTTGACAATGGCTTTCATAACACTCTGGCGTCCTTTCCCTCTTGCTTCCTCCATTATACTACGCAAACCGTTTGAACCACCCGCTGCCTTAGTATCGCAGCAGGTGGTTCAAACGTTTGGGAGGAATTTGGGCAGAAACCGCGAATAGGAGAGGCATCTTCGCAACGAATGGCAGTGGGAAACGATGCTTCCGCCCTTTCTTCATACGGTACGAGTCTATGGACTGGCATTGGCCGCGCTGCTGGCGGCCTGGGTCGTCGTTGGCGTCGGGCGTGCGATCTGGCTGCGCCTGCCGCGCCATCTGCAGCGGCCTTTCCTGGCAGCCGTCGGCTACGCGGGCCTGTTGCTGTTCGCCATCGTATTTGTCGCGCCGTTCCTCTGGATGATTTCGACCTCGCTCAAGGTGGACTCGCAGATTTTCAGCACGGAAGTGCGCTGGCTGCCGACCGTACCGACTTCCCGGCAGCGCGTGATAGATAGCAACGGCCTTCCCAAAGAGATGAACGCGCCGATCAAACTGCTCGATGAGGGCGGGCGGCAGGTCAAGGTCGCCGTGCTGGAAGACCTCGAAGAGGGCAAGAGTCGCGTGCGCTTGCTGGACGCTCCGGGGGGCGCTGCCGCCGATCAGGTCGTCGAAGCATCCCGGCTGAAAGAGATTCACGCCCTGGCGCCCCAGTGGCACAACTATTCGGACGCCCTGAGCGCCTTCCCCTTCGCGCGCTACACGCTCAATACGCTCATCCTCTGCGTCGTGACGATGATTGGGACGGTGCTTTCCGCCGCCCTGCCCGCCTACGGCTTCTCCCGCCTGCGCTGGAAGGGCCGCGACACGCTGTTCATCATCCTGATCGCCACCATCATGCTCCCGCCGCAGGTCACGATGCTGCCCGTCTTCCTGATCTTCCGCGCGCTCGGCTGGACAGGAACCATGCTGCCCCTGACCGTCCCGGCGTTCTTCGGCTCCGCCTTCTATATCTTCCTCCTTCGGCAGTTCTTCCTCACCATCCCGCAGGAACTCTCCGACGCGGCCCGCATAGATGGCTGCAACGAGGCGGGCATCCTCTTTCGCATCCTCGCGCCCATCGCCAAGCCCGCCCTCAGCACAGTCGCCCTGCTCTCCTTCACAAGCGCCTGGATGGACTTTACCGGCCCGCTCATCTATCTGCACGATGAGCGCACCTACACGCTGGCGGTCGGGCTGCTGGCCTTCCTGGGGCGGCATAGCGGCGACTGGAACCAGCTCATGGCCGCCGCGACCGTCATGACCATCCCGATGCTGATTCTCTTCTTCTTCGCGCAGCGCACCTATATTCAGGGCATCGCGCTCACCGGCCTCAAAGGGTAGCGCGAGAGAGGCATCAGTAATCCGGCGTTCCGAAACCGCGCGGAACTTCTCGCGCCTCGCCTCCGCCTGCCAAAATTCCCCTACAAAACTACGGGGCGGATACTCATAATTAGACAAAGCGCGCTTCCGAATCACAAATGCGCCCGTTCCGCCTTACCGACCACACCGCTCTTGCTTTCCAGCGAAGGAGACGCCTGTCCCGTGACTTCGATCACTGTTCTGGAAACCACACCGGTCTCTGCCGCAGAGACGGACGCTCTGCTTCCGGTGGGCCTTGCGCCGGAGACCACGCACGCCCTCCTTACCCGGCCTACCCCGCAAGCGGAGACGCGCGCCGCCCTGCCAGACGGTTCCCGCGAGGCCGGACGCCTTCCTGAGACCCTGCTGCGCGCCAATGCGGAACAGGCCCGCCGCGTCGCCGACTGCCTGCGCTCTTTCCATGAGGCTCTGTTGGGACATCTGGCGCAGCCCTGCTTTGCGATAGACCGGGAAGGCCGCATCACCCGCTGGAACGCCGCGATGGAGGCATGGTCGGGCCTGTTGGCGCAGGGGGTCGTGAACAGGCCGCTTGCCGAGATCATCTGTCCCTCGTTCGAGAAGCTGATGGCGCGCGCGCTGCACGCTGCGCTCACCGGGCGCAAGCCCGCCGGATGCGAAGGCGACAATCGGGCGTTTCGCTACGCCATTCCGCTCGCCCTCCTGCCCGGCCTGGATGCCGTCCCCATCACCTTCCTGCCTCTCTGCCGCATCCCCGGCTACGTGGAATCGGTCGTCGCGCTCATCGAACTCTAGCCCGACCGTCTGCCCCTGGCTCTCTGCTTCTTTGCCATTGCACCCGCCGCGCATCCCACGAGCCGACAAGGATTTCCGGGCCTTCAGCGCGAATGAAGCGCCATGTGGGAGCGTATCGCACTCGTCTGGAACGGCCTGCTGGATGTCGTCTACCCGCCCTGCTGCCTCGTCTGCGGCGAGCGGCTCGACGCGGGCGTACTCTGCCTGGCCTGCCAGCGCGAGATCGCCCCGATTTCGCCGCCGTTCTGTGACCGATGCGGCGTTCCCGTCGCTGCCGAGGAGAGCGTCTGTAGGCTCTGCGCGGAGGGGCCGGAGCCGCCCTTTGCCTGGTCGCAGACGCTCGGCGCGTATCAGGGAACGCTGCGCCGCGCCATTCACCGGCTGAAGTACGATGGCAAGGCGGCGCTGGCGGAACCACTCGGTCGCCTGCTGGCCGAATCGCTCGATAAGACGCCGACTCCCCTGCTGACCGCCGCGCATCCCGCCTTCGATGTCGTCGTGCCGGTTCCGCTGCATCCGGCCCGGCTGCGGCAGCGCGGCTTCAATCAGGCGGAACGGATCGGGCGCGTTCTGGCGCGGGAACGCGGATGGCGCTTGGACGCCGACGGCCTGCGGCGCACGCGCTACACCCGCTCTCAGACGAACCTCAGCCCGACGGAACGCGCCGCCAATGTCAAAGGGGCTTTTGTCGCGCGCGAGCCGCACCGTTTCGCCGGGCAGTCCGTCCTCCTGGTAGACGACGTGCTGACGACAACGGCGACGATGCGAGAGTGCGCGCATATCAGCCGGGAGGCGGGCGCGAGTCGTATCTGCCTGGTCGCACTGGCGCAAGGTGGATAGGCCATCCCAGGGGATTCTCTCTTGCCTCGACCGGCGGTTCCCCTGTACAATCTGAATGGATACACGGATACCGTTGGTAGAGAGGACGCACGCAAATTACGGCGTTGACGATTACGCTCCAACCAGAGGTAGAAGCGCGTTTCCGCGCTGAGGCGGCCCGTGAAGGATTGACCGTCGAGCAACTGGCGGCGCGGCGTCTGCTTGAGGCCGACCTGCTCTGGCGTATTCGCACAGCCGCTCCAGAAACGGAGACACGGGAACTTCACCGCCCGCTGCGACGGCGGAAAGCAGGAACGCTGACCGAAGACGAGCAAGCCCGATTGCAAAACCTGCTGGATGAACGGGAACAGCGTGGTGCGCAACGGTTAGAAGACCTGGCACAACACTCCCGCCTGCGCGCGGTTCCGGTGCGTCACTTCATGGAACGACTGGGCATTCGCCCGATCCCCGCCCCCTCGTCTGAGAGAAAAACCGACATCGGCGGTTGAAACCGCTTCTGGAAAAGCACGAAGTCGGCCTGCGCCAACTCCCTCCTCAGCCTCTTCCCTCTCCCGCAGCGTGGGAGAGAGGGCGGGGGTGAGGGCCAGCCACGAATTCATTCGCCGGGCAAGGTTTTTCTACTCTTAGAGGGCAGCGCGCCGCCAGATTCCAATAGGACGAACACAATGTCTTTCCTTCGCTCACCGTTACGTGCCTTGCCTCCGCGCACACGCCTCTCGTCTCGGATTCGCCTTCTCCTCATCGGCTGCGTGTTGCTTGCCGCGTCTCTGCCGCTCCTTGCACAGCCGTCCCCACGCGAACTGCTGAAAGATGGAGGTTTCGAGAATGTCGGCGGAGGCGCAACAGACTGGCAGAAGTTCGAGACGGGCTACGAGGTAGACCGACAGACGCACCGGAACGGCGAGCAGAGTATTCGCTGCGACAGCGTGAACACGACGACGCGATTGGGCGCACAGGCCGTCTTGGCGCTCAACCAGACGCGCCCCGCGCCGATCCTCGTCATGGGATGGAGCCGGGCCGATGCGGTCGGCGGCGTGAAGGACGGCGACTACTCCCTCTATGTAGACCTGGAGTACACGGACGGCACGCCGCTCTGGGGCCTGATCGCGCCGTTCGGAGTCGGCACGCACGACTGGGAGCGGCGGCAGGTCCTCGTGCTGCCCGCCAAGCCCATCAAGACCCTGACCGTCTACGCCCTGTTCCGCAATCACTCCGGCACGGCCTGGTTCGACGACTTTTCCGCACGCCCCTTGAACGGAGCCAACCTGTTCGACAGCCAGGCGCTTCCTGCCCTGCCCCGCCGTTCCGCCGGGACATCGGGCAAGCCGCCGCGCCTTTCCGGCGGCGGCCTGGGCCTGAGCGTCAGCCCACAGGGGGAGATCACTGCCGTCGAAAGCGAGGGGCGGAACATCGGTTCCCCGGCGGCCGGCGGCTTCTTCGTGCGCGATGTGGCGGCGGAGGGGCCGCTGGTTCCAATGCGCGGTTCCGCACGGATCATCAACCGCAGCCTCATCATCGGCAGCGGCTCCAATGCAGCCAAAGTCAGCTTTACCGCCAAGATCACGCCGCAGGCGGACGGCTTTGCCATTGACGGCGACATCACCGACCAGACGAAGACCGACCGCGCCATCACCGTCTATCTCGCCCTGCCGGTAAACGCTATCGGCTGGCAGTGGGGCGATGACATCCGGCACGTGGAGACCATCGCCTCCGGGCGGGAATACACCAACCAGACGCGCGTCAACGTCGGCGCGACGGGCGGGCTGTCGCTCTATCCGTTTGCCTGTGTCGCCGGGCCGCAGGGCGGCCTTGGAATCGCCAACCAGATGGACTGGCCGAGCGTGTACCGTCTTTTCTACAACGGCGCGACCCGCCAGTTCGTCCTCGCCTGGGACTTCGCCCTGACCGGCAAGACGCACGCCTGGCCCTCGCACAACGCCCGTTTTCGCTGTACGCTGTTCCGCCTGACGCCGCAGGAAGCGCCGTGGGGCTTTCGGGCGGCGGCGCAGAGGTTCTACCGGCTGAACGCGCGGGGCTTCACGCGCCGGGCGAAAGCCGAAGGAATCTGGATGCCGTTCACCGACCCCAGCACGGTCGAGCGCGTACAGGACTTCGGGTTCGCCTACCATGAGGGCGACAACAGCATCCAGTCGGATGACGCGCTTGGCATTCTCAGCTTCCGCTACACCGAGCCGATGAGCTACTGGATGCCGATGCCGCCCGCCCTGCCTCGCACCTATGACAACGCTATCGCGCTGCTCAAGCAGAACGCCGAAGGAACGAACGCCGAAGCCCGCGCCGCCTCCCGCGCCACGCTTAACTGCGGCACCTGGGACGAGAACGGGCGGTTCAATCTACAGTTCCGCAACGAACCCTGGGCCAACGGCGCGGTCTTCACCCTGAACCCGAATCCCGACCTGCCCGCCACGCCGGATCAGCCCACCAAAGCCACCGTCAACTATACGCTGGCGATGGCGGCGCAGATGTACGGCGACGAGGCGAAGCGCACGCGCGGCGAACAGGATGGCGAGTACCTCGACTCGCTGGAAGGCTGGAGCGATACGCAGGACTATCGCCCCTCCAACATCGCGGCCTGCCCCTACCCCATCCCCTTCGACACAGACAGCCGCCGCCCCGTCCTGCCGCAGTGGTACTCCACGCACGCCTTCACCCGCTTCCTGAGCGAAGACCTGCACAACCGGGGCAAGCTGTTGATGGCGAACGCCACCCCCATCAAATTCGCGATCTACGCGCCGCTGCTGGACGTGATGGGAATCGAGGTCAACTGGCTGGGCGGCAACGGCGAGTATGCGCCGGAGAGCGACGAGACGATGAACCTACGCCGCACGCTGAGCGCGCAGAAGCCCTACCTGCTGCTGATGAACACGGACTTCGACCGGTTCACGTTCCCGATGGTCGAGAAGTATATGCAGCGCAGCCTCTTCTACGGCATCTACCCCAGCATGTTCAGCGTCAACGCCGCCGATAGCCCCTACTGGCAGAATCCGAACTGGTACAACCGCGACCGCCCGCTCTTCAAGAGATACATCCCGATCATCAAACGGCTCTCCGCCGCCGGTTGGGAGCCGATCACCTATGCCCGAAGCGCCAACCCCGCCGTCTACGTCGAGCGGTTCGGGCCGCGCCTCTTCACCATGCTGAACGCCTCCCGGCAGCCGCAGGAGACAACGCTGACCATAGACCTGCGCGCCCTCGGCCTGCCTGCCGCACCGCCGCGCGTCACGAACCTTCTGACCGGTGCAGAAGTCCCTGCCCGCCTGAGCGGAAACACGCTCCGCCTCTCGGTCTCCCTGGCCGCAGAGGAGGCGCAGGCATTGGAGTTGCGATAGCCTCACGGATTTGCTATACTGTCAGAAAGGGGAGAACCATGACAAATCTGACGATAGGGCCGCGTGGCGCGGCGCTGTTACCCAGGGAGGTTCAAAAGCGTTATGGTTTGACTCCGAATGTCCCTATTCGCATTATCGAGACGTGCAGCGGCATTTTGCTCGTACCACAAACAGACGCCCCGATGAGCAAAGAACTGGCCGCATGGCAATCACTTAGCGCAGAAACCTGGCAGATGTTCCCTTATGAGGATGAGCAATGATGCGCCTGAGAGACGTTTACCGGCACTTTGCCTTCTGAACAGGAAACCATCTGAGAGCGTGTAGAAATCCCCAATGCGGCAGTTAAAACTGCCCCTGCAAAAGCGCCCTCTCCCACGCTGCGGGAGAGGGGAGAGGCTGAGGAGGGAGTCGGCGCAGGCCGACTTCGTGCTTTGGCAGCCGCGAATGCATTCGCCGGGCAAGGTATTTCTACGCACTCTGCGGGAGGAGACGATGTATCCAGAACTTGCGGGAAAAGTCGCCGTAATCAGTGGCGCGGGCGGCAACCTGGGCGCGGCAGTTGTTCGCCGCCTGCGCGCCGAGAACGTCCGCGTCGTCCTGATAGACGCAAACGCCGCCGCGCTGGAAACAGTGAGCCAGGAGAATGGCCTGACGGCGGAAACAGGCTTGACCGGCGTGGTAGACCTGACGCAGAAGGCCGCGGTCGAGGCGTTCGTCGAGAAGGCGGCGACGTTCGGGCAGATAGACATCCTGGTGAATATCGCCGGGGGCTTTCGTGCTGGCGGCCCTGTGCATGAGATGGACGAGAGCGTGTGGGACTTCCTGCTGACCCTGAACGCCAAGACCGCCTTCCTGCTCAGCGCGGCGGTGGCGCGACGGATGGTAGCCGGGGGCGTGCAAGGCC
>DASRGL010000305.1:0-6153 GCA_035651115.1 Chthonomonadaceae bacterium
CCTGTTCGCTTCTACCCTCACCCCCTGCCCCTCTCCCTGCAAGGGAGAGGGGAGCGGGTGCGCAAGCCTTTCCGTCTCCTCCAGATCGGGTTGGAGCGCACTCGCGTCTGGCTTGCTCCCCCTCCCCTGTGGGGAGGGGGATGGGGGGTGGGTCTCTCCCAGCTTCTCCAGCGCGAACTCGACGAGCAGTTCCGTCTCCGGGCGCGGGATCAACACCGCCGGGCTGACCGCGAACGTCAGGCCGTAGAACTCCTGGGTTCCGCGCAGATAGGCCAGAGGGACGCGCCGCGCCCGCGCCCGCACCAGCCGCGCGAACTCCGCGCGCTGCCGTTCGTCCGGTTCGGGAGCGAGGCCCGCCAGAATTGTCGTGCGGGATACGCCGAGCGCCAGCGCCAGCAGCAGTTGCGCCTCCAGACGCGAACTTTCGACTCCAGCCGCTTCGAGTTCCTGTGTGGCGCGGGCTACCAGCAGGTCAGCGGAGTCGGCGGCCATGGGCGATAAGGACGGCGGCCAGGGCTTTGAGCGAGTCCCAGCCCAGGAAGATCAGCGCGCCCTGCCAGAAAGCCAGGTTCAACGATTGACGCGACACGGTCGCATACCAGGAAACGCCGAGGCCGTAGATGATCGCCAGCCCTGCCGCCGTCGCTACGATCTGCCGGGAGAGCAAGGCGGCTGCGCTGCCGTTTGCATTGCCACGTTCTGCCAGCCAGCCGACGACGAAAGCCGCCAGAGGATAACTCCAGAGATAGCCTCCGGTCAGGCCGAACATCACGCCGAAGCCGCTCTTGCCGTCGGCAAAGACCGGATAGCCCATCCAGCCGAGCAGGAGGTACTGCGCCATCGCGACCGAACCCCATCGGCTGCCGAGCAGCAGGCCGGAGAGCAGCACGGCAAACGGCCCGAAGGTGAAGGGAATGGGCGTTCCCGGCACATGGAGGGAAAGGGGGGCGCACAGCGCCGTGACGCCGGTCATCAGGCTGGCGAACAGCCAGCGCATCGCGGGCGTGTCGGTAAAGCGGGTCTGCAGGGAGGGCGGGGGTGAAACCGTCATGACATCTCCTTTGTGAAACTAGACTCCGGCGCTCTCGCGCAGTTTCTCGGCCTGGTCGTTGGCGATGAGCGCATCTATAAAGGGCTGGATGTCGCCGTCCAGCACAGCGGGAACGTTGTGGATGGTGAGATTGACGCGGTGATCGGTGACGCGGCCATCCGGGAAGTTGTAGGTGCGTATCTTCTCGGCGCGCTCGCCCGAACCGACCTGAACGCGCCGCGCGCTCGTGACGGCGGCGGTCGCCTGCGCCTGCTCGATCTCGTAGAGCCGCGCCCGCAGCACCGCCCAGGCTTTGATGCGGTTCTGTAGCTGGCTGCGCTCGTCCTGGCAGGTGACGACGATGCCCGTCGGCTTGTGCGTCAGGCGAATGGCCGTCGCGACCTTCTGCACGTTCTGCCCGCCCGCGCTCGAGGAGTGGTAGACGTCTTCCTGCACGTCGTTCTTGTCTATGTCTACCTCGACCTCATCCACCTCCGGCAGCACGGCGACCGTTACCGTCGAGGTCTGGATGCGCCCGCTCGATTCGGTGACGGGGACGCGCTGCACGCGATGCACGCCGCCCTCGAACTTCAGCTGGCTGTACGCGCCCTTGCCCTCGATCTCGAAGGTCACCTCCTGCACGCCGCCGATGCCCGTCTCCTGAAGGTTCAAGACCTGCGTTTTCCAGCGCCGCCGCTCGGCATAGCGGCTGTACATGCGGAACAGTTCGTTGGCGAACAGTTTGGCCTCCTCGCCGCCTGCCGCCGCCCGTATCTCGATGATGACGTTCTTCTCGTCGTTGGGGTCTTTGGGCAGCAGCAGGACGCGGATACGCTCTTCGAGTTCGTCCCGCTTGCGCCGGGCCGCTTCCAGCTCTTCCTGCGCAAAGTCGCGCTCGGCTCCTTCGGAGGCATCCAGCATCTCTTCCGCAACGGCAATATCGTCGAGCGCGCGCTTGTACTCTTTATAGGCCGTGACGATCTCTTCGATCTCGGTCTTGGCCCTGGCAGCCTGCGTGTACCGCTGATAGTCGCTGCTGAAATCGGGGTCGTTTATCTGCGCGACGAGTTCATCGTATCGGCCTTCCAGTTCGTCCAGTTTGACTCGGGCCTGCTCAAGAGACACGGATTCGCCACCACCTTTGCCAAAATCGGCGGCGGGGTCGTCCGGCCCACCGGCTTGCCCCGCCGCCGCCCTTCATTTTACACCATTCGCGCCCGCTTTGGCAAATTTCTGGGTGGCTCTCCCTCATGGTTGGATCATCTTGATAAGGTTGATGCCTTCCGTAAGTACCTGATGTCCTTGTGGCGTTCGCCCCGACTCAAAAATAGTTTGCCAATATTCATAGTTCTGCTTACCGCCGAATACTGAGAGCGAAAGATCGCGATTCACCCAAAGTGGAAGCGATCTGAGATTGTCGAGAAAGTTGCCAATGTTGTCCCAAAGTGGTTCAGGGAAGCGATATTGAAATAGTTTCTGCTCCTGTACGGGCTTGCCGTTGGTGACAAAAAAGTTCTGGACGATCTGCCGAATGTACCGAAGCCAATTCCACAAGATTTCCTCTTTGGAAAGGCGATAGGAGACAAGGTGGGGTTCAGGGACGTCTTCGGCTTTTTGGACTTTATTTTCGATACGGGCTGTGCCGATGGCCGAATCGAACCGCCCGATATAGAGCCGTTCGGCGATCAAGTTCATCAAGCGTAATATCTGCTCTTTCTCCAACTCGCGCGGATTCTCGCCTTCATCAATGCGATAGTTCAACGGTGTCTCCAGTGTGTCACTGTAGATGAAAAAAGAATAGAACGTCTTCTCGATAGTGCTGTAGGAAAGCGGACGTTCGTTTCCCTTGCCACCGAAGTCGATAAAGTCGCGCAGACTGTTATTGGGATTATGAGTGATGGAGTCGCGCACATTGTCCAGAATGTATCGGCGCATCTCTCGCCACTCGCCCTTAAAGTGATTTACCAGGTCTTTCTCGGAAAAACTCTCCGTATCTTCGGGCAGACTGCGATCCTTCCGATACCGCTCGATACGTTCTGCGAAGAGCGCACTGCCGAGGTGTCGCTGTACGGACTTGTCGAAAGCCACCTGCTTGAGCGTCGTTCCCGCGTTCGTATTCGCGGTGAGAAGTACATCCAGATCAGGATTGATAAATATACGGACGGGTATCTCACGCACTCCGAGTAGCACCTGAGCGGTCGCTTTATGCTGACCGTCGAAGACATGGATACGAGCGCAGTTCTGCCCCACCACTATTTCCGTCCAGGCCAACGAAATGTGCAGTTGCGGGCGCTTGCGGTGGAACTCGTCTACAAGGCTGCTGAGATTGCTGCCTACAGCGCGAGGATTGATGCGGTCATCGTGATAGAGATAGCCGATGGGAATTTTGGCGAAGAAGTAGTCGAAGCCACTGAGATCATCCCTGTAGAGCGGGACTTTCATAATTTCGTTCCGCCCGATCTCTGGGAAGGTGAAGCTGACCGTATCGCCGTCCGTCTTGATTGGCAGTTCGTGTGCTGCGCCGCCATAGCGGGCCAGGACATCGCTTAGATTTGGGCCGCGATTTTCAGGCGCGACCGCATCACGGATCGCGGCAAAGCGCGCCAGGACGCGCGCTACCCGAAGATCACTTGCCTGCTTTGAACGGTTGCAGGAACTATGAGTGAGGGCGAAGTTGGATGGATCATCTTTTCCACCAGTCTTGATTGGTTCGACGTGGTCAATGTCAATCGCGTTGGCATGAAGTTGCAGGTCAATAGGCTGCTCGCAGATGAAGCAGTTGCCATCCTGCGACTGGTGCAGTTTAGATTCCAGAGCCTTGCGTTGCTCTGCGGTTAGCTGGTTCAAGTATAGCGATCCCATGCGCGCGGCCTCCTCAGTTAAGACCTAAATTTCGCCCAAACAGACCAAAGTCTGTCGTGAGGCGAGTAGCGCTTGTAACGCCTGTTGCATCTTTGCTGCCAGTGGATGCGCCCGACTGAGTACCAGCCTGCGTATATCGCCGTGCGCGTCCAGATACAAGCAACCGGGGATGGCAAGCGCATCGCGTACCAGACGCAATAGTCCATAACGAGCAATCGCCGGAGCCGCCGGAGCCAACCAGTCGCGTGTCCAGGTCAGCACATTATGCGCCAGACATTCCAGCCACAGCAGCATCGCCTGGGCCGGGAAACGCTTCTTATTGCGGCGTCCCAAGCCTTGCTGGTCTTGTTTGAAACCGCACTCGATCCCACCGCCGCGTGCGTCGTAGAAGTGGGCATACGCCAACAAGACTGCCGCGAGGTCGGAGGGGTCAGGCAGGTTCCTCTCCTCGAGTGCCAGAATAGCGGTTGCCGAGAGGGTGGAGAGGAGTACACAAACCCGCTCCTCCCCCTGCGTCGTCCACCAACGCACCGCGATCCGCGTGACCGAACGTACATATTCGCTAGGGTCTTGGGTGACCAGCCCCACCTGACGCCCCGGTTGGTGGGGATCGTCATACCAGGTTTCCACACTCTGTGCCAGCGTTTTGGCACGGGCCGTGCTGAAGTCCTTGCCATGAAATTGAAAGCCCGCCGAGAGGCAGGCATTGACCTCCTCAACGGTGCCACCGCCTGCATCCAGACGCACGATGGTGCGGGCGCGTTGGTCTGGAGTGAGGTGGAGCGCTTCCTGGGCGTCTGGCAACAGGGGTTGGACCGCCGCCGAGGTGGTGGTGTTACCCGTAAAGAGACGCACACACACCGTTTCGTCATAGAGGCTGGCATAGATCCGCCCTTCCTGACGCCCATACGCGCCTTTGTGGTCGGCAAAGTAACCTTTGGTGGCGTCTTCGGCACTCTTTCCGCAGACCCGCCCGGAAAGATCTATGTCCAGAATTTGCCACTGCTTCTGGTAGTCATGACGACATGCACGGCTGTGTTTGTGAAAGATGGCCTTGACCGCCTGCTGCATCTCTTCGACGTTCTGATCGGTGCAGGCGTCGAGGGTATCTTGCACCACCGATTGCTCCGCGCACGTGCCGATGCCGAACGCCTGACACAGAGCGGGGTCGGCACGCAGGCAGGTGTTGATCTCGACCATGCGATGCGCGCCAGTCAGCAAGAGGACAAAGGCATCCCGGAGTTTGTCAAAGGGCGTATACTTGACGGTCTTCTGCCTGATATGGACGTTCTCCCGCAGGGGAGCCAGCAGATCTATCTGGTGCAGATAGGTGCCGATAGCTGCCAGACTGGCGTGTGCGCTGAGGCGCGTTGATAAGGTAGACTCGGACATGGGAAGCGACCTCCTGTGCAAAGATTAGGCTCTTTTTACAGGTTACGGTTGCTTCCCATCCGAAGATACGGACAACCTCCTATCGCCTTGTTTGGGCGAAATTTGGGTAAGAATCCATCTTGGCGTTCATACATCATGTAGCGGGAAACGGCCTAAACGGAAGGATGATAGACATTTTGAACATTGGTCGTATGTGTTAAAAATTCGCGCCAAGCTTCATCCTCCGCCGCATCGTTCCATATCTTACCAAGCGCTTCTTCGCTGGCAAGCGCCGTCAGTTCAGCCCCCTCTGTCTGCACGCGCAGCACGGCCGCGCCGTTGATGCGATCTGTTTTCAATGCCTGAAGCGCGAGATTGGCGTCTTCCAATGGATACTCCTGCGTGTGCGTGTGCAGGGGAACCTCCGCCGCCAGCCGCATCAGCGCCTCGCCGTCCTCGCGGGTATTGGCGGTCACGCTGCGCAGATTACGCTCCAGGAACAGATAGCGTTGATAGTCCATCTCCGGGATCGGCGTCATATAGATGCCTGCCAGCGCCAGCGTGCCGCCCTTGTCCAGCGCGGAGAGCGCGACCGGAACCAGTTCCCCGGCGGGCGCGAAGAGGATGCTGCTCCGCAGTTTCTCTGGCGGTTTTGCATCCGCAGGCCCGACCCAGACCGCCCCCATCTCCCGCGCCAATGCCTGATGCTTCTCGCCGCGCGTGCAGACGTAGACCGGGCAGCCCCAGCGCCGCGCCACCTGAATGACGATGTGCGCGGAGGCCCCGAAACCGTAGAGGCCGAGCGGCTGGCCGGGCTGGATGTCGCTGCGGCGGAGCGCGCGGTAGCCGATGATGCCCGCGCAGAGGAACGGCGCGGCCTCGCGAGATGT
>DASRGL010000306.1:0-7296 GCA_035651115.1 Chthonomonadaceae bacterium
CGAGGTCATCGGCTTTGAAGACCGGTTTACCAGCGACAACGCGATGGAGATCGTCCGCGATTTCGACATCGTCATTGACGGCACGGACAACTTCCCGACCCGCTATCTGACCAACGACGTCTGCGTGCTGCTCGGCAAGCCCAACGTCTACGGCTCCATCTTCCGGTTCGAGGGGCAGGCGTCCGTCTTCTGGGCGGAGAAGGGGCCGTGCTATCGCTGCCTCTATCCCGAACCGCCGCCGCCGGGCCTGGTTCCCTCGTGCGCGGAGGGGGGGGTGCTGGGCGTGCTGCCGGGCATCGTCGGCTGCCTGCAGGCCAACGAAGCCATCAAGCTGATCCTGGGCATCGGCACGCCGCTCATCGGGCGGCTGGTGCTGTTCAACGCGCTCAAGATGCAGTTCCGCGAACTCAAGCTGCGCAAAGACCCGAACTGCCCCATCTGCGGCGAGCATCGCACCATCCACGAACTGATAGATTACGAGCAGTTCTGCGGCATTCGCGGCGAGGAGACGGAGCCGGAGAAGGTGGAGGAGAGCGAGGAGATCACCGTCACCGAGTTGAAGGCGCGCATGGATCGCGGCGAGCCGCTGACCATCATTGACGTGCGCGAACCGCACGAGTACGCCATCGCCCGCATCCCCGGCACGAAGCTGATCCCGCTGGGGCAGATCGTCGAGCGCGCGGGCGAACTCGACCCGAATGCCGAGATCATCCTGCACTGCCGCTCCGGCAAGCGCAGCGCCGACGCCCTCAACCGGCTCAAGGCCAAAGGGTTCAAGCATCTGAAGAACCTGGTGGGCGGCGTTCTGGCCTGGAGCGAGGAGATCGACCCGACCGTTCCCAAATACTGAACTCGCTGCTACTACTACACGGGGTTGAAACCCCGGTCTGGAATTGCAAAGCCTGCCTTCGCAGGCTGGAGAGTCCGCGCAGGCGGACTTGGCATCTTCAGACCGGCCTTAAAAGGCCGTGTTCCTTCAGCCCGTTCCACTCGCGGAACGGGCTGTTTGCTTTCTCTGCGGCAGCGCCCTCCTTTGCCCGCAGGCAGGAATAGAGCCGATTTTGCCGAAACTTTTCCCGGCGAATCCATTGGGGCGCACGTGCATTCTCTTTGCAGACGAGGAGGACGGGCATGACACATGGGAGAGGTCGGCAAAACGGGTTCTGCGCTCTGCTGCTGTTCGCGTTCTGTTTGTCTCTCTGCGGGATTCCTGCCGCGCAGGGCCAGGCCGGAATCGCTGCTCGGCTGAACCTGGAGAAGGGCTGGCGGATACAGTCCTCCGCGAAAGTGGCGGAGAAGGGAGAGACGATCTCGACCGCCGCGTTTCGACCGCAGGGCTGGTATCCGGCAAGTCTTCCTTCGACGGCGCTGGCGGCCCTCGTGCAGGATAAGGTCTATCCCGATCCCTACTACGGCATGAATCTCCGCTCTATTCCGGGAACCAGCTACCCCATCGGCCAGAACTTCTCCAATGCGCCCATGCCGCCGGACAGTCCGTTTGCCGTCTCCTGGTGGTATCGCACCGAGTTCAGGCTGCCGCCCTCGGCGAAGGGCAAAACCCTCTGGCTGAATTTTGATGGCATCAACTACCGGGCCAATATCTGGCTGAACGGGCGCCCGGTGGCGACCGCGACGCAAGCCGTCGGCATGTACCGCATGTTCGAGTTCGAGATAACGCAACTGGCGCGGCTCGGCGCGGTCAATACGCTGGCTGTCGAGGTCTTCCCGCCGACTCCCACCGATCTCTCCATCACCTTCGTGGACTGGAATCCGCTGCCGCCCGATAAGGACATGGGCCTGGTGCGCGATGTCTATCTTCTGATGGGCGGTCCCGTTACGGTGCGCCATACCCAGGTGACGACAAAGCTGGACGCCTCGCTGGAGAGGGCCTCTCTTACCGTCGCCACGAACCTGCGGAACGCGACGGATAGGCCCGTCGAGGGGACGCTCACGGCGCGCATCGGCCAGATCGCCCTGGCGCGCAAAGTCCGCCTGGCTCCGCAGGAAACCCGCCGGATCGAGTTCGCGCCTGCCGACTACCCACAACTCAACATCGCGCATCCGAAGCTGTGGTGGCCCTATCCGCTCGGCCCGCAGAATCTCCATCGCCTGCATGTGGCGTTCACGACCGGCGGGAAAGTCTCGGATAGTCAGGAGGTCTCCTTCGGCATCCGGGAGATCACCTCGGAGCTAGATGCGCAGCAGCATCGCGTGTTCAAGGTCAACGGCAAGCCGATCCTGATCCGGGGCGGCGGATGGTCGTCCGACATGATGCTGCGCTACTCGCCGCAACGCACCGAAGACGAGATACGCTACGTTCGGGACATGCATCTCAACACGATCCGTCTCGAAGGCAAGATGATGACCGATCACTTCTTCGAGACGTGCGACCGGTATGGCGTCCTGGTCATGGCGGGCTGGTGCTGCTGCTGCTACTGGGAGCGGTGGCGCAACTGGAAGCCCGAAGACTATATGCTGGCGGGCGAGTCGGAACGCGATCAGATACGGCGGCTGCGCAATCATCCCTGCCTGCTGGCCTGGCTCTACGGAAGCGATAACTCTCCCAATGAACAGGCCGAGGCGGTCTATCTGAAGGTGCTGCAGGAGGAACACTGGCCGAACCCTTACGTCTCCTCGGCAGCCGCGCGCACGACGCCGGGCGCGGGGCCGACCGGCGTGAAGATGACCGGCCCCTACGACTATGTCGCGCCGAACTACTGGCTGCTCGATGTGGACGGCGGCGGCGCGTTCGGTTTCAACACCGAGACCAGTCCGGGGCCGGCGATCCCGGAGATGGAGAGCCTGCAGGAGATGCTGCCCAAAGAGCATCTCTGGCCCATAGACGAGTTCTGGAACTTCCATGCGGGCGGAGGCGGGTATCGCGACGTCACTCTCTTCACCGAGGCGCTGGAAAACCGCTACGGAAAGGCCCGAAGCCTGGAGGACTATGTCAAGAAGAGCCAACTGATGACCTATGAGGGCGAGCGCGCCATGTTCGAGGCGTTTGGCCGCAACAAGTACACGGCGACCGGAGTGATTCAGTGGATGCTCAACAACGCCTGGCCTTCCATCATCTGGCATCTCTACGACTACTACCTGCGGCCCGGCGGCGGCTACTTCGGCGCGAAGAAGGCGTGCGAACCCCTGCACGTCCAGTACTCCTATGATGACCGCTCGGTGGTCGTCGTCAACTCCTACTATCATGCCCTGCCGGGCTGCAAGGTGACGGCCAAAGTCTACGACCTCAACCTTGCCGAGAAGTTCTCCAAAGAGGCGGCGGTAGACATCGGGCCGGACAGTTCCACGCGAGCCTTCACGATCCCCGACATCGAGGGACTCTCCGGCGCTTACTTCCTCCGACTCCGCCTGCAAGACGGGGCCGGAAAACCGGTCAGTTCCAACTTCTACTGGCTGTCCACGCAGCCGGACGTTTCGGACTGGGAGTCTTCCAACGGGCGCTACACGCCCATTTCGCTGTTCGCCGACCTTACCGGTCTGGAGAAGCTACCGGAGGCCCGTGTCAACGTCGCCTCGCGAATAGAGTCGCGTGGGGCAGAGCAGGTCGCGCACGTGACGGTGGAGAATCCCTCCCCGCATCTCGCTTTCAGCCTCCATCTGCGCCTGCTGAAGGGCAGGGGCGGCAAGGAAGTCGTTCCGATTCTCTGGGAGGACAACTATTTCGAGCTGATGCCGGGGGAGAAGCGCGAGATCACGGCGACCTATCGCCGCAGCCTGCTCGGCGGGGCTGACCCCTTCATTCAGGTAGAGGGATGGAACATCGCGCCGACGTTTTCGAGATCAGCCTGTCCCTTCGTCAGCAAGACCCCAGCCTTCATTCAGGTAGAGGGATGGAACATCGCGCCGACTTCGGCGCATGTGGCCCGACATTTTCCGCGCGAGAAGGCCGATAATAGAAAGGAAGCCTTGCGTGTGAAGGCCAGCACAAGGTAAAGTGTAGGGTCTGGCGGGTGGCCTCTCCTCGTCTCTTCTTCTGTGCCTCCCGGTGTATCTCGTCTGTAAGTGCAAGCAGAAAGGCAAGTCTATGAGCGATCTGAACCCCTCCGAAACTCCCGAAGCGACGCCGCAGGAGACGCCGCCGGAGCCGGATACCTCGCACATCCAGGCCCCGCTGCTAGGACTGCGTGATGGGGTCGAGGCGCTGGAGGAGGCGCGTCGCAGCGCCTTTCCGCCTTTGCCGGAGGCCGCTCTGCCCGATTCGGGCGCGATGGATATGCTCACGGTTCCGGTGGAACCTTCCGGCTCGGCGGCGGATGTCGCCTCCTGGCAGCCGGGTACGGAAGGCGGAAGGGGAATGCAGAAGCCGTTCCGCTTCGTGCATGGCTACACCCTGCCCACGCACTGGGCGCGGCGCGACGAGGAGATCGCCGAACTGGTCGGAGAGATCTCCGAGAACCGGCAGCGCATCCTCTCGCTCGTCGCCATCGGCGGAACCGGCAAGTCCGCGCTGACCCGCAAGCTGCTCGACGAACTGCCCCACCATAACGTGCAGGTGGACGGCGCGCTCTGGTTCAGTTTCTATGTCGAGCCGGAGTTCGACCGCTTCCTCACCGAAGCCTGCCGCTACCTGATTCCCGATTTCGACCCGGTGGCCCATCCCTCGCCCTACGAAAAGGGCGTCCTGCTGCGCGAGGCGATGGAGACGGGACACTATCTTCTGGTGCTGGACGGCATCGAGGTGCTGCTCGTCTCCGACCGGAACCGCAAAGACTTCGGCATGTTCCTCGACCGCGCCCTGCGCGAGTTCCTGGACGGCGTTTGCGAGGGCAAAAGCAGCCAGGTGCTTATCTCGTCACGGTGGCCGCTCACCGAACTGGCGGACAGGCCCGGCTACAGGATGCTGCCGCTCGCCGACCTGTCGCCCGACTCGGCGGAGGAACTGCTGCTCTCTTATGGCGTCTCCGGCCAGGAGACAGACCGTGAACAGATCTGCGCGCGGTTCGGCTGCCACGCCCTCACCCTGCAGGTGCTGGCCGACTATCTGACCCGGTTTCACGGCGGCGATCCGCGCGGCATCGCGCAGATCGCGGCCTTCCCGCCGGACGCCAGCCAGGGTATCCGGCTGCAGGCGGCGCTCGACGGCTACTGGCAGAAGCTGGAGCCGGACGAGCGGTTCTTCCTCACGCGCATGTCGGCTTTCCGGGGCGGCGTGGATGAGCGGTCGTTTCCCATTCTGAACCGTAAAGGCGATGCGTTCAGCCCGCAGTTCCGCGCGATGGTCACGCGCATCATCAAGAGTCCGCTCGTCAGCGTGGAGCGCCGCGAGGGACGCCCGCGCCTGACCGCGCACCCGCTCATCAAGACCTTCTTCTACGAGCGCATGGGAGACAACGAGCGGGATCAGACGCACCGCGCTCTGAAAGACTACGCGCAGGGCCTCCCGCTCCCCGACCGCCCGCTCACGCTGGCCGACTACGAGCCGCTGCTGGAAGCCTGCCACCACTGCCTGCAGGTCGGCCTCTACACCGAGGCGTACCACATCTATCGGCGCAACAACATGGACAACGCGCTGCGCTGGTGGGGCCACTATGCCCAGGCCAACGCGCTGCTGGAGCCTCTCCGCGAAGCCAGCCAGGGCGATCTGCCCGCCTGGCAGACGGAACGCTGGCAGAAAAGCTGGGTGGAGAACGAGACCGCGCTGCTGGCGATGCTGCGCGGCGATACCGAACTGGCGCTGGAACGGTTCCGCAGCAGCGCGGAGATGGATGCGCAGTCCAACGACGGGCCGGGCGAGTCGGCCTCCTGGCAGAATGTGGCGAGCGTGCTGACTCAGCGCGGCGACTTCTGGGGCGCGCTGGAAGCTCTGGAGAAATCGCAGGCTATCGAGGCGCAGATCGGGCGCTACGAGAAGGAAGACATGCTGGCGGGGCTGGAAGGCGTCTGCCATGCCGAACTGGGGCAGGCGCAGGCGGCGCTCGAACTGCTGGCCCGCGCGCTCGGCATCAGCGCGCAGCGTCCGAACCCGCGCGCCATCTGCTACTGGACATGGCGGCTCGGCGACCTCTATCTGCGCGTGCGTCAGACCGACCGCGCGCTTGCCAGCTATACGCAGGCTCTGGAGATCGCGCGGCGCGAGCAGTTCAAGGACTATGAGGGCCATGCACTGCGCGGCCTGGGCGATGCCTGCCGCCTCAACCGCGATTTCCGCAAGGCGCAAACGCACTATACGGATGCCCTGCGCCTGGCGCGCACGCTCGGCAATCCCTATCTGGAAAATGAGGTGCGGCTGAGCCTGGCGCGGCTGGCGGAGGCGGAGCAGGCGCTACGGGACGCGCAGGCGCAGGCGCAGGCGGTGCTGACCCGCGCCGAAGAGTGCGGCTATCAGGTGCAGGCGACGGAGGCCCGCTTGATTCTGGCCCGCTGCGCCCGCGCTGCCAAAGATCAGGAGGCGCTTGCCGCCCACGCGAAAGCGGCGGGCGAACTGATCGAAAAAACGTGTCACTTCTGGACGCGCCAGGAGCGTGACAGCCTCCTCGCCAAAGAACCGTCTCTCCGGGAAACAGAGGGCTGAAACTCCGGCAGGAAGAGGGCGGTTTCCCGGCCCGGCTTGACAGGCGCGGCGCGGCAGGTTATGATAGACGCAATCCCAAATGACGGCCCGCTCTGGAGACAACATGCCTGAACAGAAGCCGCTCTTCCGAGGAAGGCAGGCCCGCGCCGCCTGCCGCCAGTCTTTTTGCCGCGTCGTCCTCCTGGCAGCCGTGATCGGCGGAGGCTGCCCCGGCGCGGCCCCGGCACAAGCGCCCGCCGCACCGCCGCAGACCGGCCCACAAGAGGCCGCGCCACCCGACCTCATCAATCCCGACCGGCCCGGTATCGCCGACGGCAGCCAGGTCATCGGGCCAAAACGCTTCCAGATCGAAACGGGCTATCAGAACGAGTTCCGCAAAGACGCCGGAAGCACGGAGCGCCGTATCTTCGTACCGACGCTCCTGCGCTTCGGCATCAGCAGCCGGTGGGAGGGGCGCATCGAGGGCAACACCTACACCTTCACGCGCACGACCGGCCCCGGCATTCCCGGCGCGGCGGAGACCGATGGGTTCTCCCCGCTCTCCTTCGGCTTCAAATACCATTTCCAGGATCAGACAGCGATCGGCAAGCGCGCCTCGCTCGGAACCATCTTCCGGCTCTTTCCTGCCTCCGGCTCCGGCGCATTCATCTCCAATCATCTCACGGCAGACCTGCGCCTGGCTGCCGATTGGGACTTCACGCCGACCCTCTCGCTCAACCCCAACATCGGCCTCGGCCTCTACGAAGACGATCAGGGCCGCGCCTTCT
>DASRGL010000307.1:0-3201 GCA_035651115.1 Chthonomonadaceae bacterium
AACAAGGACTCTTCCTCTTGTATGGTGAACATGCGGGAGTAAAGCGTGGCGAAAGCGAACCAGCGAGAGGAGGCCGCGCAACTTTCAGGAGGACAGTGTTTCAACATGAATCCTGGCAATGGAAGCCGGATGTTCGATGCGACCGCCGTCGCTGCCGCCTTTCCGCTCGGCGGCATCGGGACCGGAAATGTCTCCATAGGCGCGCGGGGCGAACTGCGGGACTGGGAGATCTTCAATCGGCCCGCCAAAAACTCGCGCCTGCCCAATACGTTTTTCGCCCTGCACGCGCAGGCGGAAGGACAGCCCGCCATCACGCGCGTGCTGGAAGGGCCGATCCCGCCGCCGCATACCTGGTCGCACGGCTATCATCCGGCCACCGGCGCAGGACTGCCCCGGCTGGCCTCCGCCACCATGCGCGGCGAATATCCGTTCGTCACCATCGCTTTTGAAGACCCGAAGCTGCCTGTCCGCGCGCAGTTGGAGGCGTTCACGCCGCTCATTCCGCTCGACCCCGACGACTCCGGCCTTCCCTGCGGCATCTTCACCTTCACGCTGACCAATACGACGCAGACGCCGGTGGCCCTCACGCTGGTCGCCTCGCTGACCAACCCCATCGGCGGCATCGGCTACGACCCCTTCGGCAACCTTATCGAGGCGGGAGAGGGCCGCGCGCGGAACGCCTATCGCGAAGAGGGCGACCTGCGCGGCCTCGACTTCAGCGTGGAGAACATCCCTGCCGATGATCTGCGCTATGGCAGCCTCAGCCTGGTCACGGAGCATAAAGATGTCACCTATAAGCGCGCCTGGATGCGCGGAGCGTGGTGGGACTTCCTGCAGGAGTTCTGGGACGACCTGACCGCCGATGGCCGCCTGACCGATCTCGGCTATGAAGAGGCGGCCCCTGCCGGACGCCCGGATACGGGATCGCTCGGACTCTGCGACACGCTCGCGCTGGGAGAGAGCCGTTCCTATCGCCTGCTGCTGACCTGGAACTTCCCCAACCGGCCCTACGCCTGGAACCCTGCCGTCGCGACGCGCAACACGCGCAACCACTACGCCACGCGCTTCGCAAACTCGTGGGCCGTCGCGCAGTATGTGCAGCAGAATTTCGGGCGGCTGGAGCAGGAGACGCGCAGATTTCATGACGCGCTGTTTGGCAGCACCCTGCCCGCTTACGTGCTGGATGCGCTCTCCGCCAACATCGTCCCCATCCGCAGCACGACCTGCTTCCGCCTGGAAGACGGACGGTTCTTCGGCTGGGAGGGCTGTTTCGATACGGCGGGCTGCTGCGAAGGCTCCTGCACGCACGTCTGGAGCTATGCACAGACGCTGGCGTTCCTCTTCCCTTCGCTGGAACGGGATATGCGCCGCACCGAGTTCCTGCACGAGACGGCGGACGACGGCTTCATGCACTTCCGCAACGTGATTCATCTGGAGCCGGTCGAGGCGCAGCAGCGCAACCGCTTCGAGGCGGCGGCGGACGGGCAGATGGGCAGCGTCCTGCGCACCTATCGCGAGTTTCAGTTGAGCGGCGATAAAGAGTGGCTGCGCGCGCTCTGGCCGGAGGTCAAAAAGGCGGTCGGTTACGCCGGTTCGCACTGGGACACGGACGGCGACGGCCTGCTCGACGGCAAGCAGCACAACACCTACGACATCGAGTTCTACGGCCCGAACCCGCTCTGCGCGCTCTACTATCTGGCCGCGCTGCGCGCCGCCGCAGAGATGGCCGACGCGCTCGGCGAGCCGGAGGTCGCACAACGCTGCCGGGACACGTTCGCCAGAGGCAGCGCCCGCGCCGATGAAGTCATGTGGAACGGCGAGTACTACGAGCAGAAGCTGGAGGACGTGAACGCGCACAAGTACCAGCACGGTCTCGGCTGCCTCTCCGATCAGTTGCTCGGCCAGCTTCACGCACGGATATTGGGGCTTGGTGACCTGCTTCCGGCGGAACATATCAAACAGGCCGTCAAAGCCATCTTCACCCATAACTTCCGCTATGACCTGCGCGACCACGTCAACTGCCAGCGCGTCTATGCGCTCAATGACGAGGCGGGGCTGCTGCTCTGCACCTGGCCGCGCGGCGGGCGTCCGCGCTTCCCATTCCCCTACTCCGATGAAGTCTGGACGGGCATCGAGTATCACGTCGCGGCGCATCTCATCTACGAGGGCTGGCTGAGCGAGGGATTGGAGATCGTCAAGGCGGTGCAGGAGCGGCACGACGGTACGCGGCGCAATCCCTGGAACGAGGTGGAGTGCGGCAACCACTACGCGCGCAGCATGTCGAGTTGGGCGGTGCTGCTGGCCCTGAGCGGCGCGCATTCCGACCTGAGCCGAAATACAATGCGCTTCGCGCCGGTGCTGGAAGCCTCGACCGAGAAGGACACCTTCCGCACGTTCTGGTCGAACGGGCGCGGGTGGGGAACCTACACGCAAAAACGTGACGCTAAAACTGGCGAATGGGTTCCCGAAGTCCAGGTTCTCGGCGGCGACCTTTCCGGCGTGCGTGTCTCGGCCTGCGGGCGGGAGTGGACGTTGTGAAACGAACCCTATTCACCGCGACAACTTTGCTGCTCCTGAGCGCCGGATGTTCGCTGCAAAAGGACGACCCGAACGCGGTCATCACGCTGGAAGTGGCCGTCTTTGAGGGCGGCTACGGCATCGAGTGGCACAAATCGGTCGCGCGCGAGTATGAGAAGCTGCATCCCAACATCCGCATCAACCTGTGGGGCGATCCGCGCGTGGACGAGAAGCTGAAGCCGCGCATCCTCCGCCGCGATCCGCCCGATCTCGCCAACTCGCAACTGCCGTTCTGGAAGCTGGTCGTGGCGAACAAGCTCTACCCGATGAATGAGGCGCTCGCCTCGCCCGCCTACGGCCAATCGAAACCCTGGCGCGACACGCTGGTACACGGCGTCCTCAATGACTTCACCTATCACGGCAAAGTCTACGCCGTCCCCGCGAACCTGTCCGCCTGGGTCTGCTGGTACGACCGCCGCCAGTTCCGACAGCACGGCTGGAAAGTGCCGAAGACCTGGGGCGAGTTCACCGCGCTCTGTGAGCAGATGAAGGCGGCGGGCGTCGCGCCGCTGGCCTTCCAGGGCAAGTATCCGGTCTACGCCTGGTCTACCCTGCTGAGCCTCTATCAGCGCCTCGTGCCGTTCCAGACCTGGTACGAGATGCAGGACCTCAAACCCGGAGCCT
>DASRGL010000308.1:0-18773 GCA_035651115.1 Chthonomonadaceae bacterium
CTCCCCCTCCTTACGAAGGAGAGAGCCACCAGACGGCTCCCCCTCCTTACGAAGGAGGGGGCAGGGGGGAGGTTCACGATTTCCACTACTGGGACGGATTGCAGAGTTCGTTCAAAGTCCTGATCAACTCGTTCTACGGCTATGTCGGCGGGCCGTTCAACTGGAACGACTACGCCGCCGCCGAGCGAGTCACGGAGTTGGGCCGGGAACTGGTGCAGGGCGTGGCTGAGCGGATGGAGAAGACCGGCAGCACGGTCATCGAGATAGATACGGACGGCGTCTATTTCGTGCCGCCGGCGAGCGTGCAGGGCGAAGAGGCGGAGCGCGCCTATATCGCTGAGATCGGCACGACGCTGCCGGAGGGCATTCGGCTGGCGTTCGACGGGCGGTTCGCGACGATGCTCTCCGTCAAGACGAAGAACTACGTGCTGGTGACCTACGACGGGCGCAAGATTTTCAAGGGGGCTTCCCTGCGTTCTCGCGCCGATGAACGGTATGGACGGCGTTTTCTTGCGAAAGCGGTAGACTGCCTCCTCGAACACAATTTCGACGGCATCGCGGAACTCTACGCGCAGACGATAGACGACCTGCTGAACCGGCGCGTGCCGATAGAAGACCTGGCGCGGCGGGAGCGTGTCACGGAGAAGACCTTTCAGAGCGAGCAGAAAAAGCGGGCCGCCGCCGTCGCCAACGGCGTCGCCATCGGCGAGTATGTCATGGTCTACGAGAAGGCGAACGGCGAGTTGGGCCTGCTGGAAAACTACGCCAACGACGAGAACCCAAAGTACTATATGGATAAGCTGTATAAGTTCGCCAAGCGCCTGGAAGATGCCTTCGGCGGCGCGTTCGACCGCTACATCCCGAAGCCGACCGCGCAGGGACTGCCGCATAGACTCCAGGCGACGTTGGATCTGTTTTGAAATTTGCCCTCACCCCCGTCCCCTCTCCCACGCTGCGGGAGAGGGGAGACTGTAGCGCAGGCTCGCCCCTTCTCCGCAACTTGCTCCTGAGTGTGAGGGAACGGAAACGCTAATGATTAGTCTCTCCCCTCTCCCGCAGCGTGGGAGAGGGGACGGGGGTGAGGGTGTCAACAATGCAGGAAGCAAAGCGCGCGGTCGTCCTCTTCTCCGGTGGGCAGGACTCGACGACCTGCCTCTACTGGGCGCTGAACCAGGGCTACGCCTCCGTTCACGCGGTCGGGTTCGACTACGGCCAGCGCCACAGGATCGAACTGGAGCAGGCGCGCATCATTGCAGACCGAGCGGGCGTCTCCTACGCCGTGCTGCCCCTGCCGACACTGGCGGCCATCGGCGACAGCGCGCTCGTCGGCCCCGGCGATGTGGGCCAGACCGACCGCGCCGGGCTGCCGAGTTCCTTTGTGCCGGGCCGCAACCTGCTCTTCCTTACGGCGGCGGCGGCCTACGCCTATAAGCGGGGCGCGACTGTGCTGGTGGGAGGCATGTGCGAGACGGACTATTCCGGTTATCCCGACTGCCGCCGCGCCACCCTGGACGCCCTGCAGCAGGCTATTGAACTGGGAATGGAATATCCTATCGAGATCGTCACGCCGCTGATGTATCTCTCCAAAAAAGAGACGGTCGAACTGGCGTACTCGCTTCCAGGCTGTTGGGAGGCGTTGGCCGAGTCGCACACCTGCTACGAGGGCGTCCGTCCCGGCTGCGGCAGATGTCCGGCGTGCGTCCTGCGGGCCAAAGGCTTTGCGGAAGCGGGCCTGACCGACCCGGCATTAGCCGGAACCTGAAATCCGCTTTCCTCTTGAATCTCCCGGAACGCGCGCGTTCCGGGAGATTTTTTTGGTTCTTCCCGGAAAAGCGCCTGTTTGCAGCCAGAGAATGGAGGAAAACTGACAGTTTGGCACGAAATTTGCAGGAGAGACGAGTAAGGAACCTCGTCCAAAAGGTTTCACACTCTATTGGAAGGAAGCGGGCTGCGCTGCATACGCAGTCGTAGATCGGGTTCTCGTCCAGGAAAGGAGGAAGAATCGCTTCGCGAATGCCAGTTAGCGACCGATTTTACCTTTCATTGACACACAAGGGCTAAAATCAAGCAGTAAAGCGCACGCCAAGCTGCTCCGTCTACAAGGCCGTAGACAATCACCTCCCCGGTTTGTAACCACTTCAGTTCAGGAGGAACCTAACTATGTTTGGCGCCATTAGAAAGCAGACAGCCCTTCTCAAGCTGGCTAGCCTACTCATTATCACCTGGAGCCTGCTGGCTCTCGCTCCGATGGCCCGTGCGGATGGAGGTGTGACCGCAACGATTCTGAAAATTGTAGGCAGTCAGCTCGTCTCCACCGTCTGTAACAATACCGACTCCCCCGTCCAGGTCGGCATTGCGTCCTACCAACTGACTGACAAAGCAGCCACCCTTGTCGGTCAGGTTCTGTTCGATTTCCGTACGGTGACCCTGGCCCCGCATACCTGCCAGGACCTCTCCGTCAATATTCCCCCCTGCGGCTTCCAGGCCGACGTCTTCACAGGAGATGTGATTCTCCACCTTAGCCCCACTAATAACTATAACGACAGCGGTCGCATCCTGACGTCGGCAGGGTCTATATCCAATGATACGTGCGACCTCGCCGGACGCATGACCGGAGGCGGCAGCGTCTTCACGTCCGATAGTACGCGGGTCACGCATGGATTTGAACTCCACTGCGACAAGTCGAACAAGCCCAATAACCTTGAGGTGAACTTCGGAGGGGGCAACAACTTCCATCTCGATACCCTGGATCGCGTCTTCTGCGCCAAGATCGGCGATGTCTACTATATCTTCGGGGTAGGCACCGGGAGCTATAACGGCGTTAGCGGCGCCACCGTGTTCTTCCGCCTGACCGATGCGGGCGAACCGGGAACCAACGACGAAGCCTATATCGTCATCGAGGACTCCACGGGCGCGACTGTGCTGAGTGTCAATGGTTTCCTGGATAACGGCAACCAGCAGTTCCATCTGGACAAGAAATAGCGCGGGCGAGAAGCCTGCGGCTATCTCGCTCTGAATCGAGCCTCCCGCCATGATGGCGGGAGGCTCTGCTTTGGCGGCCCCTGCTTGCTGTGTCAACAGAGGAGCCGTGCGAACTCAGGGCGAACCTGTCACCGATCCATGTTCTAGCGAAAGGGGCCTGTCAATGGCGCAGAGAGAACGCCGCTACGAATGGCTTTACGGAGAAGAACTGGCTGCGCTCATGCAGGAGCGGCCTCTGGCCTGGCTGCCGCTCGGTATCCTGGAAAAACACGGCGCGCACCTGCCCTGGGGACTGGACGGCCTCAAGGCGCACGCGGTCTGCCTGCGCCTGGCGGAGCGGCTCCAGGGAGTCGTGCTGCCTGCGAGCCATCTTGCCGGTATCCATGGGGACTGCCGGGAGACAGATGAGACAGAATTTCGCAGGCGGTCGGCGGCGGTCGGCGACTTTCTCTACCGCGAGCAGACGTTCCGCGTCTTCCTTGACGAGACGTTCGACAGCCTGGCGAACCTCGGCTTTCAGGTCATCGTCGCCTATACGGGCCACTATCCTACCATCCAGATGCAGGTTTTGCAGCAGGCGGCGGAGGCATTGAATGCCACCGGAAGAGCGACCGTGATACCCTTCTGGGAGCCGCTGGCCTGCGGCGGAGGCGATCATGGGGGCAAGTGGGAGACTTCGATCTATCTGGCCCTGCGCCCGGAAGCGGTGCGCCTCGACGCCATTCGGGACGATGACACCGGTCAGCCTGGATTCTATCGCGGCGAGGATGTCCGCTCTCACGCTTCCGTCGCGTTCGGAGAGGCGGCGCTGGCGCAGATCGAAGCCTATCTTGCCGAGGCCATCGCGCTGGCCTTTGAACGCCCGCGCGCCTGAATCGCCTCGGCCCGCCCCCGCGCGGCAGCCGCCGGGAACGCGCTCCCTCAGTGCCGAGAGGCAAAAAAGAGGAGGAGGCGGCTGCCTCCTCCTGAACATCGTTCGATGGAAACACAGCATAGGAGCAAGGAAAGGAGAGAACTACGCCCGGCGACGCCGCCAGAGCAGCCCGGCGGTCGAGAACGTGCCGAGCAGCAGAGACAGAAACGGGCCGGGTTCGGGAACGGCGGCGATCTTGCCGAAGAGGCCGTTATTCTCGTCGTTCGGCCCCGCTGTGAAGAAGAGTTCGTTCGTCTGGCCGGAGTTGGCGTTGCCGCCGCCGAAAGCCAGTCCCCAGAGACCCTCGTTTACCAGAGGCGTGCCGTCCGGCCTGCTGAGCAGGCCGTCGAACGTGCCGTCCGGCTTAAAGGCCGCGATCTGCCCGCTGCCGAAGTTGCCGACCAGCAGATCGCCGCTGAGCTTCCCGAAGTCGCCGGGAGCCGCCGCCAGTCCCCAGGGCGAATTGAGGACATCGAGCGTGCCGCCGACGCTGGAACCCGTTGCGAACCGTCTGAGGAGATTGCCGTTGGCGTCGTACTCATCTACAAAGCCGTTGCCGGGGCCGGGGGCGTCATCCTCGCCATTCTGTTTGGCATAGGTGACGTAGATATTGCCGCCGATGTTCTGAATGCCGAACGGAGCGTAACCGGCAGGAGCGTTGGGGTCTACAAACTTGCCTCCAAAACCGAGAGCGGGAGCGTAGTTCTTGTCGAAGACATCTATATTGCCGGTCTTGAAGTTGGCGGCATAGAGAAAGTTGCCGGAGCCGTTGTTCGCCAGCGCCAGCCCCTTGTAGATGTTGTCTTCGCTGGCTAACACGCGGTTGGCCGCCGTCGTTCCGAGCGAGGGCTGCCAGCCGGAGATGGTGCCGTCTTCGCTGGCAAAGATAAAGCGGTCGCCGCTGAAGTCGCCGCTCAGAGTGGCGACGATGCCGGTCGGACTGCCTTCGCCGGGAATAGAGACGACGAGAGAGCGTGGGGTTCCATCCCCGTTATAGAGCGTGGACTTGCCCGAATGGTTGTCGGAGATCCACCAGGGCGATCCCGGCAGGAAGACCAATCCCCAGGGATTGACCAGTTCGGAGTCCGTATGGGCGGCCTGAATGTTCGGGTCGCCGCCATCGGTCACCAGATTGGTCTGCTGGTAGCCGAGCTGCGCCTGGCTGATGGCAGGCGACAGGGCGAGCAGGACGACGGTACTCCAGAAAGTCGCGCGCGTACAACGAGTCACCATAGTATCCTCTCCTTTGGACATGGCCGGAAACATTCTGCGAGAAACGTCCGGCGGCTACTGGATGGAGTCATGGCAGCGGCCTGAAAGTACGGGTCGCAGACGACTGCCTTTCTGGAAGGAAGGCTGTAACGCCGCCTCTAGCGAGGGGACGCCGGAAGCGCGCAGCGCCATCGGCTGCACGCGGAGAGTCGAGCTGGAGGCAGGCCCGGAACTCTGCGGCGGGCCGCTTGCATGGCAACTGCGCTGGTAGTCCTGCCACATCGCCAGCCCGATAGCGGTCAGTAGGAGCAGCAGCAGGATCATCACGAGGACGGCCTGTCGATTCCAGGCGAACTGCGGCCAGGTGAAACGTCTGCGCGCGCTATGCCCGTTGCGCTGCTCAGAAGCGGCGCGCTCGGTACGAATAGTCTCGACGAGCCGGGCGCGCGCCGCCGTCCGCCCCTCCTCCGAGGAAATATCGGCCTTCAAGGTCTGGAGAACGGCGTCGGCGACCGGGAGCAGGCCCGCCATCTCCGCCGGGTTTACCGGTGTCCGGGCGACAAAGTGGAAGTCGTCCGGGTTATCGGCCTGCTTCAGTTCCTCGATATATCTCCAGAGCAGCTCGCCCGCTTGTTCTTCGTTGGATGCCATTAGCGTGTTTCCCGTTCCGTCTCCTGAACCGCCGCAAAATAGCCTTGCTGTAGCAGAACGGCTCGCAATTTTTGCATGGCTCGATGGAGGTGAGAGGTCACGGCGCTGACCGAGGGTTTCCCCAGGATCTCGGCGATGTCCCGGCGGGACAGGTCCCGCTCGAACGCCAGTTGAATGATCTCTCTATCTTCTACAGAAAGCTGATGCAGCGCCTGCTGGATCATCGCGCGCTTCTCGGCATCCAGCAACTGCTCCAGAGGCAGCGCCTCTGTATCGGCGAGACGCTCTTCCGCATCCCGTGTCTCCGGCGCGACCTGATCCCAGGAGACGACCGGGGTGGAACGCGCGCGCTGCCGCTCCGTCAAAATAAGCCGCCGACAGACCAGGAAGAGATAGCCCAGGTACGACATCTGCTCGCCAATCCGAAAAGAGTCGACATGGCGGTAGGCGCGCAGGAAGGTCTCGGAGGCGATGTCCCGCGCGGCCTCCGCGTTCCGTAGCTGATGCTGTGCATAACCTTCGATGCGCGCATAGTAGCGGTCGAATATCTCCAGATATTCCGTCCGCTCGCCGCGCTGCACTCGTCGGAGGATCTCGTCGTCTGATAAATCCATGATTCCCTGTCTACAGAACTACAGGTCGCGTTTCAACGGGATATACCGGCCATTTCCTCTTTTGTCACGCAAAGACCGAATTTAGTGCCAAAGGCAGGCAAGGAATGCGCCTGCGGCGAAGCATAAAGGAAACAAGCCCCCTCTTCCTAACCCTCTCCCTGTTCTTGGGGAAGGGTTAGGGAAGGGGCCAATAGGAGATATTCCCGATGGATGAGCGCGAGAAGTACCTGTTCGACGTGCAGGGCTTTCTGGTCGTGCGCGACTTTCTGACGCCGGAGGAGGTCGCCCGGCTGAACGCAGCCTTCGACGCCAACGCAGAGAAGCGAGGCGAGGACGGCAATTCGAATACCGGCGACTCGACGACGCTGCGCACCGGGAAAAAGCGCGGCTACTTCGGCGGGATGCTGACCTGGGAGTCGCCCTGGTGCGAGCCGTTCCGCGAACTGCTGGCCCATCCGAAAGCCATTCCCTATCTCAACACGATGCTGGGGCGCGGCTGGCGGATGGATCACTCCCCCTTTATGCTCTGCGGCGGCGAGGGTTCCGAGGGACTGATCCTGCACGGGCCGGGACACAATTTCGACGGCGTGCAGTACTATATCTTCAAGAACGGCGTCATGCGCTGCGGCATGGTCGTGTTCCAGTACCAGCTTGCGGACGTGAACCCCGGCGATGGCGGCTTCTGCTGCATTCCCGGCAGCCACAAGGCCAACTACCCCTGCCCGCGCAAAATCCTGGAGTGGGAGAGCGACCGGGAACTCATCGTCAACCCGGCGTGCAAGGCGGGCGACCTGCTCATCTTCAACGAGGCGACGACACACGGCACGCTGCTCTGGAAAGGCAAGCAGGAGCGCCGCTCGCTGCTCTACCGCTACTCGCCCAAATACCTGCATTTCGCGGGCGGCGTCTACCGGAGCGAGTTCCCGGAGTGGGTCGAGGAACTGACGGAGGCGCAGCGCGCCGTGCTGGAGCCGCCCTACGTCTACCATCATCCGCTCATCGAGGACGACGGCCAGACGGTCGTGCGCCCGCGCCGCGAGTTTCCCTGATCCTCACTCCAGCAGCAGAACCGCCGCCGACTCGCCCGCTTCCAATCCCGCCGACTCCGGCGGCACGATGAGCAGCGAGTTGGCGCGCGTCATGGAGTGCAGAATGCCGGAACCCTGCGCACCCGTGGGCCGCGTGACGAACTGCCCGTCCTGCGTCGTCGTGATGGCGCGGACATATTCGCGGCGGCCCGGCGTGTGCGGCACGGCCTCCGTGAGAACGGCCTGCACCTGCGGACGATGCAGGTCGGCGCGGCCCGCCAGCTTCCAGAGCGTCGGGCGCACGAACAGTTCGAATGTCACCATCGCGGAGACCGGGTTGCCGGGCAGCCCGAAGAACAGCGCGTCTCCGATGCCGCCGAAGGCCAGCGGCTTGCCCGGCTTCATCGCCACTTTCCAGAGTTCCAGCCGCCCCAGTCTCTCCAGCGCGGGCTTGACGAAATCGCGGTCGCCCACGGACACGCCGCCCGCCGTGACGATGACATCGGCCCCCGTCTGCGGGTCGGAGACGGCGCGCAGGGCCGCTTCCGTGGCGGCGGGTTCGTCGGGAATGTGCGTCAGCGAGTGGACGATAGCCCCGGCCTCGCGCACCAGAGCCGCCAGCGCGTAGCGGTTGCTGTTGCGAATCTTGCCCGGCGGCGGGATTACGCCCTCCGCGATGTCCACGACCTCATCGCCCGTCGAGAGGACCGCCACCTTCGCGGGGCGCACCGTCCGCACGGTCGCGCGGCCCATCGTCGCCAGCATCGCGATCTCGGCGGCGCGGAGGCGCGTTCCGGCGTTCAGCACAACGGTTCCGCGCGGCACATCTTCGCCCGCCCGGCGGATATGGTCTCCGGGCCGGGCCGCTTCCAGGATCGCGACGCGGCCGGCTTCGGCAGGCCGCGTATCCTCCACCATCACCATCGCGTCGGCTCCGGGCGGCAGGGGCGCGCCGGTCATCACGCGCGCCGCCGTTCCCGCCGTGACCGCCTCCGCCGCCAGCGCCCCGGCAGGCACATCGGCCAGCGTGCGCAGCAGCGCCGGCGCGTCTGGCGTCGCTCCCGCCGTGTCCTCGGCGCGCACCGCATAGCCATCCACCGCCGAGTTGTCAAAGGGCGGCACATCTATATCGGCGGCGATCTCTTCGGCCAGCACGCGGCCCAGCGACTCCAGCAGAGGCACGCGCTCCTCCGGCAGCCGCCCCGCCCGCGCCAGGATCGCCTCCAACGCCCGCTCAACAGTCCACATGATGCTTTTGCTCCTGAACACCCGCTTGACAAATGCCCGCTGCAAAGGTAGACTCCACGCAATAACAGTCTACCCTGCGGCCCGCCTTTCTCCCAACCGATGATGCACCGACAGCCGCTTCACGCGGCGAAAATCTGTCTCCTTCTTGGCGGGATGCTGGCCGGACTGGGTCTGACCGCGTGCGCGGTCACCTGGCGCGGCTTCACGCTCGCGGAATGGTGGCGCGAATCTCACTCCGGATTCATCCTCTGGAAAGCCGACACGCGGCAGAAGGTGGTCGCGCTCACGTTCGACGACGGCCCGGACCCGCGCTATACCCCGCGCATCCTGGCGATCCTGCGGCAGTATGGCGTAAAGGCGACTTTCTTTGACGTCAGCAGGCAGGTGCAGGCGTATCCCGACCTGGCGCGTGAAGAGGTCGCGGAGGGGCATGTCGTCGGCAACCACACCTGTTCGCATCCCTATCTGGATCACGAGTCGCGCCGTCAGGTCTCTTTAGAAATAGGGCGCTGCGAGACCTGCCTGGAGACCACGCTGCACCTGCGCACGCACCTGTTCCGCCCGCCGCGCGGCGACTGGAACCCGACCATCTTTCGGGAGGCGCGGCGGCAGGGCGACCGCCTCATTCTCTGGTCGGTCGCGGTCGAGCATCACGAGGTTCACACGCCGCGCGCCCTGGCCGCCCGCGCCCTGCGCATCGTCCGGCCCGGCAGCATCCTCCTGATGCACGATGGCGCGTGCCAGCATCGGGAGGCGACCGTCGCGGCGCTGCCGCTGATTCTGGACGGGCTGAAGGCGCGCGGCTATCGCTGCGTCACCGTGCCGGAACTGCTTCATGTTCCCGGCGACGAGGCCGTACCCGCGCCAACGTCCTCCCGGCGCTGACCCTCTAAATCCATTCTGCGGAGCAACCGTCTTGCGACCCACTCTCTTCCATCCTCTGACATTCACGCTGATCTGCCTGGGCGCGCTGACGGGCTGCGGGGGAGGCGGCACGGTGACCGCGCCGCCTGCCGCCCATTTCCAGGAGTTCCCGGTTCCGGTGAACAGCAATGTGCCTGCCGCCGCGATTCCGGGAAGCTGGCCGGACGACCTGCGCAGCGATGACCAGGGCAATGTCTGGTTCGCGCAGCACCACTCCAACGAGGTCGGGCGGATGACCCCGAACGGCGTCTATACCGGCTACCCCGTCCCCACCCCCAATAGCGAGATGGACGGCATCGCGGTGGACAGCGCGCGCGGCATCGTCTGGGTCACCGAGGTCGAGGGCAATAAGATCGTCCGCGTGGACATGGCGACCGGGCAGGTGACCGAGATTCCGGTTCCCACGCCCAACGCCGCGCCCGGCGACCTGGCGCTCGCCCCGGACGGCACGGCCTGGTTCACCGAGGGCTACGAGGGCGGCGCGGGCAAAGGCCGCCTGGCGTACATCTCCCCGGCGACCAACCAGATCACGGAGATTCCCCTGCCGAACTCCCGCGCGGCTCTGGACGGCCTGCTGGTCGCCCCGGATGGCGCCGTCTGGTTCGTCGAACTGGACGATAACCAGATCGCGCGCTACGCCAACGGGCAGTTCCAGGAGTTCCCGCTGCCCCGCCGCAATGTCACCCCGACCAATATCGCGCGGGACTCGCGCGGGCGACTCTGGGTGACGGAACAGAGCGGCAACGCCATCGCTCTCTACGATCCCGCCGCCAATACCTGGCAGGAGTTCCCGCTGCCCACGCCGAATGCGCTTCCGGCGGGCATCGTGGTGGACCGCGCGGACAACGTCTGGTTCACCGAGTTCCAGTCGTCCAGGATCGGGGTCCTTCCTGCCGGAACCGCGACCGTCCTGGACTTCGCCATTCCCACCGCCGATAGCGGCCCGGAAGACATCTGCATCGCCCCCGACGGCGCGGTCTACTTCACCGAGCAGTACGGCAACAAGCTCGGACGGATCGCCGTGACGGGCCTGCCCACCGCCCGCTAAAACAGTTTGAACCACAGAGGCACGGAGACACGGAGAAAGACAGGAGAAGAACATGCCGCTGTATGCCGGAGTCTGCGAGACCAACATCACCCCGCCGCCAGGCGTCTGGATGAGCGGCTACGGCTTCCGCCCGACCGGGGCCGTCCGCATCCATGACGAACTCTACGCCCGCGCGCTCGTGCTGGATAACGGCGTGCGGCGGGTCGCGCTGCTTGCGATGGACCTGATCAGCCTGGACATGGACGTGGTGGAGCGCGTGCGCGAGGCTCTTGCGGCGCAGGCGGGCCTTGCGCCGGAAGCGGTCATGCTGCACTGCACGCACACGCACGGCGGGCCGACTGTACGCCTCTACCGCTCCATGGGGCCGCGCGACGAGGCGTATATAGATGTGCTGACGCGCAAGCTGATCGGGGTGGCGAAGCAGGCGGCGGAACGGCTGCAGCCCGTCCATCTGACCTACGGAGAGAGCGCGGCGCAGATCGGCGTCAACCGGCGGCAGACGCTCCCCGACGGGCGCACCGTTCTCGGCGAGGACTACGGCGGGCCGGTCGCGCCGGTCGTGCAGACGCTCTGCGTCAACGGGACGGACGGGCAGACATTGGCGCTGCTGTTCTGCCATGCCTGCCACCCGACGACGCTCGGCGGCGAAAATCTTGCCATCACCGCCGAGTGGCCGGGGGCAGCCGTAGCCCATCTCAAGGCGCGTTTCCGCGCGGAGGGCGGCGACTCAGGAATCGCTCCCGACGCGCTGCCGTTCAGCTTGCAGGGCTGCTGCGGGGACATCAATCCGTACCGGCGGCTTACCTGGGAGGCGGTCGAGGCGAACGGACGCGCCATCGCCGATGCCGCGCACACGGCCCGATGGAATGCGCACGGCCATCTGGGGGAGACGCTGGAAGCGGCGGAGGAGACGGTGGAACTGCCGCTCCTGCCCCCGCCGTCCGTCGAGGAGTGCGAGCGGCAGATCGCGGAGTGGGAAGCGACCCTGGAACGCGAGCGCGCCGCCAAAGCCAGTCCGGGCCATCTGATTTTCTACGAGGGGCGTGTGGCCTGGGCGCAAGCGGCCCGCGAGATCGCCGCCCGCCCGAACTTCGCGGAGAAGCAGCCTTTTGCCATTCAGCGGCTCACGCTCGGCGGCGTCCAGATTCTCGGTTTCCCTGCCGAAATGTTCGTACAGTACCAGCGCGACTTTTCGGCGCAGTCGTCCGCGCCCGTCCTCTCGCTGAGCTACACGAACGGCTGCTGGGGCTATGTGCCGACCGCCGCCGAATATGCGCGCGGCGGCTATGAAGTCCAGGACGCCTACAAATACTACGGCACGCTGATGTTCACGCCGGAGTGCGAACCTCTGCTCCGCGCTGCCGCCTATCGGCTGCTCGGCCTGGCCGACCCCGACCTTACGCCCTATCCGTTGCAGAAAGGCCGTGATCGCTAAACAGGCGTTTGCGGTTGGCCCTCACTCACCCCGCTGGGCGCAGCTGCGCCCTCTTCTCCCTCCCTCTTGTTCTTGGGGGCCAGGGAGGGGGGCCGCTAATCGGGCGCTTCGCAGCCCCGCCGGAGGGCTTCGACGCTGTTTGCGGCCTCCGGGGAGATGACCGCCGTGATCCGTACATGCGGTTCCAGGCGCGTCGCGGCGGTCGGAACCCACTCTCGGTTTCCTTCCCGGCAGCTTACCAGGATGCAGCCCGGCGGCAGTCCCAGCGCCCGCACCTCTTTCCCGGCAAACGGCGCGCCCGGCTCGACCTCCAGCTCCAGCACCATCGGCTCGCGCAGGTCCGGCAGCGGACGCCCCTGCAGCAGGTCGCGTTCCAGCAGGTTTTCGTAGATCGGCAGTTCGTTCAGCCCCTCCGCCACCAGATAGGCGCAGAAGCAGGCCACCAGCAGCGGAAGCATCTGCGCATAGTTGCCGGTCATCTCCAGAATGAGGACGATGCCCGTCAGCGGCGCGCGCACGATGGCCGTGAAGTAGGCCGCCATGCCGACGACCGCGAAGATGGCCGGGATCGGAACCAGGGCTGGAAACAGCAGCCGGGTGACCTCTCCCACGCCCAGGCCGAGCAGCGCGCCCAGCACCAGAAGCGGCGCAAAGATACCGCCCGGAGCGCCCGTCCCGTAGCTCGCCATCGAGAGGACAAAACGCAGCAGGAACCAGAGCGGAATGGCGGCGAGAACGGCGCGGCCTTGCAGAAACATCTCCGCCAGAGGATGCCCGCCGCCGACAGCTATCGGGGAGAACCAGCCGATCAGCCCGGCGGCAGCCCCGACCAGCGCCGCCGCCGGAACGACCCTCTGCTCAGGCAGCCTGCCGAAGAGGCTCAGGGTCCCTAGCAGGCTGCGGTTATAGACCACGCCCAGCAGACCGGCCGCGATCCCCAAGACAGCGAACGCGGGCAGCGCCGAGAGCGGCGGCACGGGGTAGCTCGGTATCGTGAAGACCGGCAGTTGCCCGGAAGCAAAACGCACGATGATATCTGACATTGCGGAGGCAAGGAACGCCGCGCCAAAGACCGCAGGCCGGAAATCTTTGACCAGCTCTTCCAGCACGAAGACCAGCCCGGCCAATGGCGCATTGAAGGCGGCGGCCAGTCCCGCGCCGCCCCCGGCAGCGATCAGTGTCAGACGATCCCGCACGCCGACCTTGAGCCAGTCGGAAACCGCCGCGCCGACCGTGCCGCCGATCTGGACGGTCGGGCCTTCCCGTCCGAGCGCCAGCCCGCCGCCGATGGCGAACGCGCCGCCGAAGAACTTCACCGGCAGGACACGCCGCCAGTGCAACTCCCGAAAACGGTGCAGCACCGCCTCCATGTGAGGGATGCCGCTGCCGGAAGCCTCCGGCGCAACATGGCGCACCATCAGCGCCGAGAGCGCGGCCCCGCACGCGCCGAACAGGAGCGGAAATATCCAGCCGAAGAGCGGAACATGATGCGCCCACGCGATCAGCGTGTTGCGTGCGGCATCTCCGGCTGCCAGCGCCGCCCGGAAAGCCAGCGCGACCAACCCCGCCAGAAATCCGACCAGCGCGGCGCGCGGAAACAGCCTGCGCCGCTGCTGCCGTATATGAAGATACTCCTCGATCTCGGAGCGAACCGCCTCCTGGGAAACATCGCGCTCCGGCGACAGGTCCAAAGTCTCTCCGCGCTCCTCCAGCATTACGTCTCCTCGAAAGAAATCTCTCCTCTTTTCTACGCTTTCAGCCGTGCTGCCGTGTGCATCCGCCACAAATTTATATCGCAGCAAGATGTTCTCGGAGAAGTACGCCAAAAATGATATACGCCTCTGCTCGCGCAACGGCGTGAAGCAGCGCGTTCCCGGCAAGGGCGTCAGGATCATGAACTGCACCGTGCTGATGTCGTTTTGGATGACAAAATCCGCGCGAACAGCTCGGTTACAAACCGGACGGGTGATCGCCGTGTTGCCTGACCGCAAGGAGGAGACCTTGCTGGCTTGTTTCTCCACCTGGTCTGCCTCCGCACGGGCGGCAGTGGAACAAGTGGCGCTGGAGTTGTGGGAACCCTATCTTCCAGTGTCCGAGGTCTGTTTTCCGCAGGCGCGCCCCGTCGCAGATCGCTTTCATGTCATGAAGCTCCTGGCCGAGCGTGCGACCACGGCGCGATGCGAAATCCAGCGCGCCCTTCCGGAAGCCGCGCGACAAACCCTCAAAGGCTGCCGCTGGCTCCTGTTCGGAACGAAACCGACCTGTCCCGAGCCGATAAAGCCAAATTAGAGGCGCTGTTTGTGGTTGCTCCTGACCTGGGAATATTGCATCGTCTCAAAGAAGACTTCCGTACCCTCTTTGAGACGGCGACCGACCTGAGCAAGGCGGCTCCTGGGCTAGAAGCCTGGATCGCTGCGGTCGAGAAGAGCGATCTGTCGGCGCTTTTGTCCTTTGTCGCCTTGGTAAGAGTTCAGGCTTGTGCGTATTTTGTGCCAGTTCGTTCGTAAAGCCAACTGTCGCCTTGCTCCGTAACCGGCAAGAAGCGTACGCCGCCCGGCAAACCGAAGACGCCGCTGCTGGCCGCCACGCATCCGGGCCATGTCTGGTCGCTCGATTTTCTCTTCGAGGCTCCTTCCGGTGGCGCCGCTCTCAGCATCCTGACAGTTGGCGACGACTTGGTAGTCCTCCTCCACCGTGTGGATGTCTCTCGTCAGCGACAGGCGGTTCGAGAGGGATCCCTACCGTTGGAGAGGACTACCCGAATTTCTGAAAATTAGGTTTTTGATGAGGCGATGCGCCCTCTTGACACCGGGCGCGAGCGAGGGTATACTAGCGGCGGAAATCCGAAACAGGTCTGCGGCTCTTCCCCACCCAGGCTCTGCCTGTTTCGTATCGTAACAATCTGGGGTTGTAGCTCAGTGGTTAGAGTGCCGGCCTGTCACGCCGGAGGCCGCGGGTTCAAGTCCCGTCAGCCCCGTTATTGAGAGCTAATGACAGCAAAATGCCACTTAGAGGAGCGTACTCTAAGTGGCATTTTGCTGTGTTAGAGGAGCGACTGTCACCGGCCACGTCCCTGGAAAACTGTCCACGTCGAAAGGGAACCGGTTATGAAACTCGCCGACTGCATCACGGACTACCTCAACCACATCCGCTACGAACGCGGCCTCTCCAAGATCACCTGCCTGCACTATCAGTGCTGGCTGCGACACTTCTCCGACTGGCTGGCCGAGAACGGCTATCCCGACCCGAATCTTGAGGATGTGTTCACCCTTCCCGTCCTCCGCCGCTATCAGCGCCACAAAGCCAAAGACGGGGCCAGACCCCGCACAGTGCCTAAGCAGCCGCACGTAGTTGGTTCGTACTTTGTTAGGATTGCAGCCCATGCGATTTCTACGAGCGAATTGGGGCTGGCTACTTAGAGTGTGTAGAAATACCTGTTGCGGCAGTTAAAACTGCACCTAGAAAAGCCCGAAGTCGGCCTGCGCCGCCTCCACTCCCCTTCTCTTTAGGGGCGCACGGTCTGTCCCGAATCGTTTCGGAATCAGACAGACCGTGCCGTGGGGTTGGGGGTAGGACAGACTGCGTAGGCCGACTTCGGGCTTTGGCAGCCGCGAATTCCTTCGCCGGGCAAGGTATTTCTACACACTCTTACGCTTTCCACTCCTCCTTCATTCAGTTTATTCGCGCCAAGAACGTCGCACAGGGCTTCTCCTTGGCGACGGCGATCTCCAACGTCTATAACGCTTTGGTCAGCGCCTCTTTCGTACTCCTCATGCCATCCTCGTGGGCGTTAAGAGTTGGGAAGAAGGTTTTGTCCTAACGCCTGCTTTTAAGGTTTGCCAGTATTCCGCACGACATGCCGAGACGCCTCTTTGGCAAGCGCGGCCTCCGTATACTTGCAGCCCGCGTTCCAGAGCAGGAATTCGTGGATGTTCAGGTCGCGAACCGCTTTGATCTGGGCCTTGACCTGCGCCGGGCCGTAATGCACGCCGTGCAGCGAGAAGTCCTGCAGCCAGGGACGCAGCTTGCAGGTCGGCACGTCCTTGAGACGCTTCTTGGCGTCGCCGACAGAGAGATGCACGATCTTGTACGGCTCCTTGTTCGGGTTCGGAATATGGTACTCGCCGAGCGCATAGTGCGACGGATAGACCATCGGACAGAGATAGTCTATCTGCTTGGCGACGTTCGTGCGCGTCTGCCCGATGCCCATATCGTGTTCCACCAGGCTGGTCAGCCCGAACACGTCCGCCGAGAACCAGGCTCCCTGCGCTTTGATCTTCTCCCGCGCATATTTCAGGAACGCGGAAATCTGATCGCGGCGCAGGCTGTTCTTCGGTTTGCCGGGATACTTGAGCGTGCTGATCTTGCCCTCGCTGGGGAAGCGCACATAGTCGAACTGTATCTCCTTGAAACCGTGCTTGATGGCATCCAGCGCGAGGTCTACATTGTAGTCCCAGGTCGCCTTATTGTAAGGGTTCAGCCAGGCATGGCCTGTCTTATCGTGCCAGACTTTGCCGTTCGGGGCCAGCACCGCCATATCCGGGCGCGCTTCGGCCAGGGGCGTATCGCGGAAGCAGACGATGCGCGCGATGGGAAAGATGTTGTGTGCCTTGAGCGTCGCCATCAGCTTGTCAATGTCGGCGACCATGTGCCTGTTCGCGCCGATCTGTTTCACCAGCGGCACGTCGGCCCCGTAGGTCACGTTGCCGTCGTCCTTGACATCTATGACCATGGCGTTGAGTTCGGTGCGATCCACCAGCCCGACCAGATGGTTGAAGTGGTTTTTGGTTCCTGCCGTCCATCCGGTGAGATAGATGCCTTTCACGCCGCCCGGCGGAAGGGGAGGGAGCGGAGGGGGCGCGGCGGGAACGGAAGCGGCTTTCGCCGGAACGACCGGCGTTGCGGGCGCGGCGGCGCGCTGTCGGCATCCCGCCAGCGCCAGCAGCGCCGCACCGGCGGCAATCCTGATAGTTCTGCGGCGTGTTTGCGCTCGGTTCGAGAGCGGCCCCACCGGGGCCGCGACAGGCGGAAAAGGCGGAACGCGTCGCATGTTTCGAGTCGGGTACGTTCTATTCATGAGGTCGGAGATTCCCTCTCTGTACGGACGGCGGGCCGGCCTGCAACGAGGGCGCGGGCCGCATGGCGAGGACTTTCTTCTGCTCCCGGAGGGAGAGAGACTCACCATCGCCCCGCTGCCAAAGCAGTGCAGAGAGCGCGGCAGGTGCGGCTATTCTAGCATACCGGACAGCCCTTGTCCATCCAAAATGCAGGCATTTTGCGAAACCGCTTGACCAAACCGGGCTAAGAGTCCTATAATGGCAATGATACAGTTGAATACTGCCCCAAAGTGTGTCTTTTCGGTTCTCGCATGGTGCGCGAATGCGCTGGGAGAATTGACATGGCTTCCGAAACTGTGTCTTCCGCGCGTGCCGCCGTCCATCCTGCCGTCGCTGCGATCCGCGAATGCCCGTTCGATCTGGTCGCGCGCGCGGAACTGGCCCTTGACGGCTGCACCCGCCTGACCGACCCGAAGCGTGGCGGGCAGCCCTACTTCTACGCTGAGTTCCACACCGAGCCTCCGATCGCTCTGCACGCCGCCGGGGGATGCAGCGACGCGACAGGCCGCCTGCTCGAAGCCCTCACCCTCGCCCGGATCATGACCGGCACGCCCCCGGACGAGCGCGACTCCGCCTACGCCCAGCTTCTCCGCTCCTATCAGCGCGACGAGGGACTCATGGTCTGGCCGCCCTCGCCCTGGACGCATACAGCCCCGGTCGTCGAGATGGAATGGTCGCAGCGCAGCGCGCTCCTGGCCTGGACGACGCGCTATCTGGCCGAGGACGATAAGGACGCCATGCAGCGCGCCCAGAAGCTCATCCACTCCCTCTATCGCAACGCCGTCTGGGAAGGCGACACCTGCTGGTTCCCCTCCTCCTTCCTGCCGCCCAACGGCTGGCCCGACCGCTTCCCGCCCATCGGCAAGATGACCGACGTGCTGATCGGCGCGCAGATCATCTTTCCTCTGGCGCGTTACGCCGACGCGGTCGGCAATGAGGAGGCGCTGCAGCTTGCCAACGGCCTGATCCGGTTCCTTCTGGAACGCGCGGGCGCGTTCGATATGGAAGGCCAGGTCGTCGGGCAGGCCGGGCGCTATTTCCATAGCAAGACCAGCTTCGTCCTCGGCGTCCTCAAGTACGGCCTGACGGCGGGCAAAGACCACTATGTAGACTGGGCGCGCCTGGCCTACGAACATCTGCGCACCTGGGGAACCGATTTCGGCTTCTTCCCGAACGGCGTGGCCGGCCCCAATCGCTGGCAGGGGGATACCTGCGCCACCGCCGACATGATCGAGATCGCCCTGCTGCTCGGCCTGCACAAAGACTCGGACTACTTTACCGATGCGGAACGTTTTGGCCGCAACCATCTCCTGGAGAGCCAGATTCTGGATTTCGACTGGGTGGAGCGGCGCATTGACGCCCCCTTCTGCCAGGAGGTCTGGTGCGCCAACTATCCGCCGGAAGGGGTCACGATAGAGGATGTGGTGTCGCGGGCCATCGGCGGTTTCACGGGCTGGAGCAAGCCTAACGACGCTTTCGATCCGGCCAATCCGCGCCTGATGCAGCGCTGCACCGGCTCCGGAATGCGCGCGCTCTATAGCCTCTGGCACTATGCCGTGACGCGGCATGAGGGCGCGGTCATGGTCAACCTGCACTTCTCA
>DASRGL010000309.1:0-2450 GCA_035651115.1 Chthonomonadaceae bacterium
GCCATCGGCAGCGTGATGTGGAACTGGCGGATGCTGAACCTGACCGGCGAGGCGAAATACGCCGACCTGATGGAACGGACGCTCTATAATGCGGTTCTGCCGGGCATCTCTCTGGACGGCACGCGCTACTTCTATCAGAACCCGCTCGCCGACCGGGGCAAGCACCGCCGTCAGGAGTGGTTCGGCTGCGCCTGCTGCCCGCCCAATATCGCGCGTCTGCTCGCCTCCCTACCGGGCTATTTCTATAGCGCCTCGGATGAAGGCGTCTACGTGCATCTCTACGCGACCAGTGTGGCAAACATTCCGCTTCCCAATGGCGAAACGGCGCGGCTGGTACAGAAAACGAACTATCCCTGGGACGGTGAGATTGAAATCTTAATCGAAGATGCGCCGACGATACCATTCACTCTCTTCCTGCGCGTCCCCGAATGGACCTGGCCGTTTAAGGTCGAGGTCATTAGTCAGGATGCACAATTCTTGCAAGGCGGCGCAGAAATGGGTTCGTATAGGGGGATCGAGCGGCAGTGGCAGGCGGGCGACATTGTTCGCTTTGAGCTAAAGATGCCCGTCGAGCGTATCGGCTGCCATCCGCGCGTGCTGGCAAACTATAACCGTGTTGCGCTTCAGCGCGGCCCGCTTATCTACTGTTTTGAGCAGGCCGACCACCCGGAAACGGAGGTGTGGGACATCTTCCTGCACGAGTATGCAGAACTGAACCCGGAGTTCGTCCCGGCCCTGCTCGGCGGCGTGACTGTCCTGCGCGGTCGTGCCGCCGCCCCGGAGTATGGAGCCAATTCTCTTTACGCCCCATGCTTACAACCCTATCGCGCCGCAACGCGCCCGATAGACGTAACTGCCATACCGTACTACGCCTGGGCGAACCGCGATCCCGGCCCGATGCAGGTCTGGATGCCGACGGCTCCTCCCTGGTGGTCCGAACTACAACATGACCGCAACCTTAACACAACCGAATAGCCAACACCCAACGCCCAACACCCAACGCCTGACGCCCTACTACGTCGGGCCGATAGCGATTGATCCGCCGGTCGTTCTCGCGCCGATGGCCGACGTGACGAACGGTGCGTTCCGTCGGCTCGCCAAGCGCATCGGCGGGCCGGGCCTGGTCGTCACCGAACTCATCAGCACGATGGCGATCCACTACAAAAGCGCCCGCACGATGACCATGTTCGACGTGACGGAGGAGCAGCGCCCGCTCGCCGTCCAGCTTTTCGGGGCCGACCCGGAGATCATGGCGGAGGCGGCGCGCGTGGCCGTCGGCGAGGGCGCGGACATTCTGGACATCAACATGGGCTGCTGGGTTCCGAAGGTCTGCAAGACGGGCGGCGGCGCGGCGATGATGAACGATGAGGCGACCGCCTGCCGCGTCGTCGAGGCCATCGTGAAGGCCGTTTCCGTTCCGATTACGGTGAAGACGCGGGCGGGGTGGGACTACGGCCATCTGGCGACGGCGGGGCTGGCGAAGAAGCTGGAGGAGGTCGGCGTCTCGGCCTTCGCGCTGCACGCCCGGTTCGCTGTGCAGGGACACTCCGGCGACGCCGACTGGGAACTGATCCGGGAACTCAAGCAGGCCGTCTCGAAACCCGTCGTTGGCAACGGCGACATCAAGACGCCCCAGGACGCCGCCCGGATGCTGGCGGAAACCGGCTGCGATGGCGTGATGATCGGTCGCGCGGCCATCGGCAACCCCTGGATCATCCGCGACACGATCCACTATCTGCGTACCGGCGAACTGCTGCCTCCGCCGAGTTGGGAAGAGCGCATCGAGGCGGCGCTTGCACACGTCTGCGATCTGGCAAAGACGCTCGGCGAGGAACGCGCCGTTCGCCACCTGCGCGGCCAACTTCCCCACTACGTGCGCGGCTATCCAGGCGCGGCCCGCATTCGGGACGCCATCCACGCCGCCGAAACCATCGCGCAGGTCGAAGCCATCTTCGCCTCCCACACTCGCCTCTCTGCGGAACCCTCTCCAATTAATCTGACGCCTGAGGCGGAAAATACGCTCTACCAGAGACGCCGAACGCCATAGGCATCCAAGACCGCATCGGCGCTGACCAACGGCATTGTTTCGACCAAACTCTGCGCGATAAGCATCCTGTCGAACGGGTCTTTGTGATGAAACGGCAAGACAGCTACGCGCAGAGTGTGAGGCAAAGCAATCGGAAGCAGTTGAATATTGTTGCGCTGAAGCTGGTCAGGCAAGAAGAGGTCAACAGGATGCGCCAGGATCAACTTTCCTATGCTTACCTTGATTACCAGTTCCCAGGCGCTCGCCATGCTCGGAAAGACATCGTTATCGGCATCGGCGATCAGGTTCTTTGCCATATCGCTCAACTGCGGATCGTTCCACACGAACCACAGAAAGGTATGCGTGTCCAGCAGCAGGTTCACGGCATATACTCTTTGAAATCATCGAGAGGCGCGTCGAAGTC
>DASRGL010000310.1:0-21428 GCA_035651115.1 Chthonomonadaceae bacterium
GTCCACGACCCCGCAAGACAATCGGGTTCTGGTTGCATACTCCCCTGAAACGCCTGTGCGCAAAAAAATGCCGGATACTGTGAGTATCCGGCAACGAGCGCCTGCTTGTGGGCAGAACGCTCCATGGCGAGAAAAGGGTGATCGTCGCTCGGAGAGTGAGCGCACGAGAACTATCATAGCGCCGCTACATTAACGGAGTATTAAGGCCGGATTAACTTTTGATTAAGGTGACTCCATGCTAACCTGCGGCCTGCGCGTTGACCAGGCGGCGCACGGCAGGAACCAGGCGCGGCGTCTCCCGCACGACGATGTCGGCGCGCTCGCTGTCGTGCCTCGGATCGTAGAGCGAGTAGAGCAGGCCGCGCCGGAAGCGGATCGTCGCCATCCCGACCGTGTTGGCAGGCGCGATGTCGTTGTCAGGGCGGTCACCGATCATGATGGCCTCCTCCGGCGCGCATCCCGCCTGCTCCAGCGCCCAGTGGAAAATCGCCGGGTCCGGCTTCGAGAGGCCGACCACCTCATCAATAGCCTTGACATCGAAGAGCGGGCCGATGCCGTAGTCGTCGAGCGCCTGGAGGATGGGCGGGTGCTGGTTGGCGACGATGCCGAGCCGGAAGTCCTGGCGCAGTTCCTGCACGACTGCGGTGATGTCATCGAGCAGCAGGCCGTAGGGACGCGGCTTGCGCATCAGTTCGTATTCGGCGCGGCCTTCCTGGAAAATCTTGTCCCACAGCGCGGCATCGGGAACGTAGTGGCGGGCGGCATCCGTGACGGCCGTACCCGGCTTGACTCGCACGCACGCCTGGATACGCATGTGGTACTCGTCCCACTGCACCTTCACGCCGTTGCGCCGCATCGCCAGCAGCAGCGAATGAAAGTAGTAGAGGTGCGGCACATCCTCATCGAACAGCACGTCCCCGATGTCAAAAAACACCCACTTTATCGCCATACTCTTCCTTTGCTCCTCCTAACGCGGACGGTCGCCTGCGCTCTTCGCTTGTGCCTTCAGCCGTAACCATAAAGGATTGTTTTTGTGCTTCACCACATAGACCGGGTCTGCATAGACGGGGTTGCTCCGCAGTTTGTACGTGCCGGATGCGTTCGTCGAGGTTGTGCGCGTTCGTCGCTTTTCCTGGGCGACTGCGGCGGCAATGTCTGCCACCTGAGCCTCTATCGGCGTCTCCTGAGTCGCTTGTTGTATTGTGGACGGAAGCGAATCCCCAGAGTTTGCGTCGGCTGTTATGTCGCCTTCCGCGCCTCGGCTAACAGACCAATCGTAAAGGGTCAACTCTGCTGCCAATATCTCCACGATCTGAAAGGGGAGAGCCTGTGCATTGTCCTCGGTCTGCGTATCTACGAGGAAGCGAAAAACGAGAAACCAGCCGGCCTCGCGATTGTGCGCTTGCCATTGACCGCTGGCACGTGATGCCTTTACCTCAATACCGATTCCACGAGGTACGCCCGCTTCAGCATTGTCGGCCCGCGAAAGCAGGTCGGGATAACCATTGTTCCAGAGATTGCGTTTGAGGGACAGGCAGGATTTCGCCAGCGCGCGGGTCAGGCTCTCGCCGACAAAATCACTGAACGTCGCTTCGCGCATCAGCTTCTCCAGACGGCCATAGTCACGTTCCACTGTATACTTGTTGATGTCATGAAACATCAGATAGAAGTCGTTGACGGCTGCCGCAATCTGGTCTGTTGTCACGCCAAAAGGCAGCCCAGCTTTGCGAAACAGAAACTCATCATGCAGTCGAGGGACATCCAAGAGTAAGAACCTTTCGCTTGTGAAGTGGAAGCGTTTCTGTTATACTGAACATGGCACATCTTGCTGAAGGAGGGAGCAAACTTGGCCTACGAACTTATTCAATCGGACTGTATTTCGTGGCTGCGCCAGTGCGCTCCCAATACTTTCCATGCCGTCATTACCGATCCTCCTTTTGCCCTCAAGGAGTTCGAGGACGCGGAGTTGGAGAAACGCGCGAACGGGAAAGGCGGTGTCTGGCGAATACCCCCCTCTTTCGACGGGCATCAGCGCGCTCCATCTCCCCGATTCACCATCCTCTCGAGAGAAGAGATACAGGAACTCAAGACTTTCTTTTTTCATTTCGCGCAGGCGCTCCTGCCGGCACTGGTTCCTGGCGCGCATCTCTTCATTGCTGCCTCAACGCAACTCTCCTATCTCGTCTTCAATGCGCTGGATGCTGCCGGGTTCGAGCGGCGCGGCGAGATCGTACGCCTGGTTCGCACGCTGCGCGGCGGAGATCGCCCGAAGAATGCCGAAGCGGAATTTCCTCTGGTCTGCGTGACGCCCCGCTCCTGCTGGGAACCCTGGGGCCTCTTTCGCAAACCATTGGAGGGCCGGGTACAGGACAATCTGCGGTGTTGGAAGACCGGCGGATTACGCCGCCTTTCCGAGGGAACTCCGTTTCTCGATGTCATTCCGAGCGAGCGAACGCCTGCGCGAGAGCGCGCCATCGCTGCGCACCCCTCGCTCAAGCCACAGTCGTTCTTACGGCAGTTGGCCTATGCCGCCCTGCCGCTCGGAGAAGGAACCATCCTGGATCCCTTCTGCGGTTCCGGTTCCACACTGGCCGCTTGCGAAGCTTTAGGTTATGATAGCGTCGGGCTGGAACGCCGCGCCGATTATGTGCAGATGGCTCAGGAAGCCATTCCGAAACTGGCTGCGCTCGTTGTGCCTGCATTCCCTCCGCCCTCTGCCTGCGTTCCGGCAGAGGGCGAGATAGCACAGTTGGCGTTCCTGCTAGAGCAGAGGGAAACCTATAAATAAGTCTATCGCTTTGCCCTGCAATGATAAGCTCATAGCACAGTCCTATGAAACTTCATAGGGCTGTTTTGTTTGCGGTTAGCGCGGATGATGCCAGACATGGCCCCGCGTCAGCAGGGCATTGGTGGCTTCCGGCCCCCAGGTTCCGGCGGCGTAGTTCGGGAAGAGCGGGCAGGAGAGATCGCGCCAGGCGTCCAGAATCGGCGTGATGAGTCCCCAGGCTGCTTCGACCTCGTCGTTGCGGGCGAACAGCGAAGCATCCCCGCGTATCGCATCCAGCAGCAGCCGCTCGTAGGCATCGCGGATGGGCGCGTCGAAGGAAGCGCCGTACTTGAAATCCATCTGAACGGCCTGCACGTGCATCTGCGGCCCCGGCTCCTTGCTGTTGATCTCCAGCGACGCGCCCTCGTCCGGCTGGATGCGCAGCGTCAGGCGGTTGGGGCGCAGGTCGTGGCAGTCCAGGCGCGCGAACAGCACTTCGGGAACCGCCTTGAGCTGAATCTGAACCTCCGTGACCCGCTTCGGCAGCCGCTTGCCCGCCTGCACGTAGAACGGCACGCCCGCCCACCGCCAGTTGTCAATCGCGAAGCGGAAGGCCGCGAACGTCTCTGTCGTCGAGCGCGGGTCTACGCCCTCCTCCTCGCGATAGCCGGGAACCGGCTTGCCGTCCACCAGGCCGGGGCCGTACTGCCCGCGCACCGTCCGCTGCGCTACATCCTCCGGCGTGAACGGGCGGATAGATTTCAGCACCTTCACCTTCTCGTCGCGCACATCGTCGGCCAGCAGCGAGGCGGGCGGCTCCATCGCGATCAGCGTCAAGACCTGGAGTGCATGGTTCTGCACCATGTCCCGCGTGATGCCGGCCTGCTCGAAATAGTTCCCGCGCCCCTCCACGCCTATCGTCTCCGCCACCGTGATCTGAACGTTATCTATGTATTTCTGGTTCCAGAGCGGCTCGAAAATCTGGTTGGCGAAGCGCAGCACCAGGATATTCTGCACGGTCTCCTTGCCGAGATAGTGGTCTATGCGGTAGACCTGGTCTTCGGCAAAGACCGCGCTCAGTTCCGCGTTGAGTTTGCGGGCGGACTCCAGATCGTAGCCGAAGGGCTTTTCGACGATGATGCGCGCCCAACCCTCCGGCGTTCCCGGCTTATTGAGGCCCGCGCTGCCAAGATTCTGGATGATCTCGCTGAAGGTCTCCGGCGGCGTCGCAAGATAGAAGAGGCGGTTGCCGCGTACCCCGCGTTCCTGGTCCAGTTCGGCCAGGCGCGCGGCCAGACGCCGGTAGCCCTCCGGGTCATCCAGGTCGGAACGCAGATAGACGATGTTCTGCGCGAAGGCGTCCCACTCCGGGCCGTCGGCAGGAAGCTGCGGCGCGAACTCCTGGACGGCGGCGCGCAGATCGTCGCGGAAACGCGCGTCGGTCTTGTCGCGACGGGCAAAGGCTACGACGACGAACGACTCCGGCAGCAGCTTCTGCATCGCCAGGCTGAACAGGGCGGGGGCGATCTTGCGATGTGTCAGGTCTCCTGTCGCTCCAAATAGGACAAACGCGCAGGGATCGAGCGCGGTGTAGCTCCCCGGCTTCTCGGCGCAGGGATCGTAGGCTGCGGCCTTCTCCTGATGAGAACTCATACGCCTTTCCTTCCTTTCCTTTCGATGCTTGGGACGCTGTCGGCGGCGGTGCGGCCTCCCTTCATTATACACGCTCTTCACCCCCGGATGCTCTGCACGGAGGCAAGCAGGAGGGCCGCCGTTCGCTAACGAACTACGGGTTAGCGTCCGAGCAGCCCTGACGTTTTGCCAGGCGAAGGAGTTCACCCACGAGAGCGGCTCGGCGCAGGAACTCCTCGCGAAAGAGAAGCGGGTGTCGCCCATGAACAAGCGAAAGCGCATCGGAATGGCGCTGTTGGCGCTGGTCGGCGTTGCAGGCGCGCTGCTCCTTTTTTTCTATCTGCGCAGGCAGAATCTGCTGTATCGCGCCACGCCGATTGTGGAGACGCAGCAGTGGCTTCAGCAGTATGGCGGCTATTTCTGGGAGTCCGACCGCTCGATCCTCTCGTTCCGCTCCGCCGGGCGGGGGGGCCTTCAGGCGTTTCGCGTGAATGTGGCGACCGGCAGCGCCAGGCCGCTGATGACGCTGAACCGGCGGCTGCGCGGGGCGGCCTCCTCCCCCGCGCAGTGGCGGCTCTCGCCGGACGGCAGGTGGCTGGTCTGGCAGAACCTCCGGTCTCCCGGAGCCTGTTGGACCGCGTCCACGCTGGACGGCCTGCAGAACGTGACCTGGCCGATCCCCAGGCCGACGGGCGGCCCGTCTACGTTCATGGGAACCATGAACACGAGCGGCCCGCTCTGGCTCTCCGATAACCGCCGCTGGGTCGAGTTCGTTCCCAACCAGGCGGGCGTCCAGCCCTGGATGCATCGTCTGGACGGGAAGTCGGTGCGCGGGCCGCGCATCACCGGGCCGCTCCCCTGGCCGATGGGGGTCAATGCGCAGGATCGCGTCGTCTCGCTCAACTTCCGCCGGGGAGCCACCCTGACCATCAACGAGTATGGCCTGACGCCGGGCGCGGCCCCGCCGCGCGCCTTTACCGTAAGATTGCCCGGCGGGATGCAGACCGAGTCGGAAGCCGAACTCTCTCCCCAGGGCGACCGTCTCGCCTATATCCTCCGCACCGCCAGCGCCTCGCCGCTGCAACGGCTGCTGACCTGGCTGGTGCCGCCCGCCGACAACCGCGCCTACTATCGGGATACGCTCTGGGTGAGCCGGGCGGACGGGAGCGAGATGCGGAAACTGGGAGAGGAGGGGGGCGGCACGCTCACCGGGCTGATGTGGATGCCGAACGGCAGGCGGATCAGCTTCTTCTGCCAGGACAAACTGTACACGCTTCCGGTGGATTGAGCCGCTCGCCCGGTGGGCGCTCCGCGCGCCGCTACGGCAGGGGCAGCAGGCCGGAGGGCGGCGGCACAGCGGACGCCTCGTTCTGGCCGGGCAGCCAGAGTTTGCGCGCATTGGCAGGGCCGACGAGGAGGAAGCGCGTCGGATCGAGCTGGCGGGCAAGCTGGGCCGTCGCGCTGTCGGCGTCGCCCAGGTTCCAGGCCAGGAGGCAGGGGTGCGAGCGGTCGCGCAGCAGCAGGGCGCGCAGTTCATCGGCGGCTGCCTTTGCGGTCTGATCGGGGCGCGGGCCTTCCACGACGAGCAGGCCGACCTCATCCGCCATCGCCAGCAGCGCGGAGGGCGGCGCGTCCAGGTGCAGCACGTTGACGCCCTTATCTTTCAGGCGGCGCAGCGATTCGCGGGCGCGCTCCATGTCGGTCGTCGTGGCGATGACGACCGGCTGTGGGGGACGCGGCGCGACCGCCGTGAGCGTGAGCGGCTCGCCATTCAGGGTGATGGCGCCCTCCTTGAACCCGAACTCCCGAAAGCCGAACACGGTCTCCTGCGTGTCCAGAATATCCTCTCCCTGGCGAAAAATGAGCTGCAGGCGGTAGAGCAGAGGCGTCTCCGGCGACCAGAGATGGAGATTCCTGCCGCGCAGGGTAAGCAGCAGCGTCGTCAGGTTGCGTCCGGGCGTCAGGTGCAGGGTCTGGTGCGTCTTCAGCAGGTCTCTTCTGGATTCGGTGGCCGCGACGATGCGGCCATCGAGCGTCGCGTCGCCGCTGTTGCGGGAGGTGTTGAGGAAGGTGATGGCGGCGTTCAGGTTGCCCAGACCGTTGCCCTGCGCGAAACAGTCCGCGATATACGCCTCATCATGCGCCAGCAGCAGCACGCCCTGCCAGAGGCCCGCGCCCGCTTTCGCATCGCCTTCCAGCCGCACCGCCAGCGTGTTCTTGCCCCCGATCCGGATCGCCTGCGTCACGTTGAACTCGAAGGGCGTCGCGCCGCCCGTGTGCGCGCCGAGCGATTCGCCGTTCAGCCAGACCTGCGCCTTCTCCGCCGCCGCCTCGAAGCGCAGCCGCACCGTCTGCCCTTTCCAACCGGCGGGCGTCTCGAAATCGCGCCAGTACCAGGCGACGCCGGAGTAGCCCGGCGCGGCGCCGGTGTTCCACAGGCCCGGCACGACCGACTCCCTGGCGCTCGGCGGCGCGGCTCGCTTCCATCCCTCCGCTTCGCCTCTCTTCTCCGGGTCGGTCTGGAACTTCCAGACGCCGTCCAGCGCCTGCACGTCCCGGCCTTTCCGCAGAGGCGAGGGCGGCGGCGCGGCAGTCGCGACGAGCGACACAAACAGGCACAGCGTGAGCGCGAACGGCGCGACAGGGCGACGAAACGCGAACATAGGGCGGACTTCCTTTCTGCGCGGCTCCGATGTAGTCTCCCGATACAGGACGTTTCTTGAAACGCTCCGTGACGGCAGGATACCTGTTCGTGATAGCGGGGAAGGTTTCCTTTGACCTAACCCCCCTTCCCCCTTCCCTGAATCGCTCGTTCCTCGCTGGGAAGGGGGGTTAGGTCTGCAATTTCAGGTATACTCTGTGCGTAGAAAGAAGGAACGCGGATGGCGAGCGGGGAGAGACAAGTTTTGCGCGTCGGAACGCGCGGGAGCCTGCTGGCGCGCACGCAGACAGAGACGGTCGTGGAGCGGCTGCGGGCCGCGCATCCGGGGCTGGAGGTCGTCACCGAGATCATTCAGACGACGGGCGATCTGCGCCGTGACGTGCCGTTCGCGCAGGTCGGCACGAAAGGCATGTTCGTCAAGGAGATCGAGCAGGCGCTGATCGAGGGCCGCATAGATGTCGGCGTGCATAGCCTCAAGGACATGCCCGGCGAACTGCCCGACGGCCTGGAACTGGCCTGTGTCCCGGCCCGCGAAGACCCGCGTGACGCCCTGCTGACGCGCGACGGAGCAACATTGGAGACGCTGCCGCAGCGGGCCGTCGTCGGGACGAGCAGCCTGCGCCGCCAGGCCCAACTGCGCGCCTACCGCACGGATTTGAAGCTGGAGGAACTGCGCGGCAATCTGGACACCCGCCTGCGCAAGCTGGACGAGGGGCAGTACGAGGCCATCGTGCTGGCGTGCGCCGGGCTGAACCGCCTCGGATGGGGCGCGCGCATCTCCGAGCGGATCGCGCCAGAGGTCTGCGTTCCGGCGACAGGACAGGGCGCGCTGGCACTGGAGACGCGCGTCGGAGATGCGGCCACGCTGGCGCTTCTGACGCCCCTGCACGATCCCGACACTGCCGATGCGGTCACGGCGGAACGCAGCTTTCTGGCGGCGCTCGGCGGAGGCTGCACGGTTCCGGCGGGCGCGCTGGCGCAGGTCGCGGGCCGGACGGTGACGCTGATCGCCGTCCTCGCCGCGCCAGACGGCTCCGAGAGGCTGTTGGAAAGGCAAGAAGGCGACCGCACCGAGGCGGCGCAAGTGGGCGCGGCAGTGGCGCACCGGCTGCTGGAACGGGGCGGCAACGCTTTTTTGAAAGGGTAGATCGTCGGAAAATGAGCGTCGAGATAGACTTTCTCGTGATCGGCAGCGGCCTGGCCGGGCTGACTTATGCCCTGAACGTCGCGCCGCACGGCTCCGTCGCCCTGCTGACCAAGAAGCGGCGCGCGGACGCCAACAGCAGTTGGGCGCAGGGCGGCATCGCGGGCGTGCTGTCCGAAGACGATTCGTTTGCGCTGCACAAGCAGGATACGCTCGTGGCGGGCGCGGGCCTCTGCCATGAGGATGCAGTCGAGGTGCTGGTGCATGAAGGGCCGGAACGCATCCGCGACCTGATCGCGCTGGGCGCGAACTTCAACACGGAGACCGACGCCAGCGGCAACGTCCGTCTCTCGCTCGGACGGGAAGGCGGCCACTCGCGCAACCGCATCGTCCACACGGCAGACTATACCGGCTGGGAGTGCGAGCGCACGCTGCTGGAGGCCGTCAAAGCGCGCCCGGAGATCGCCGTCTACGAACACTATTTCGTCACCGACCTGCTGATCATGGAGACGCCGGAGGGCCGGGCGTGCGCGGGAGCCTACGCGCTGGACAGCGAGACGGGCGAAGTCGTCACCTTCCGCGCCAAAGCCACCTTACTCGCTACCGGCGGCTGCGGGCATGTCTACCAGCATACGACGAACCCGCTGGTCGCGACGGGCGACGGCGTGGCGATGGCCTGGCGCGCGGGCGCGGCGATCGCGAACATGGAGTTCATTCAGTTCCACCCGACGACGCTCTATCACCCGAAAGCCCGCGCCTTTCTGATCACCGAAGCCCTGCGCGGCGAGGGCGGCATCCTGCGGCACGCCGACGGCGAGGCGTTCATGGAACGCTACGACACGCGGCGCGAACTGGCCCCGCGCGACATCGTGGCCCGCGCCATCGTCAGCGAGATGAAACGCCGCAGCGTGCCGTGCGTCTATCTCGATGTGACGCATCTGAAGCCCGATTTCCTCAAGAGTCATTTCCCGACCATCTACGAGCGCTGCCTGAGCGTCGGCATTGACATCACGAAGGAGCCGATTCCTATCGTTCCGGCGCAGCACTATCAGTGCGGCGGCGTGCAGACCGATCTGGACGGCGCGACGAATATCGCCCGCCTCTACGCCGCCGGGGAGGTCGCCTGCACCGGAGTTCACGGCGCGAACCGGCTGGCCTCGAACTCGCTGCTGGAGGCGATGGTGTTCGGCTACCGGGCGGCGCAGCATACGCTCGCCTGCGCCAGCACGCCCCTGCTGCCGGGCGGTTCCGCGCAGACCGAGCCGCCGCGAACAGATGGTTCCGCCAGCGCCGCCTGGAGCCAGAACCTGCGGGAACGGGCGCAGCGCGCGATGCAGCAGAACGTGGGCATCGTCCGCACGACCGCAGACCTGAAGCAGGCGCAGGGGGAACTCCTCGCTGTCCTCGATCAGATGGAGGAGGAACCGGGCGCGTCCGTCGAAGCCTGGGAGACACTCAACATTGCGCAGGTCGGCTGGCTGATCGTGGAGTGCGCGCTGCGGCGGCATGAGAGCCGGGGCCTGCACTACATTCTGGACTACCCGGAACCCGTCGAGAGCGAGCGGCACGACACTGTCCTGACGCCGCGAGGCGAGAAAGGCAGCGCCGCCGTATGACGCCCCCGCTCCCCGCCTCCTGGCAGCCGATAGTCGGCGAGGAGTGCAACAAGCCCTATTTCCAGCAGCTTCAGGCGTTCGTCGCGGAGGAGCGCAGCAAATATGCCGTCTTTCCGCCGGAACCGGACGTCTACAACGCGCTGAACACCACGCCGTATGAGAACGTCAACGTCCTGCTGCTCGGTCAAGACCCGTACCACGACGATGGGCAGGCGCACGGCCTCTGCTTCTCCGTCCGGCCCGGCGTCAAGCCGCCGCCGTCGCTCATCAACATCTTCGCGGAGTTGCGGAGCGATCTCGGCTGCCGCGTCCCGAACAACGGCTATCTCATCCCCTGGGCGGAGCAGGGCATTCTGCTGCTCAACGCGGCGCTGACCGTCCGCGCGCACGCGCCGAACTCGCACAAGGGCAAGGGCTGGGAGACCTTCACCGACGCCATCATCCGCAAGGTGAGCGAGAAAGAGAGTCCGGTCGTTTTCGTCTTCTGGGGCGGCTACGCGCAGAAGAAGATTCCGCTCATTGACACCGGGCGACATACCATCATTCAGTCGGCGCATCCGTCGCCGCTCTCGGCGCGCAACGGCTTCTTCGGCAGCAGGCCGTTCTCCAAGATCAACGCGGCCCTGCGCGCCCACGGCAAGCCGGAAATCCACTGGCAGATTCCGGATATTTAGAACTCTTTGGCCGGCGGTTGAAACCGCGTCTGCAAAAGCACAAAACCCGCCTGCGCGGGTTGGTTGAGTCGGCGCAGGCCGACTTCGTGCTTTTCCAGCCGCGAATTCATTCGCCGGGATTTATAACCCATGCCCAACGGAACCGTCTATCTCATCGGAGCGGGGCCGGGCGATCCCGGCCTGATCACTGTGCGCGGGCGCGAACGGCTCGGCGCGGCGGATGTCGTCGTCTATGACCGACTGGCGCATCCGGCGCTGCTCGACTACGCCCGCCCGGAGGCAGAGCGCGTCTACGTCGGCAAGGCCAGCGCGCGCCACGCCATGAAGCAGCCGGAGATCAACGCGCTGCTGGTGGAGCAGGCGCTACAGGGCAAGACGGTGGCGCGGCTGAAGGGCGGCGATCCGTTCGTGTTTGGGCGGGGTGGGGAAGAGGCGGAGGCGTGCCGGGCGGCAGGCGTGCCGTTCGAGGTCGTGCCGGGCGTCACGTCCGCCATCGCCGCGCCTGCCTACGCCGGGATTCCGGTCACGCACCGGGACGCCGCCTCGTCGTTCGCCGTCATCACCGGGCATGAGCGCGATGACGCGACGGAGTCGGGAACGCGGGAACCGGGCGCGGCGGAAGGACGGCGTAACTGGGCGACCATCGCGCACGCCGCCGATACGCTGATCTTTCTGATGGGCGTGGAGAGCCTGCCGGAGATCGCGGCGCGCTTGCAGGAACACGGTCGCAGCCCGGAAACGCCTGTCGCGCTGGTGCAGTGGGGAACCTGGCCCCGGCAGCGCGTCGTGACCGGCACGCTGGCGACCATCGTGGAGGAGAGGCTGCGCGCCGGACTGACGCCGCCCGCCGTCTGCGTGGTCGGCGACGTGGTGCGACTGCGCGAGGAACTGCGCTGGTTCGACGATCCGGCGGTGCGGCCCCTGTTGGGCAAGCGGGCGCTGGTGACGCGGGCGCGGGAGCAGGCAAGCGCTCTGTCGGACCTGCTGCGGGCCAGAGGCGCGGAGCCGGTCGAGTTTCCGGTCATCAAGATCGCGCGTCTGGAAGATTATAGCGGCCTGGATTCGGCGCTCTCTCGCCTGCGGCAGTACGATTGGGCCGTCTTTACCAGCGCCAACGCCGTGCCGATTGTTGCCGAACGGCTGGAAGCGTCAGGGCGGGACGCGCGGGCATTCGGAACAACGAAGATCGCGGCTATCGGCCCGGCAACGGCGGAGGCGCTGCGGCAGCAGTTGGGCCTGCGCGCCGATTTCGTGCCGACCGAGGCGGTGGCGGAAGCCGTTATCGCGCAGTGGCCGGAGGCGGAGATGCAGGGGAAGCGCGTGCTGCTGCCCCGCGCCGCTGAAGCCCGTGAGATATTGCCGGAAAAGCTACATGAGCGCGGCGCGACGGTAGACGTGCTGCCGGTTTACGAAACTGTCCTCGACGCTTCCTCTGCCGAGAGCCTGCGCGCTCAACTGCAAAACGGCGAACTGGACATCCTGACCTTCACCTCCTCCTCGACCGTCCGCAACTTCGCGCAGGCCCTCACGGAGGGCGATACGGCCAGCCTACCTGTGTTGGTCGGAAATGCGCTGGTCGCCGCCATCGGCCCGATTACCGCCGACACCGCCCGCGAGTTGGGCCTGACCCCGCAGATCGTCGCGGAGGAACATACGATTCCCGGCCTGGTAGCGGCGTTAGAGGAGCATTACCGCCATGCGTGAGTTGATTCACCGCCCGCGCCGCCTGCGCCGCAGCGCCGCAATGCGCCGTCTGGTGCGCGAAACCGTTGTCACGAAAAACGATCTGCTCTACCCGATGTTCGTCACGGCGGAGCGGGAGAGCCGCGAGATTCCCTCCATGCCGGGCGTCTATCGCTATACGGTGGACGCGCTCTGCCGGGAAGTCGAGAAGATCGCCAAACTTGGCCTGCCCGCCATCATGCTGTTCGGCATCCCGGAGGAGAAAGACGCGGTGGGAAGCGGCGGCTATGCGGAGGACGGCATCGTGCCGCGCGCCATCCGGTCGCTGCGCAAGGCCATCGGGGATTCCATACTGATCGTGCCGGATGTCTGCCTGTGCGAATACACGGCGCACGGACACTGCGGCATCATCGAGAAGGGCGATGTGGCGAACGATCCGACGCTGGAACTTCTGGCCCGCGCCGCCGTCTGTTATGCGGAGGCGGGCGCGGATGTCATCGCGCCCTCCGATATGATGGATGGGCGTGTTGCCGCCATCCGTGCCGCCCTGGACACGAACGGCTTCACGCAGACTCCCATCCTGGCCTACAGCGCCAAGTACGCCAGCGGCTTCTACGGCCCGTTCCGCGAGGCGGCGGACAGCGCGCCCCAGTTCGGCGACCGGCGCACCTATCAGATGGACCCGCCGAACCGACGCGAGGCGCTGCGGGAGATCGCGCTGGACATCGAGGAGGGCGCGGACATGGTGATGGTCAAGCCGGGGCTGGCCTATCTGGACATCCTGCGGGAGGCGCGCGACAACTTCGATGTCCCGCTCGCCGTCTACAATGTATCCGGCGAGTATAGCATGGTGAAAGCCGCCGCGCGCAACGGCTGGATCGAGGAGGCGCGTGTCGTGGACGAGATACTGACCGCGTTCAAGCGCGCCGGAGCCGACATCATCCTGACCTATCATGCCCTCGACTTCGCGCGCCGTCACGGGTAAAGTCCCTCTCCTCACGCAAAGGTCGGCAGCCATTCCCTCCGGGGCCGCACGCCAGAGTCACCGGCCTTGCCACCGTTCCCACACCTGCCCGGCGCGCGCTGCCCGCTCCGGAGCCTGGCTGCGTTCTTCAGACGAATCGTTCACGGCCTGATGTCGAGGGAGTTTCCGTCTCTCGATGGCAGGTCGGCGGCGAGAACGTCCGTGCGCAGCGTCCAATCGAGGGGCGTCCAGTCCGGTTGGGGCGGGCCGGGTTTCGGCGTGTAGGGGTGCGCCGGGTCGGGCTGAATGACGCCGTTCAGGGCGAATCGGATATGATCGGAGTGGTTATTCGAGCTGCTGTGTACGGTCAGGTAGTGCATGAAGATGACATCGCCTGCCTTGCCGGGAATGGGGATCGGCTCGGCATAGGGCAGATCGGCCAGCAGTTCGTTCGGCCCCGGCGTGACGCCCTGCGTTATCCAGTGCGCGAACAGTTGGCGGTGGCTGCCGGGCCGCACGGCGGTCGCGCCGCCATATTCCGGTGTATCGGAGAGGTAGGCCAGGATGACGAGATAGTGTTTGTCGGGCCAGAGCGTGGCGGTATGAATGCCATCTATGTGGAACCCATTGGGCTTGACGAATTTCGGCGGGCCGGGGCGCGGGTAGTTCAGCACGGGAATGTAGCCCTGCACGACCGGGTCGAGGCCCAGGGAATCGAGATAGGGACTGAAACACTCGCCACGCAGGAAGTGCGGGCCGACCAGTTCCGAGGCAGCGGCTTCCAGTTCGGCGGTGCGGCAGGGCGTGGTGAGCGCGTGAATCTGATAGGCGACGGTCGGCCCTTTCCAGGTTGCCGCATCGTCGGGGTCGAGGCCGAGCGCCGTTTCGATCTCGTGACGTACCGAGGCGACCACATCGGCGGAAAGCAGGCCGGGAACTACCACGTAGCCGTCGCGTATGAACTGTTCTTTCTGCGCCGGGGACAGCCAGCGCCCTGTAGCCGGGAGCATTCGCGCCTCCTAAACCATGCGGACGCTGCGGCCCGCGTTCTCTCTCGCCGTAGTCCCTACGGCACGATGTCGTGTTTCTATAAAGGCGTGGGATTTCCTGCCGGGGAACAGGGTTTTCCCGCCGCGCCGACGAATCAGGCCGACAAGAACAGGCTGCGGAAGGGGCGACGGCTATGGGGAACATCCTGATCATCGGCGGCGGCGTCATCGGCGTCTGCACGGCCTACTTTCTGGCGGAGCGCGGGCAGCAGGTGACGCTGATCGAGCAGGGCGACATCGCCGCCGGAAGTTCCTACGGCAATGCCGGGCTGATCGTGCCGAGCCACAGCATCCCTCTGGCTCATCCGGGCGCGCTGTCGAGCGGCCTCAAGTGGATGCTCGATCCGGAAAGTCCGTTCTACATCAAGCCTCGCCTGAATCGCGATCTGATCTCCTGGCTGCTGAAATTCGCGGCGAACTGCAACGCGCGCACGGTGCAGCGCGCCATTCCTACGCTGTGCGACCTGGGCTGCGCCAGCCTCGCCCTGTACGCGCAGATCATCGCTGCAAACCGGCTGGATTGCGGCTTCGAGCGGAAGGGACTGCTGATGCTCGCTGACACGCCGCGCGGCCTGGAGGCAGGCAGAGAAGAGGCGCATCTGCTGGAAGCGCACGGCATCACGGCAAAGGCGCTGGATCGCGCGGGGGTACGGGAGTTGGAGCCGAACGTGCGGCCCGAAATCGTAGGCGGTGTCTATTTCCCCGGCGACGCCCACTTTACGCCGGATCGGTTCGTGCGCGGGCTGGCGCAGATCGTGGAGCAAAAAGGCGTCTGCCTCCGCACGCAGACCGCCGTGCAGGGATTGGAGACGGCAGGCTGCCGGATCGCGAAGGTGCGGACGACGCAGGGCGAGTTCCGGGCCGATCAGGTCGTGCTGGCCGCCGGTTCCTGGTCGCCGGGCCTGGCGCGCGCCCTGCGGCTGAACCTGCCCATCCAGCCCGCGAAGGGTTATAGCATTACGGTGAAGCGGCCCGCCACCGCGCCGACGCGCCCCCTGATTCTGAGCGAAGCGCGCGTCGCCGTCACGCCGATGGTCTCCGATACCGGGCCGACGCTGCGATTCGCCGGGACGCTGGAGATCGCCGGGCTGGACTTCTCCCTCAACCAGCGCCGGGTGAACGCTATCCGGCGGGCCGCCTCCCGGTATCTGCCCGGTATGGAAAACCTGGAGACGCTGGAAGTCTGGGGCGGGCTGCGGCCCTGCACCCCGGACGGTCTCCCCCTCCTCGGCAGACCCCCGCAGTACGAAAACCTCATTATCGCCGCCGGACATGCTATGATCGGCATGTCGCTCGGCCCGATCACCGGCAAGCTGGTAGCGCAGATCGCGTGCGGCGAGACGCCGGAACTCGACCTGACCTCCTTGCGCCCCGAACGGTTCTGACATCAGCCTCTCTTTTTTTCTGGAGGCGACGATGCAGAGCAACGCGAGATTCTGGCAGGAGGCAACACAGACACGCGCAGCGGGCGAGAGAGGGCGGACTATTCCCAGAGGAGAGCGCGAGCCTCGAAGATCGGGCCGTCCGTGCAGGCCAGCGCATAGCAAAAGCCGTCCGGCGCGGACTCATCGCGCACTTTGATGGCGCAGCCCTGGCACGTGCCGATGCCGCAGGGCATCGAGGTTTCGATGGAGACCTGACAGGGCAACTGGCGTGCAATAGCGACCTGGCAGACGGCGCGCAGCATAGGCATCGGGCCGCAGGCGTAGAGTTGGGTTGCGGCACTGGCTTCCGGTTCGGCATCCAGCAGGCCCGTCAGGATTTCGGTCGCCAGGCCGCGCTGCCCGTGGGAGCCATCGTCGGTGACGGCGATCAGGGAGGAGGCCAGCTTGCCGAACTCCACCAGCCCGACCAGCAGGTCTTTGGTGCGCGCTCCATTGATGATGACGATATTGCCGGGGTCTGCCCCGCGCGCGGCGAGGTCGCGGCCTATCTCCTGCGCCAGAAAGTAGATGGGCGGCACGCCGATGCCTCCGGCCAGCAGGATATGGCGGGTCCCCGGCGTGGCGGGCCAGGCAAAGGGCGTGCCGAGCGGCCCCAGCAGCGAGACCACGTCCCCGACGCGCTTTTGCGCCAGGCCGGTCGTAAAGGAGCCGCGCGCCAGGTAGAGAATGCTGAACGCGCCCGCCTCCCGATCCACCCGATAGAGGCTGAATGGGCGGCGCACGAGCGGCGCGTAGTTGTCTCCGAAGAGCAGTTCGACGAACTGGCCGGGCCGGGCGGCCTGCGCGATGGCCGGCGCATGAAAGATGATCTCGTGTTCGTACCCGATGACCTTCTCATGCGCGAGAATCCGCGCCTCCAGTTCATAGCGCGGCGGGCGTTGTTCCTGTGCGAGAGCGCGGGGCATAGCGGCTACTGTACCTCCGAACCCCGCCGGTGGAAGGTCAGGCGGGCGGGCGCATCCGCCGCCTGCGCCAGACTCACCCGCAGCCTGCGCCAGCCGGGCAGGTTCGCCATCACGCCGTTTCTGCCGCTCTCGTGCAGGCCCTTCTGCGTATAGTCGAACCGCCAGGAGCGCACCGGGCCTTCCGTCGTGACGGTATACTCCCCGCGCGGCAGATAGAGCATCAGCGTATCCAGGGGTCTCTCCTTATCCAGCAGGGGCAGGGTCACGGTGAACTCCGTCGCGCCCGCCAGCGATGCCTGCGCACCCTTGAGAAAGTCGGTCGCCCGGATAAAGACGCCGTTCTGACTCGGACTGGTATAGGCCAGCGCATCCAGCAGCGCCCTGCTGCCGTAGAGGGTATCCAGATAGAGCGCGAAGCCGGTATAGTAGTCCATGCCGCCCGCATCGCGCCTGCCCATCAGACGCTCCTCCACGCCGTCGCGCAATACCCGGCGGATGAGAGGCGTCACCTGGCGGGCAAGATACTCGTCGAGTTGTTCCGGCGTGACGAACGGCAGGTCTTCGGGGCGCAGCCGCCCGGCGCGCAGATCGTCGCGCAGCCACTTGAGAAACAGGCGCTCGCCCAGCACGCCGTTCGCCCACTCTTCCGGGGCCGTGTAGCCGGAGACGCCGGGCAGCGCGAAATGGCCGTACTCGTGCGCGATCTCTCTGGCCCACTCTATCGGCTTGCGCTCGGCGTAGAGATTGTAGAGATAGATGTCGTTTTTCGTCTGCTCGCCGCCCGCCTCCGCCGCCGTTCCCTGGCCGCCCTGCCGCATCAGCCACACGTCCACCGTCGGCGCGCTGATGGGATGGTCGAACCGCATCCGCTCCCGGTTCTGGCCGAACAGCAGCAGGAGCAGGCGCGCGACCCGCTTCGCCAGCGGAAGCGTGTCGGCGTCCGGCGCATGGACGATGAACCGCCGGGCATAGCCGGTCACGTCGCCGCTGCGGGTGCGCCGCTCGGCAATGTAGGCGTAGCAGGCGGCGTGGAAGGGCAGGCTGTATTTGCTGTCCTTGTCCGCCTGTTCCCCGTTCGGCACGAGCAGCATCCCCGGAAACGGCTCCCCGATAGCTTCTGGCTGCGCATCGAAATGTTCCCGCTGCGCCGGAACGAACTGCGGCGGCAGGGCATCGGCGCGTGCCAGAGAGGGCAGCGCGAGAAGAGTGAAGAGGAGAACAAGAATGCCGGGCCTATAAAAGACCCGTCTTGGGGGCGGCTGCGCCGCCAACCGTCCTGTCGGACGGGATGCTTGATGGAATCGCGGCCCTGCGTATCGTGCCTGGCTGCATACAAAGCGACAGACTTCCTGAAGGGACCGTCCGTGAGGACGGTTGGCCGTAGGCCCTCGAGACGGGTCTTTTATAGGCCCGACTTTATGATCGAGTGATAAAAGCGACTTCATTCCCGTGTTTCTACGCCCTCCCGAAGTCGGGGACGGGCAGTGATTCGCCCCCTTTGAGCGCGGACTGATGCGCGACGATGCCCGGCGCGGTGTAGGCCAGGGCTTCATAAATGTCTATGGCCGGGCGGCGCTCCTCCCGCAGAGCCGAGACGAACTCGTGGGTGAGATGGGTATGCGAGCCGCCATGCCCGCTCTCATGCCGCAGCGCCTCCGGCAGACGTTCATAAAAATCGGGCGTCTCGAACGGCTCGACCTGGTCGCTCCGGCTGGTGACGGTCGGCTGCCCGGTCGGCGAGGCCATGAAATAGGAGAACAGGCTGCCGAACCAGGAGGCGCGCTCGACTTCGGGATGACCGACGTGCCAGCCGACAGCCATGCGCGCCGCGTGGCCCCGGTCGGTCTGGAAGAAGGCGACCTCGTCCCAGAAAGGATTAGCGTAGACGTTCGTTTTGAGAATCTCGTGTTCGTCGCCCCACCCAACACACTGCACCCGCGTCAACCGCTCCCCGGTGACACCGACAAGGAAGGCGGTCGAGTGAGTGGGATAGTGCATCGGCGGGAAGCCGTAGCGCCAGGTGCGTTCCTCCTGATGGTAGATCAGGCGTTCTGAGATTTCGTGCCAGTACTCGCCTTCCGTGTAGAACAGTTCGCCGAAGCGCCCTTCCCGATACCACTCCCGCGCCTGGATCGTCTCCCGCCGATAGTAGCTCGTCTCGGCCAGCATATAGGTCAGGCCCGTAGATTTTACCGTATCGAGAAGCTGCTGGCACTCTTCCAGCGTGTAGGCGGCAGGAACCGCGCTGAGGACATGCTTGCCCGCTTTGAGCGCGGCGAGGCTGTGTTCGACATGCAGGGGCGCGGGTGTAAACAGGCCGACTGCCTGCACCTGCTTATCGCGCAGCAGTTCTTCCAGCGTCTCGTAGACCGTATCGCAGCGGAAGCGGTCGCGCAGGGCGGCGCGGCGTTCCGGGCGCAGGTCGGCTACCGCCACGACCTCGCAATCGGGATGCTCCTGGAACTGAAAGGCCGTCCCGAAGCCGCCACCGATCAGTCCGACCTTGACCTTCTCCGCCACTCTGCCATGCCTCCTCTGCTCGCCTTCTCCAATTCGCCGCAGAGCCGTGCGTCTCCTTCCATGGGTGTCAGAACCAGGATTTGCATGATTAAAGGACGGACTATGATGGGGCCAACCTCAATCACAGTCCATCCCCTCATCCGACAAATCAAGGCTCAGAACATCGGAGCCGTTCAGGTGTCTCGCCGGGCGACAGGACGACCCGCTTGTAGACGACAAATCAAGGCTCAGAACATCGGAGCCGTTCAGGAGTAACGGATCAGATAGTCTGCTGTTCCAACTGCCGGAGTTCGTCCGGCCCCCACAGATGGACGCCGGTCTCAGAGGCAAACGCGGTCGCCTCGGCGGTAAATCCGCCGGGACAGGCGACGACCGGCGTTGTGCCTGCTGTGCGATCCGGCACGACGCCGCGCAGTTCCCGAATGACGGCGATCCCGACCGGCTCCCGATGGTTCTTGCACTGGATGAGTTTGCCGTCCTCAGCGACCACTGCAAAAACGTCACCAGGCTTCACCCTGCTTGAAGGATATTCAAATTCGAATGTCCGGCTTTTTTGTCGCCCTGACGTCCGAGCGGTGCAATGCGTAAATCTCCTGGCCGAAGGCCGCAGGGGGATGCTCCTTCTTATAGCCGGGAGTTTCACAGAAGCGGTCATAAATCTCTTTAAACTTTGCCACAGGATATCCTTCTCGGCTGATGCGCTCCCAGACAGCGAACAGGCTTTCGACGAACTCCTGCGAGTTGGCGGAACCGGTACGCTCTCGCAAACGTTTAAGTTCGGCAGCGACGACACGGGGCCGCAACGTGGGCCAGTTGACCTTGCCGAGTTGCAGCGTACCGCGACTTGGCTGCGAACGTACCACAATCGGTGAGGAGATAAGATTCTCGGCCTCTTCCAGCACACGCAGGCTATACTTTTCCGCCGCCGTCTCCTGTAACTCTCTGCGCCACGCCTCGCTTTCCAGATAGGCCCGCACGTCGAAATCCCACGCAGCGGCGGTCTCTCGCGTCGCGGCAGGCAGCGCGCCGACCAGCTCTTCCGCCTGCGCCGCCGCCTTCTGCCGATTGCCGACATGCCCCGTCTGGCACGCCTTTTTCCCGGCTTTCAGCGCGCCCACATACCGATTTGCCGATTTGAGCAGAGCGTCTACCTGCTCCTCATGCGCTTGCAGCGCCGACTCCAGATTCACCGTCCACCTCTCCTTCGGATTTTCCGTCTATTCTTCCCAATAGGCGCTCTTCCCTGCGCATTCTTGACCTAGCCCCCCATCCCCCTTCCCTACTGCGACTGCAAGGGACGGCTCGAAACGATTCGAGCCTTTGCCTTGCGACGCTGCGCTCACAGGGAGGGGGGTGACCAAATCCTGTATGTTCTCTCGCTGTCGGCCTTTCCCGATAGCGGGAAAGACAAGACTGGATACAACGGTAGCGGCTTCCGACACCCCCTTCCCTAGCGCCAACAGGCTTTTTCGTTGGCGCGGGCAGGGAAGGGGGACGGGGGGTTAGGTCAAAAGACTCGGCTAGACAACGGCGAATCTAGGGTATACTATTCCGGCTGACGGCACAGAGGAGCCGTCGCTTTTTCTTGAGAACGACGTTGACAATCAAATCCGGCGTCTGATACAATACCGCAATGTTTCCGGCGATCCCACGGCGGCAGCTTTCCGTAGGAGGCCCGATGCCCATCGGCCAGCAAGAACCTGTGCGCGCGAACCCCGGCGCTCCCGCAACCGGCAACCGCAACGGCGCTCTGAGCCTGGACGACCCGCTCCAGTATCTCAAAGGCGTGGGGCCGCAGGCGGCGGCGCTCCTCGGCAAACTCGGCCTGCGCACTGTCGGCGACCTGCTGCGCCACATCCCGCGCCGCTGGGAAGACCGGACGAAGTTTCGGCGGGTGGCCGAGGTGCAGAACGGCGAGTTCGTCACCGTCTGCGGCCTCGTCATCGCCGCGAACACGACCTATCCCAAGCCGCGCCTCCAGATCACCAAAGTCCTGCTCGATGACCAGGGCAGCGCGCTCACCCTGACGTGGTTCAATCAGCCCTACTACGAGAAGACGTTCAAAGCGCTGGCCGCCGCGCGCAGACCGGTGGTCGTCTACGGACAGGCGAAGCGCGTCGGCTGGTCGCTGGAGATACAGAACCCGGAGTGGGAAGAACTTGGCGAGGACGGCGACACGCTCTCCACGAATCGCATCGTGCCGGTCTATCCGGCGACCGAGGGCGTGCGGCAGGGGCGGCTGCGGCGCATCATCCATAGCGTGTTGCAGACCTATCTCCCGCTCGTCGAGGAGACGCTGCCGCTCGATGTGCTGCTCAAGCACCGGCTCGTCAGCGCGCAGAAAGCCGTCTGGAACATCCATTTCCC
>DASRGL010000311.1:0-4668 GCA_035651115.1 Chthonomonadaceae bacterium
GGCCGTAGTTGGTGGCATAGGAGAGCGGGAACACCTCGGCCATCTGCTGGGTCGTCAGGCCGGGAACCGCGCCAGGCCAGTTGACGGCAAGCAGTTGGGAAATGAACTGCGGCTTGGAGAAGTTCGGATGCTCTGGGTCGCTGGGGCAGACCAGGAAGCTGCCTCTGCCGGTACTCTTGTGATACGGAATGAGCGTCAGCGGCCAGCTCAGGGAACCGATCCAGTTTTCCGCCGCGTCGTAGGAGTCGTACCAGGTCACATTGGGCAGCCGCTCATCATAGTCCTGAACATACATGTTCAGGGCCAGCCCCAACTGCTTCTGATTGGAGAGGCAGGTCACCTGGCGGGCCTTCTCGCGGGCCTGAGCGAAAACGGGAAAGAGAATTGCGGCGAGGATCGCGATGATGGCGATGACGACGAGCAGTTCGATGAGCGTAAATCCGACGTGACGAGAGGGGTGCTTGGACATGATCGCTTGTCTCCTATGAGTAAAGATTGAAGAGAGATGGAAAAGCGGATGCAACGCAATATACAGGCCAGCGTCGACCGAAACCACCTCCGGCCTGAATTACAGTATATGGCAATTATAACACTGACGGCGAATACCGTCAAGCATTCAGGCGCAAAATGATTCAAAGAATGTCAGGAAGGGGCCTCCGCTTTCGTCTCTTCCTGACATTCTTTGAATGCGATCGGGCAAGCCCGGTGCTGCGCCGCTCAGAAAGCGGACGTGACCGGTTTGCCGTCCAGGTCTTCCGGCAAGGGGATGCCCAGCAGCCACAGAGCCGTCGCCGCCGTGTCGCAGGTGCTTACCCGCTTTGTGATGGTATAGTCCTTCCGAACGCCCTTGCCCCAGACGATCCAGGGGATGTGCATATCCTCCAGGCTGGTGGAACCATGCGTTTTGTCATGCCCGCCGTGATCCGCCGAGAGGATGATCACGCTCTCCCGAAGGATGCCCGCCTGTTCGATGGCATCCTTCACGCTTTTGAGCGCGGCGTCCTCGTCCGCAAACGCCTGTTTCTGCTCCTCCGATCCCCAGCCATACTGGTGGCCCGCGCCGTCCGAATCGGCGAAGTGGATGAAACAGAGGTTCGGCTTCTTTTTCAGAATGCACTTGGCCGCCGCCTCTGCCACTATCCTGGCAGAGTAGTCGGGAATCGCGAAATCGTCGAGCGTGCCGGGAACATTCAGGTGCTTGAACTTCTCCTTGCCCGCGAAGAGCGCGGTCGTGAACCCGTGGGCTTTCGCCAGGGCAAAGACTGTCGGCACCTGGACCAGTCCCTTTTCGGGCTGCCAGTCGTTCCAGTCTATCAGGTGCTTGTCGGGTTCTACGCCTGTCAGCATCGAGGTATGCGAGACCAGAGTAATGCTGGGGACAACGGTGAACGCCTCCCAGGTTCCGGCCCCCTCCCGGCGCATCTGCATCAGGGTGGGCATCTGGCTCTGCTGCATCACGGCGGGCTTGCCCCCGTCGAAACTGATGATGAAGACATGGGCGACTTTCGGTTGTGCCTGCGCGGGCAGCCCCCACAGCCCACAGAACAGGCCCAGCAGCGCGCCGAGCGCGCGGCGTCGAGACAACGACATCGGTCTGTTTTCTCCTTCCGTTTGTGCTGTAGAAATACAGCGCCGGGATTCGCCGTTCTATTCGCCCTCGCGCAGGCGGAATCATCCCTAGGAACCGGCACAAATTTGCGCTTTCGTTTGCTTTCGCGCGGCCCGGCAGCGCACAAAACGCCCGGTTTGAGGGGGAGGGCGGCAGCCGAGGGCGCGCAGGGGCAACTTTTCTTGAGATTCTGCCGCCACTATCGGGCAGAATCGTGCTATAATAGCGCGTATTCGCAGGAACGCCGCTTTTTTGTAGCCCAAAATGGGAAAGAAACTTTTTTGACGGTTCAAAAAAAGCAGGATTCTGCGTCAAAAGGATAGAATCCCTGAATGCATTGGCGGCAAAAAGCGAAGGCCCTGTCGCCCTGCCGGAAAGAGACGGTCGGGCGGGGAGCGCGCTGACATGCCCGAGCTGCCCGAAGTCGAATCGGTGCGCCGACTGCTCGAACGGCGTCTCTCCGGCGCGTCTATCAACGCGATTGAACTGGTCACTCCCAAAATTCTGCGCACGCCGGAACCAGCCCCATTCGCCGTCGCGGTGACAGGAACCACCCTCACCGGCGTCGGTCGGCGCGGTAAATACTTGCTGCTGCGCCTGGAAAAACCGGCTGTGAGCAGCCCCGATGCTGTGGCTGTGCCCGTTCCACCCCAGGCTTTCGATCTTGTGATCCATTTGAAGATGCGCGGCTGGCTGCGCGTCGAGAGACTGGACGAAACGCCCGGCCCCTATCTCTGTGTCGCACTGACGCTGAACGCAGACCGCGCCCTGCGCTACTACGATATGTGGCGCTGGGGCGCGTGGGCGCTGTTTCCCGCCGGGGCCGCTGCGGCGCATCTGCCGGGGCTGGCCGCGCTGGGGCCGGAACCGTTTGACCCCGCTTTTACGTCAGACTATCTCTGGCAGCAGCTTGTACGGCGGCGGACGCCGCTGAAACCGCTTCTGCTCGGTCAGCGCATCGTGGCGGGCCTGGGCAATCTCTACTGCGACGAGTGCCTGCACCGCGCGCGGCTGCATCCCGCCCGCCCGGCGCAGAGCCTCCGCCCGGAAGAGGCCCGCCGCCTGCATGAGGCCATCGTCGCGATCTTGAACGCGGCGGTCGCGCAGGGTGGCGCGTATGTCGAAACGCTGGCCGCCCGCCATGCCAATCTGGACGATTTCAACGCGATTTATATCCCGCGCGTCTATGACCGCCCCGAACAACCCTGCCCGGCGTGCGGCCAGGCACTCATTAAAACTCATCTACATGGGCGAGGGACCACTCTCTGCCCCAACTGTCAACCGGACGCGGACATCCCCGCCAGCCTTCGGGCCGAAGACGATGCGCCGCGCTGAGAGGAGTGGATCGTATTATGTCTGACGAGATGGTTCAGGAAAAGACGGAGCCGACAGCCATGTCTGCGCCTGAGAATGGCCGTGAGGAAACTCTGACCGAGACGACGGCAGAGGTCGCTCCCGTCTCTTCCGAAGTCGGCGCTGCCCCCGCAACGACGGATGAACCGGCTCCCGCCCAACCGACCTCATCTGGCGCCTCGGAAGCGCCCGCTGCGGAGACGAGCGCGCCGGAACCGGCCCCCGTCGCGGAGACAGTCTCCCCCGCCGGAGGCCAGGCTGCCCCGCCTGCCGACGCGGACGCGGGGGCGTTTGAACGCGAGATGCAGGCGCTTGATATGCATTCCCAGTACGACGAATCCCTGCGCCGCCTGCGCGAGGGCGAGGTCATCACCGGCACGGTCATGCGCGTGGATCGGGAAGGCGTTCTCGTGGATGTCGGAGCCAAATCGGAAGGCATCATCCGCCTGAACGAACTCTCGCGCGAACCCAATGTCGCGCCCAGCGATGTCGTCAAGGTCGGCGAGAAGATCAAGGTCTTCGTGCTGGAAGCCGAGAACCAGGACGGCAATCCCATCCTCTCCAAGAAGCGCGCCGACTTCGAGCAGGCGTGGGATCGCGTGCAGCACGCCAAAGAGACCGGCGAGACGATCACCGCGATGGTCACCGACCGCGTCAAAGGCGGGCTGGTGGTAGACCTGGGCATTCGCGGCTTCGTTCCCGCTTCGCACGTCGGCAGCGGCAGCCTGAAGAACAACCTGGAGAAGTACGTCGGGCAGTCCATCCCGCTCAAGGTCATCGAGGTGGATAAGGAGCGGCGCAAGGTCGTCCTCTCGAACAAGCTGGCCGTACAGGAGGAGCGCGAAGCGCGCAGCGCGGAGACGAAAGCCTCGCTGGCTCCCGGACAGGTGCGGCGCGGCATCGTGCGCCGCCTGACCAACTACGGAGCCTTCATTGACCTGGGCGGCATTGACGGCCTGCTGCATATCTCGGAGATGTCCTGGACGCGCATCAACGACCCCAAAGAGGTGCTGCGCGAAGGCCAGGAGATTGATGTCATCGTCTTGAAGATGGACCTGGACAACAATCGCGTCTCCCTCGGTCTGCGGCAGATCCTTCCCGATCCCTGGGCCGAGATCGCCAATCGCTACAAGGAGGGCGATGTCATCACCGGCACGGTGACGCGCACGGTGCCGTTCGGCGCGTTCGTGCAGGTGGAGGGCGGCGTCGAAGGCATCATCCCCAACAACGAGATGCCGCGCGGCAGGGCCGCGAAGGGCGCGCCCGCCGTCGCTGTCAACGAGGAGGTCACTGTCAAGGTGATCGGCCTGCGGCCCGAAGAGCGCAAAATGACTCTCTCGCTGCGCGCCCTGCAGCCGCCGGAGGAGCGTGAGGCCGCGCCGGTGCGCGAGGGCGGCGGCGGAGGCGGTGGCCGTGAGCGGGGCGGGCGCGACCGCGACCGGGGCGAGCGCGAGGACTATTCCCGCTATGCGCCGGGCCGAAGCGAGGAACCGCGCTTCACCATCGGGGATGCGCTGGCCGCGCAGCGCCGTGACCGCAAGCGCGACCGCCGCGCCAGCGTCGAGGAAGAGGATTACGAGGACCTCAGCGAAATAGACCTGGAAGAAGAGGCGACAGGAACTGAGGGAGCCGAAGTCTCTGCGGAGCCGGAGGCCGAAGAAGAAACGAAGGAGTAGGGAGGAGGAAAGCCTTTTTCCTCTTCCCTC
>DASRGL010000312.1:0-14900 GCA_035651115.1 Chthonomonadaceae bacterium
GGCCTGATTGTCCATGCGCCGCCGGACGATCCGCTCGTAGACCTGCTGGCCGCCTCCCATCTGCCCGTTGTCGCCATTGCGGACGCGATTCCGCAGCTGCCCTCCATCCTGGTAGATGATGAGGCCGGAGGGCGGATAGCAGCAGAGTATCTGGCCGGGCGAGGACACCGGCGTATTCTCTATCGCAATATTGACCGGCCTCTGGTCTCCGCCGTGCGGCGGCATGACGCCTTCTGCGCAGCAGCGGCCCGTCTCGGACTGCAAGTGAGAGAGTGGCGAGGCGAAAACGATACGACACTCCCGGAAGATACGCTGTGGACCTGGCTGGACGCGCCGCCCGAACAGCGCCCGACCGCCGCCTTCTGCTGGAACGATATGGCCGCCTACGATCTGTTGGCGCACTGCCGCCAGCGCGGCGTGCGCGTTCCCGACGACCTGGCCGTGCTGAGCTTTGATGGCCTACCGACCCCGTTCGGAACAGTGTATCAGTTGACTTCCATCCGCGCCCCGTGGGTGGAGGTGGCGCGGACGGCTGTAAGCCTGCTGGTGGCGCAGATCAATGGGGAGACTGTCGCCAATGAGACGGTGCTTCCTGTGGAATTCGTCTCCGGCGATACCGCCTGAAAACTCAATTCGGAGAACCCTGAAAGGAAATGGTAACATGCAACGAAGCAAAGGCTTCACTCTGATCGAACTACTCGTCGTTATTGCCATTATCGCGATTCTGGCAGCCATTCTCTTCCCGGTCTTTGCTCAGGCTCGCGAAAAAGCGCGCGCCACTTCCTGTCTGTCCAATACCAAGCAACTGTCTCTGGGGGTCCAGATGTATGTTCAGGACTATGATGAGACGTTCCCCTATTGGAACTGGGGGCAGTCTTGGAGCGGCGCAAGCGGAGACGGCACCACCCCCAACCACTTCGAGTCGCTGTGGTTCAACGCCATCTACCCCTATGTCAAGAACGCCCAGATCTACGCCTGTCCCTCCGCAAACACTCGCGACACGCTCAACCAGAACCTGATCTGGGGCTGGACCAATGCGACCGACGTGACCCAGGTCGGTATCAACTCGGCTCTGGCGAATGTAGCCATCAACTATGCCGGGAACCAGACGATCTTCGAAGGCGACTTCAACAACTTCTCCTCTGTCGCTCTGGCCGCACTGGATCGCCCTGCCCAGACGATGGTGCTTGGAGATGCGGATGAGGGCCTGAGCAACTACTTCGATGTCTCTATACGCCCTGACCGCAACAATCCCAACGACATTCACCACCACTTCCTTATCTCCCGCATGGCCTATGCAAACCCGATTGCAGATTGTTATGGCGCCAACGCGCCTAATTGCGGGGCCGCGCAAAACAATCTGGGGCTGTATCTTCCGAGCGATTGGGGGCCTGCCAAAGCCGCCCTCTTCGAATCGCAGACACGGCACTCCGGCGGCTCGAATCTAGGTTTTGCCGACGGACACTCCAAATTTATGCGCTCTACCAACATCACCATTGATCTGGTCTATGGCGATCAGGCCCAATAAGTCCGGGGCCGCCTTCCAGCCCCTTCCTTCCGCCCGTTCCCGGCAAGGCCATGACGGAAGGGGCTAAGCCCGTCGCTAGGCGAAGCTGGAACACCATTTTCCAGCTTCGCCTGACAGTCCGAGCAGCCGCTTCATGGGATACGAGGAAGAGAGAGTAGGCGACCGCCCTGGAAACCAGAGTGTGGCGCTTCCTGTCGGCTTGCCCCGCTTCTACTCTGCTCTTCAGGAGGGGCTAACATAATTGTCTCTGCTGCGTAAAAGAAAGCGTGTTCTCATTCTCTTTGCACTTTTGCGGATTTTGAGATTGGCGCGGCCAGACGAGTAATATCGTATTTCCTTCTCATTCGGAACAAAAGTGCAAAGAGAGTGTGTTCTGCGGCAGAGCGCAGCGCTTGCCCTGCCGCATTCTACGGGTCGTTTCAGACCCGGACACTGCATCGGCGCAAAAGCCAGACTCTCCCGGCTGAGGTAGGTTTATGAAACAGAATCTTTCAGGCGGTGTCATCGTAATCGTCCTGCTGCTCGCGATAGTAGTTATCGGCTTTTTCGGCTATCGCTACCTCAATGGCGGCCCTAATGCCGATATTACCGCATCCAGAATTCAGTACTATCGGGAGAAAGCGGCCAGGGCCGCCGGCGGCAGTAATGCCCTGCCGCTTAACGCTCCGGTGCCGCGTGGGAGCCAAACGCAACCGGTAGCCCCTGGCACGCGGTGAGAACTTACTGACAACGGTCGGGCCGCGCCGATCTAGATCGGCGCGGCCCATTACTGCACGCTGGCGACCGCTTCGATGACACCATGTCGCTTCAATACCAACGCTCCCGACGTTCCCTGCCGTTGGGCCTACTTATGACGGCTTTTGTGTTGGCCTGGGTAGGCTGCTCCATACGACATCCTGCCCTACTGACGCCTTCACCGCCAAGGACGACCGTTTCTACGGCGCAAGCCCAGGAGGCGCCTGCCCGATTCGAGGATATTACGCAACGCGCCGGAATCCGCTTTCGCGCTGTCAACGGCAAAACATCGCGCAAATATCTCGTCGAGACGATGGGTTCCGGAGGCGGTTTTGTGGACTACGATGGCGACGGCTACCCGGACATCCTTTTGCTCAACGGCCACTCTCTTCCTGCTCCGACGGTCACAGAGACGCCCGGACTGCGCCTCTATCACAATAACCGCAACGGCACGTTTACCGACGTGACGGCAGGTTCTGGGCTGGACAAAGCGCGCCTGTACGCCATGGGGCTGGCTGTTGGCGACTACGATAACGACGGCCGCGACGATGTCTATATCTCCTGCGTCCTCGGCCCCAGCCATCTGTTCCGTAATGAGACCCCTCCGCGACAGGCGAATGGGAAGCATCCGGTCTTCCGCGATGTGACCGCGCTGGCGGGCGTTGCCAATGCGGGTATGTGGGGGACAAGCTGCTGCTGGGTAGACTATGACCGAGACGGCTATCTCGATCTGTTTATCTGCAACTACGTGCGCTATCGCTCGCTCAAGGACGATCTGCCCTGCTTCCTGACGCCGACCGAACACACCTACTGCTTGCCCAACGCCTTTCCGCCCTCGCGCTGCACGCTCTACCATAATAATCATGACGGCACGTTCACCGACGTGTCGCAGCAGAGCGGCATCGCGTCTGCGCCTGGAAAGGCGCTCGGCGTCGCCATCTGGGACTACGACGGCGATGGCCTGCCCGATATCTTCGTCGCCAACGACACCGTGCCGGGCTTTCTGTTCCATAACCTGGGCAAGGGGCGGTTCGAGGAGGTCGGTATGGCGTCCGGCGTGGCCTGTGATGAGAGCGGCACGCCGCATTCCGGTATGGGCATAGACGCCACCGACGCCGCCAGCGACGGCAAGACGCATCTGGTCATCGCCAACTACAGCGGTGTGCAGACCAGCTATTACGAGCAGATACAGCCCGGCGTTTTTCAGGACCGACGCACGCCGGTTGGCGTCGGCCCGCCCAGCACAAATTTGCTGGGCTTCGGCGCCTTCTTTTTCGACTATGACAACGACGGTTGGAAAGACCTCCTCGTTGTCAACGGGCATGTCGAAGACGATATCGAGCAAAAGCAGCCGGACGTCCGGTACGCAGAGCCTCCGCTGCTGTACCATAATCGCGGCGACGGCACGTATACCGAGTTGGCCGCGCGCTCCGGTCCGCCCCTCACCCGACCCATCGTCGGGCGCGCGGCGGCCCACGCCGATATTGACAACGACGGGCGCGAAGATGTCCTGGTGACGACCAACGGCGGCCCGGCCTACCTGTGGCGCAACCAGACCCGGACCGCCCACCATTGGCTCACCTTCCGCTTGGTCGGCGTGAAAAGCAATCGAGACGGCATCGGCGCGCTGGTAACGGTCATGGCAGGCGGACGGGCGCTGCGGGACTCCTGCCGCAGCGGTTCCAGCTATCTGTCGGCCAACGATTTGCGCGTCCACTTTGGTCTGGGCGCGGCAACGCAGGCGGAGGTGACTGTTCGGTGGCCGAGCGGTCGCGAGGAGCATCTAGCGGGGCTGGCGGCAGACCGTATCTGGACTCTGCGTGAGGGCAGCGGCAAAGCAGAATGAAAGCATCCAGACCGGGTTCCAAAACGCCTCCTTCCACCCTCTCCGCGCCGCCGAAACCGGCGGCCTCCGCGCGGACGCGCGCCCTCCTGTTCGGCCTGCTGGCGCTGGTCGCGGTCGTCTGGGTGGCGACGCTGCCCCTGCGGCATCGCCTGCTGGCAGAGGCGGAACGGCTGCGCCAGGCGCGGGAGGCGCGAGAGACGGCGGCCGCGCAGCAGCAGCAGGTCCAGACAATGCTGGAACGGGCGCGTCAATCTGTGGCTGCAGCGCCGCAGGAGCCGCAGCGGCGGCTGGTCTATGCAGAACTGTTGTCGCAGGCCGGGAAGCGCGCCGAAGCCGAAGCGCAACTGCGCGCGGCCCTTCAGATCGCGCCCAACAGCGCCGAAGCCCACGCCGCGCTCGGCGAACTCTACGATTTTCAGCGCAAGGAAGACCTGGCTATCGCGGAGTATCGGCGGGCGCTCGCGCTGGATCCGCACAATGTCCGCGCCCTCAAAGACCTGGCTTACCGCTATATCGGGCTGGGCTGGAACCGTCTGGCAGAGGCGCTCCTGGCACGCGCCCTCCAGGAACTTCCCCACGAACCCCGGCTGCACGTTGTGCGGGGAATGGCCGCGTTTCAAGCCAGCAACTATGCCCTCGCTGAACGGGAACTGCTCCGGGCGCGCCAACTCGCGCCGGACGACCCCACCATTCTCGCGCCGCTGATTGAGGTCTACCGGCAGGATCGGCGCTATGACCAGGCGCTAAAGACCATCGCCGAGGCGCTGTCTCGGACGCCCGATAAGGAGCCTCTGCTGCTGGAGCGCGCTCAAGTCTATAATCAGATGCAGGATGCCGATAGAACGCTTGCCGCTGTCGCGGAGACGCTGCAGCTGAATCCCGGTAATATCCACGCCCACTATCTGCGCGCGATGGCGCTGCGGCAGAAGGGCGACCTTGCGGCAGCGACGCGCGAGTTCACGCTGGTCTATCAGCAGGATCCCGCCTTTGAAAAAGTCGGCTTGCTGCTCGGTCAGTTGCAAGTACAGCAGGGACAGGCGGTCGAAGGGCAGAAGCTCATGGATGCCTACGCGCGCGCTAACCGCGCCAGGGAGCAGCGTTCGCGTCTTGCATACAACGTCATGATCAAGCCCGACTCGCCGGAGGCGCACCGCGCTCTGGGCAAGAGCTATCTGGACGGCGGCAACGCGCCGCGCGCCATCGTCGAGTTCAAGCGCGCTCTGGAACTCAAGCCTGGCGATGGGGCGGCGCGCGATCTGCTGGCGCGCGCGCTGTCCGCTGCCGGACGCAGCGAGGAAGCCGCCGCGCTTCATTGACCTGCCGTACCAGGCGCTGAACTCCGCTCTACAGTCATCCGAAATAGACCGCGTATCCCTTGACCGCCTCGCCCGTCCAGACGCCGACCAGACCCCAGAAGATACCGGCCACCGCGAAATGCCCCAGCGCAAAGCCCAGGAAGAAGGGGATCGTCTTCCGATAGAAGGCCATGCCGCCGTAGCGCAGCGCCAGCGATTTGAGCAGCCAGACGATAAAGAACGATCCCCAGATGAGGCTTCCATAGCTGCACGCCATCGCGTAGCCGAGCGGGTGCAGAGGGAAGCCGGTAAAGCGCAGGTGCAGGAACGACAGCACGACGACGATCACCGCGCCCGCGCCCGTCGCCCAGATGCGCTGCAGCTCCGGGCGCTTCGATGTGGTGGCGTACTGCGCGGCGGTCTGGTATTCGCGCGTCGCCTCCCAGGTTCCCCAGATGCCGCCCTCCCGAAGCTGGAGCGCGCCGCGCTGATAGTAGGGCGCCAGATGGTTGTACCAGCCGACGATGAAGCCAATGACAAGCGCCAGCGTGATCGCCAGTACGACGCGCCGCATGTTGATATTGGCGCGGCGCGCGATCTCCATCGCCTCGACCTGATAGCCCGTCACGGTCGGATAGTAGCCGCGCGCCAGGAAGGAGAAGAGCGCCCAGGTCGGCATCGTCGTCGGGCTGCTCGCCACGAACGGCTGCGACCCGAACGTGTAGATCAGTGCCTGCTTCTGCATGAAGAAGGGGAACAGCCAGACGAGCGGCACGCCCGTCTGCCCCCGCAGGCGGCCATAGACCAGCGCGACGGCCAGCACCATCAGCAGATAGGCCAGCGCGACCCACCAGGCCATGCCCGCCGCCGTCGCGAAGGCCCACACCGCCAGAAACCCGCCCCAGAAGCCGAGGAACATCCAGCGATAGGAGAGACCTTCCAGCCGGGAGTCGTCCCTGCCGGTGAGGGTGGACTGCCATATCTTCCCCAGGTGGCGGCGCGAGAGCCAGATCAGCATTCCCGCCAGCACCAGAAACGCGCCGATGCCCTGCTCCTGCGGATAGAGTTCCTGCGCCTGATAGCCCTTCGCCGTCGCGAAGACCGCGCCCAGCTTCAGCACGAAGAAGGAGAACCAGACGGACAGGCTGATGTTCGTGGAGACGAGATAGCCGAGGCCGATCATCTCCGGGCGGAAGTAGAAGCCCAGGGGAACCAGGCCGTTCCAGGGCGGACTGGTGAACATCGCCCCGATGTCCACCTCTTTGCCGAAGGCAGGATAAGAGGGATAGAGGGCGTGCAGGATGTTGCCCAGGTTGTAGACCGCAGCCAGCGCGAAGCCGCCCCACATCAGCCGGTTCTTGAAGAAGGGGGTCGCGCCGGGGTCGCCGCCGGTCATCTCCATCGGCAGGAAGACGAGCGGAAACGACAGCTTCTCCTCCTCGGCCCAGACCCGATAGAAGAGGGCCATCAGGCAGTAGAGCGTCCACCAGAGCGCCAGGAAGAAACCGAGCCAGCACAGCCCTGGCCCGATCCAGAGGTTCCAGGGGACTCTGCCATCCGGGGCCGATTCATAGAGATGGCGAATAGCGGTCAGATCATGGGGCATCAGCCAGCCGGGAAGAAAGGGCCGGACGGTCGGGATGTCATCCGTCTTGTAGTAAAACGGCGCCCCGATCAGCGCGAAGAGAAACTGCTCGATGCCGATGCCCATCACCGTGCTGCTGACGGTCACGAACAGGAAGATGACGAGCAGTTCGGCGCGGGTGAAGGGGCGCAGGCGCGGCAGGCGGCGCAGCACGACGTTGACGAGCAGGAGCAGGACAAGCGCGGCCAGCCCCGGAATCGCAGGCACGCTCTCGGTGATCTGGGTGGAGAGGACGACGATCTCGGACTGGCGCACCCAGAGGCCGGAAAGCACGGTCAGGGCGACGGCCACCAGCAGCGCGCGGCGGCTCAGCCCCGGCTCGCCCGCCGACTGTCGTTCCGGGCGCAGAGCGTCCTGCGCAGTGCGAGATGCTTCCGAGGAAGAGGAGGGAGAGACGGCCACGCGCGGCTCCTGAGACGAAAATCTATCCGCGCCGAGGCCGGAGCGCCATCCCGGCGAGCGGGAGCAGACCGGCGAGGAGGAGCGCGCCTGCGCCCGGCTCCGGCACATTATCCACCTGACCGCGTATCTCGCCGCCGGGGAATCGGGTCGTGTTGACCTTGAAATAGAGCAGGCCGTCTGTGAGATAGCCGACCTCCTCGCCGGTCAGGGTCAGCTTGAAATCGCTGAACTGGCCCAGAGGCAGGGTATACAGCAGATTCGCTGTGCCGCCTCGCGGGGCCGGCCCGAACAGCCCTGCCGCCGTCTCATCTCCCAGGAGATGGTAGAAGTTGAGCGAGATGAGCGCTGAGTTGTCTGCAAACAGAGCGATGCTGCCAGTGCCGTAGCCGGGAGTTTCTCTTGCAGGCACGACCTGCCAACCATCCAGATGCGCGGTGTAGAGAGTTTGAGCCGGGGACGGAACGGACAGGAGGGTGGCTACTGCCGTCACTGCAAGGACAGCAAGAAACCGTTTCATGGTACCTTCCTCCACGTAGGTTCGTCGAAGCGTGCTGAATATGAAAATACGCCCTGTCCCCCGATCATTCCTGCTTGCATCCTTCAAAAAAACCGGTCGGAACGCCGTCTTTCCTGCGCCGATGCGCGGCCCTGTTTCGACTTTGCGGCCCGGAAGACAGCAGAGCGTCAGAGCGTGTCAATCATCTCCAGAAACTCGTCTTCGGTCAGGACGGGGATGCCCAACTCCTGCGCCTTTGTTAGCTTGCTCCCGGCGTTCTCCCCGGCCACCACGTAGGAGGTCTGCTTGCTCACGCTGCTGCTGGCCCGCCCGCCGCGCTGCTTGACCAGTCTTTCGGCCTCATCCCGCTTCAGCTTGACCAGCGTGCCGGTGAAGACGAAGGTTTTGCCCTTCAGTTCCTCCGAAACGGGCGCGCTGGTATGCGCCTCCGGCGCGACGCCCGCCGCCTTCAGCTTCGCCAGTATCTCCTGGTTGCGCGGATTGGCGAAATAGTCGGCGACGCTCTCGGCGGTCGTGCGCCCGATCTCGTAGACCTGCGCGAGTTCGTCCACGCTGGCGGCGGCCAGCCGCTCCAGCGTGCCGAAGTGCGCGGCGAGGACTTCCGCCGCATGTTCGCCGATGTGGCGGATGCCGAGCGCGCAGATAAGGCGGGCCAGCGGGCGGCGCTTGCTGTTGGCGATGTTATCCAGTATCTTCGTCGCCAGCTTGTCGCCCATGCGCTCCAGGGGCAGCAGTTGCTCTTTCGTCAAGGTGTAGAGATCGGCGACATCTTTGACCAGGCCGGTTTCGATAAGCTGCTCGACGTGCCGATCTCCCAGCCCCTCGATGTCCATGCCGTTGCGCGAGGCGAAGTGCTGCACCTGCTGCTGCACCTTCGCGGGACAGTCCGGGTTCGGGCAGCGCGTGACCGCTTCCCCTGGCGGCTTGACGACCGGCGTGCCGCAGGAGGGGCAGTGCGTCGGCATCACGAACTCGATCTCGTCGCCGTCGCGCTCGCCGGTGACGACCTCCACGATCTCCGGGATGACCTCGCCCGCCCGCTGGATGACGACCGTATCGCCGATCCGCACGTCTTTGCGGCGTATCTCGTCCTCATTGTGCAGAGTCGCCCGCGCGACGACGACGCCCGCGACCGCCACCGGCGTCAGATGGGCGACCGGCGTGATCGCGCCCGTCCGCCCGACCTGCACCTCGATAGCCTCCACCTTCGTCCGCACCTGCAAGGCCGGGTATTTGTAGGCGATGGCCCAGCGCGGCGACCGGCTGACCTGCCCCAACTCGCGCTGCAAGGCGAACGAGTTCACCTTGACCACGACGCCGTCAATATCGTAGGGCAGTTCTTGCTTCTTCTCGGCCCATTCGTCGCAGAAGGCGATGACCTCCTCGATAGTGGCGCAGACGCGCACGTTCGGGTTCGTCCGCAGTCCCCACTCTCGATAGGTCTGCAGCAGGTCGTACTGGCTGATGAACTCACAGCCATCGCACGCGCCTACTGCGTACATGAAGGCATCGAGGCGGCGGCTGGCCGTGATCCTGGGGTCTTTCTGGCGCAGGGAACCGGCGGCGGCGTTGCGGGGGTTGGCGAAGGTGCGCCCGCCCTGCTCCTCCATCTCGGCATTGATGCGGGCAAACTCCTTATGCGACAGGAACACCTCGCCGCGCACTTCGATGAAGGCGGGTATCGGGTGGCAGGTATCGGGTGTTGTGGCCCCCCTTTCTGGCCCCGGTCTCAACTGCTTGGGAATGGCGGAGACGGTGCGCAGGTTGAGCGTGATGTCCTCGCCGACTTCGCCGTTACCGCGCGTCGCGCCTGCGACCAACTGCCCGTTTTCGTAGGTCAGGGAGACGGCGGAGCCGTCAATCTTGAGTTCGCAGACGTACTCGATAGGCGCGTCCGGGCCGAGGCCGAGCAGGCGGCGGTTGCGCTCCTCCCAGGCGCGCAGGGGTTCCGCGCCGAAGGCGTTATCCAGCGAGAGCATCGGCTGCCGATGGCGGTAGGGCGCAAAGGTGGTGACGGCTTCCGCGCCCACGCGCTGCGTGGGGGAGTCGGACGTGACGAGTTCCGGGTAGGTCTCTTCCAGTTGCCGGAGTTCCTGCATCAGCGCATCGTAGGCGGCATCGGAGATCTCCGGGGCGTCCTGGGCATAGTAGAGATAGTTATGATGGCGTATCTGCGCGGCCAGTTCTTCGGCGCGCTTGCGCGCGGCGGGAGGCGCGTGCGGCATCTCTCCCTCGGACGTTATCTCTGCGTTCGGGTTGTCGGAATCGGTCGGCATAGGCTTGGGATGCTCAAGGATGTCGAGTGTGGGCATGGTTTTCCTCCTGCTTTAGCACTACACCCGCAGGCGGAAAACCGGAAGCTTAAGACTTATCGGAAAGTTCGACAGGACGCTCTATATCTCCTTTGTGTCCGGGTACAGAACGTACCCGTCTGGAGGGCCTGCGGCCAACCGTCCTTCGGACGGACTTCCGTTCCAGGCTTGTCCTGCGTATCTTGCTTGCCTGCATACGAAGGGACGGACTTTCAAACAAGGGCGTCCGCGAGGACGCTTGGCGCGTAGCGCCTCCCAGACGGGTATTTCAATGCCCGGTTCGGACGGTCACCCGTGCCGCCAACCCGGCCCCATAGATAAGCGCGGCCACCAGCAGGCCCGGATACATCGGCTGCCAGCCCAGCGGATAGTGCGGATCGTCATAGCCGCCGTGCGCCCAGCCCCAGAGCAGGCAGGCCAGCGCAACGGAGGCCCCGCAGAGCATGGAGTAGAAGGCGAACGTGGCCGGGGCTTTCCAGCGCGGCGAGGGCGCGTAGGCTCCCAACAACGGAATCAATACCCCTGGCACGAAGATGTTGCCGAAGACGTACCACTGCCGGACGACAGAGGGGATGGCGAGCGCAATGAGGATCGCCAGCGCGGACGTGATGACCAGGCCGTAGCGGGTATAGGCCGGGAGGTGGCGGCTGTCGGCGTCGCCACGCAGCCGCCAGATGAAGTCCCGCCCGATGGTCATGGCCGCGATGAAGGTATAGGATACCGTGCTTGCCATGATGGGGGCGAGCATCCCGACGTAGAACAGCCCCTTGACGCCTGGCGGCATGATGCGCTCGGCCAGCGCGGGGAAGGCCATCTTGCCGTCCGTGAGGTTGGGAACGAGGGCGCGGGCAAAGAGGCCCGTCGTCGTGGTCAGCGCGTCGAAGGCGAACCAGCAGAGGACGGCCAGCAGGATGCCTCCGGCGGCGATGCGCGGCGTGCGCGCGGCATAGCAGCGCTGATGAAAGCCGGGGTCGGTCAGCGTGACCAGCGCGATGAAGAACCAGACGACCGCCCAGCCGACGCTGTTCCCGCCGAGCAGTTGCAGATGCGTCGGCGGCAGGCTGCCGGGCGCGCGCAGCATCGCGATCCCACCGAAATGCCGCAGGCAGAGCCAGGCCGCGACGACGAACCCGGTGAACATCAGGACGAACTGAAGCGTATTCACCCGCACGTCCGAGAGAAAGCCGCCGCGATAGACATAGATGACCGAGAAGACGATGCCGACGAGCATCGCGGGCAGGAGCGGCCAGCCGAAGAGAAGCTGCAGCAGCGTCCCGACCATCAGCACGTAGGTTGCGGGCGTCGCGTAGATGAAGGCGAAGATGGCTCCGAGCAGGGCCGTCTTGCGGTCGTACTCGCGGGCGAGCTTGTCAGGAATGGTGTAGAGATCGGCGGCGGCCCCGCGCACGCGCGGCGCGAGGAACAGGGCGAACAGGATGGCGAAGACGTAGTAGGGCAGGCCGTTCGTCGTCCATGCCGCCAGTCCATAACTGTAGACGAACTCCCCTGCGCCCAGGATGCTGCCATACCAGGTCGCCACTAGCGTCGCGACGAAGATAGGCAGGCTCAGGCTCCGGCTGGCGATAAGGTAGTCTTCCGCGTCCTGCCTGCGCCTCCAGAACCCAACGACGAGGAGAAACAGCAGGTAGAGCGCGAGCAGGCTCCAGTCCAACGGTTGAAAGGCGGCGCGAATCATAGGTGTTAGGTGTTGGGTGTTAGGCGTTGGGTGGTAGATACTGGTCTGAACCAACACCTGAACACCTAGATTTTGAGATGGCAGACGAGGAGCGCGCCGCCGCGCGCCCGCACGACGACCTGTTCCGCCTCCGCGATGTTGCTGATGCCGAGCGTGCCGATGGGCAGCCGATGGTCGTTCAGAGGCCATTTGACGCCCTGAATGGTAGCGCGGACAAGGCCATCGAGCGAGAGGAGCGAGAAGGTGTCGCCGGGCGTGGCGGCAAAGACCTGCTCGCCCGGCGTCTCGTCCGTGCCGGAGAGGGCCAGGACTTCCGACCTGTCGTCCACGATGACCATCGGAATCTCCCGGTGGTAGCGCAGCAGCAGGCTGAAGTTGGCGAGCGTATGGTCCACGCGCCCGCCCGCCGCGCCCGTAATGGTGAGGGCCGTCGCGCCGCGCGCCCGCGCCACGTGCAGCGCCTTCTCCAGGTCGGCCTGATCCTGATCCGGCGTCGCGACGAACTCCGCGCCCGGAAACTCCGCTTGCGCCACGTCCCACTCCACCGAATCGAAATCCCCGCAGATGATGTCCGGCTTCAGGCCCAGTCCGGCGGCGCGGTGCGCGGCCCCATCGGTGGCAAGCAGCAGGTCATGCGCGGCGGCAAGCCGCTGCGCCAGTTCCTCGGACGGCGGGTCTCCATTGGCAAGAATCAGCGCCTTCATACCATCAGCATACCCCGGAAACGGCGCGACGCCCTTGCATCCGTTCGCTTTTTGCGTCCGAAGGACGGCTTGGCCGAAGGGGGACTGCTTGCTGCGCCCTCTTTTGGGACTCAGTCGCAGAGGCCGTAGTAGGTTCCGTAGATGTTGCCGTCGCCGGGCGCGTTCGGATCGGGATCGCCGCTGCGCCTGCCGTCCGGGCAGACGATCTGCCGGTCGAACTCGCCGCTGCTGACCGTGAACTTGGCGTGGCCGTCCGCAAAGACCGTGCCGCCGCCCCGCGAGTGCCAGGACTGAAAGTAGGTCGGATAGTAGCCGTAGCGCGCGCCGTCTTTATCCGATGGGCCGAACCAGGGCATCATCTCGTCGCGCATGATGCGCGTCTCCGCAGGCGCGGTAAAAGAGGCGTCCGTGACCACGCTGGTCGTATCGTACAGAAAGTTGTTCTGGCTGGATTCGCCCGCGATGGTGGAGAAGCTGCCGTGATTGAAGCGGTAGCTGGAGCCGTAGCAGGACTGGTACGTGCTGAGGCCCGGACAGCCGTAGAAGGAGTCGGCGAGCGCCGGGCCGCCGGAGTCGTCCGGGCATTTGAAGATGTCTTTGTTCTTCGTATAGGGCAGGATCAGCAGTTCCACGCCCTTATGTCGCGGGTCGCCCGCCCAGGCGCGCGCGCCGTCGGGCGTCTGCGTATTGTAGGCGTAGAAGATGGGCATCGTCCCGTCGTGATCCTGCACGTACATCTGCACGGCCAGGCTGATCTGGCGCACGTTGGAGGTGCAGACGGTCTGCCGGGCCTGCTCCCGCGCCTGGGCAAAGACAGGCATGAGGATCGCGGCGAGAATCGCGATGATCGCGATGACGATGAGCAGTTCGATGAGCGTAAAAGCGTGCGATACGGTGCGGTGTCGCATTTTGGATCCGTCCTTTCAGGTTCTCAGAGGCAGGGATGGGACGGAAGCGCCGCTTCTCTCGGAGGACGGCCAAACAAAAAGCCGCCGCTCCGACGAAAGCGGAGCAACGGCATACCGGAATTCGGCCTGCGTGTTCGCTTCCCTCCGTCGGCATTACCCGAATCAGGTAGTTTAGGGTTGGGCGCATCGCGCGCCCTCTCAGCCTGTGCAGCACCCCTAGCGTTTTCTGACAAATCGGCGCTCTGTGATTGTCGCTTGAAGTATACCCTGTGCGGAGGGCCGGGGTCAAGGGCGGATTCCTCTCGCAGGAAACCGCCTCCCTCTTGCCGAACCTGCCACCGGACGAGAATGCCCTCGAAGGCAGACCTCGCAAAGGAGAATGTCATGTTGTTACGCCGAACTCTACCGATTGCGCTGGCGCTCTGCGCCCTCACGATCCTCGCGCCCGGAACCCGCGCCGATGCGACCTCCGAAGCGCGCAAGGCCATCCAGACCCTCTACAACAAGCAGAATGCGGCGGCGGCGAAGAAAGATGTGGAGGGCGTGCTGGCGAATCGCACGCCGGATTTCGAAGCGATCGCCGTCAACGGGCAGAAGCTGACGATGGATCAGGTGCGCCAGAATATCGAGCAACTGCTGGCGGTGGCGCAGTCCATCAAGGCCACCACGGTGATCAAGTCGTTCCGGCTCAAAGGCAATAACGCCACCGTGACGACACGGGAACACGCCGAGTTCGTCACCACTAATCCCCAGACCAGTACGCCGGCAAAGGTCGTGATTGATGGAACCTCTCAGGACACCTGGATCAAGAGCGGGAAGGACTGGCAGATCAAGCGGTCGAAAGCGCTGACCGAGAAGATGACCGTCAACGGGAAAGCGGTGTCGCGTCCGAAGTCGTGACCCGCCGGGAAAAACGCCGATCTCCTGGCTTCAGGCTCCGGCTGAAAGCGGAGCAGGTTGGATTCGGGCAGGAGCATCCTCTCCAACGGCGGATTCAGCAGCCAGGACTGATAGAGGAAGGCGACGGCGGGGCCGGTCGGGATAGAACCGGGGGAAGAACGCGGCAGCCTGCTGAAACGATTCCCGGCAGGTTTCCAGCGTAACCCGAAGGTCGCATTCAAATGTCTCCGGAACGAACTCCAGACGCTTCAGGCGATACAACTCGCCCGAAGCCAGCAGCCGATGCCAGAACAGCAGCCAGCTCGCGATGCCGACCTGGCCGCCATAGGCGAGGCGATAGCGATGAATCGCCCTCCCGATGTAGCCGCCGGTGTCGTGTGTGATCGGCTCCGGGATGACGCGCGCCCGATGC
>DASRGL010000313.1:0-13989 GCA_035651115.1 Chthonomonadaceae bacterium
GCCCGTGTCGGCGACTGTCCCGGTGACGCTCTCCTGCCCGTCCACGCCGATGCGATACGTGCTGCCTGCAGCGTCGGGCGTGCAGGCGTACTCTATCGCGACGCTGTAGGCTCCTGCCTGCGGTACATCCAGCATCCACTCGACGGTATCGCTCTGGTTCGTCCAGAAACCGATATTGGGAACGCCGTCTTTCTCCTCGACCTGCGCCGCACTGCCCTGAACGGTCGCGTCCGCCGCCAGCAGCGCGAAATTTGCGTCGGCTCCGGGATGCGCCAGGCTGGCGCTCTCCTCGACTTCCGGTGTCCCATCCAGTTCCAGTCTCACGACCGTCGCGTAGGGGTCTAGCGATTTCGGCGCGCCGATTCCGATAGCCGACGTTCCGAGTCCTGTCAGGCTACCAGGTTCGCCCTGTCCCAGAATCTTGACCGAGCGGATGCGGGTTTTCAAGCCCGGCAGCGTCAGGCCGCTTTCGGGCCAGTGAAAGACCTGGAGGTAGAGCGTATTGCCTTTCTGGGTGCAGCGTCCATCGAAAGGAAGTTTTTTGAAGGGGCTTTTGGTCGTGCCGTAGATGCTCTCACCATTCACCTTCATCCATTTGCCGATGGTGGCGAGGCGATCCAGCGTCTCCGGTGTGAACTCGCCGAGATCGGTCGGGCCGACGTTGAGGAGAAAGTTGCCGCCTTTGCTGGCGATGTCACAGAGTTTGTGGATCAGGTCTTCAGAGGATTTCCAGTTGTGGTCGTTCTTGGCATAACCCCAGGTGTCATTGAGGGTCATGCAGGTCTCCCACAGCCTGCCGCCGGGGAGCGCGTTTGCCGGTATGGACTGCTCCGGCGTGGCGTGGTCTTCCGGGAGATGGTTACGGTCATTGATGATGATTCCGGGCTGGAGCGAGCGAATCAGCGCGTTGACCTCCTGCGAGTGGAGTTCGGTCGCGTTGTGTTCCCAGCCGCCGTCGAACCAGAGGACTCCGAGAGGGCCGTAGTTGGTGAGCAGTTCGCGCAGTTGGCCCTTCATATATTCGATGTAGCGGTCGAGACTGGCGCCGGCGGCGGGACGGTTCGCGCCTTCCCACGGGCGGCGCGGCAGATAGTCCGGGTGATGCCAGTCCATGATGGAGTGATAGAAGCCGAACTTGAGTCCCTGCCGCCTGCACTCCGCCGCCAGTTCCTTCATCGGGTCGCGCTTGAAGGGCGTCGCCTTCGTGATGCAGTAGTCCGTCAGCTTGCTGTCGAACATGCAGAAGCCGTCGTGATGCTTGCTCGTGATGACGATATACTTCATCCCGGCGTCTTTAGCCGTCTTCACCCATCGCTTCGCATCGAACTTGACCGGATCGAACTGCGCGGCGAACTTCTCATAGTCCCGCACCTGCATTCGCTTGTTGTTGAAGTACCACTCGCCCACCCCCTTATTGCCGTTCACATCCGTCGAATCGGCGGGGACGGAGTAGATGCCCCAGTGGATGAACATGCCGAACTTCGCCTCGCGCCACCATTTCGTTCGCGCCGCGAACTGCGCCTGCGTCTCTCCGGTGTTCGGATTGACCTGCAACACCGGCGTCTGCGCCTGACAGAGACTACACCTGACGATCCACAAGAGAGCATATGCGATCCAGTCACTTTTGCGATAGAATGGCATGGCCTGGCAGCGCCTCCCTGGGCTGGCTTTGTGATATGGTTGTCGGCCCACCACAGAGTTTAGATGCGCGGCCTGTTTCTCCTCCTATGAAGGCAGGAGGATCGGAGATAACTAGCGTCGGGGCAACTCGCCGAGGAAGCGGGACATACGGGTATAGAGCCGATTCATCCGCGCATCGCTGGTATCCTTGTTCCGCCACAGTTCCGCGACAAAGACATCGAACAGGCCGTGCTGTCCCGGCAGTACCATCGCGCGATAGCCCTGCAGATGCGTATCTCCCTCGCCCAGCACGCCTGCAGGGGGCTTCTGCGCGCTGGTCAGGGCGATCCCCTGGCGGAACAGAGTCCGCGCGTGTCCTCTGTCTCCCGCCTGCCAGGCGAGATAGCCCAGCAGGAAGCGCGCGCTCACGCTGCGGAAGTTCGTTCGACCGGCGGCCTCCAGGTACTCCTGCGCCTGGGCCGTCTTGCCTGCCGCCAGCGCCACCTCCCCTAACCGTAACACGGAGCCGCTTTCATCGGCATTCGCGCGCCGGGCCAGCGCATACTCACGCTCGGCTTGCGCCAGATCGAACAGAGGCCCTGCGTTCGGATTGGAATAGAGCGCGCCCAGCGCCGTGTAGGCACGCGCCGCCTGGCTATCCGAGGCGACAAGTTGGCGATAGGCGCGCGCCGCCTCGTCGTAGCGGCGCATCTCCATCGAGACGTTGCCCAGATAGTAGAGCGCGTCCCAGTGACCGGGCTTCAGTTCCAGCGCCTTCCGGTAGTCCCGCGCCGCCAGCGCCCACTGCCGGGCCTGTTTTTCCCGGCCTGCCCGCTGATAGACCGCCCAGAACGCCTGGATGCGCTCCCGCTCGGCGGCGGAGAGGGGGGCAGGGTTTGCGCCGGTCGTGGCTATCCCCATGGCGCGCTGCGGCGCGGCGGGCGCAAGCTGCCGCCCGGCAGAGGACGGCCCCGTCATCCGCTTGAGACCGACGACGCCGAAGATGAGGACGATCAGGACGGCCATAACCGTCATTGCGCTCTTGCTCATCGCTTTGCCACCTTTCCAGGCGTCACCGTCTGCGGCGAGCTTCCCTCGACAATGCGGATCATCCGGCGCGCGGCGAGATTCGTGAATCGCTGCCGCCGCCCGCTCGGCCACCAGACCTCTAACTCCTCGGCCTTCTCCTGTGCGCCAAGCCCGAAGAGCTGCACGCGATCATCCTGAGACAGATAAGAGGAACCGGCCCCGACCTGGCGCAGCTGCCGCTCCCCGGCGGCGCGAAGACTCAGCCTGGCTCCGATGGCATCGCGATTGCTTTTGGTTCCCTGCAGCCATACGGCCAGCCAGCTCTTACGATTGCCGCCGTTATTCCGCAGCAACAGCGGCGGGCCGACATTGCGCGTGATCAGGATATCCGGCGCTCCGTCGCGGTCGTAGTCGGCCACAGCCAGTCCCCGACCGACATTGGGCTGCTTCCAGGCGTCTCCTGCGGCCTCTTCGATCTCGAAAAAGCCGCGATCCGCGCCGCCGCTCTCCATTATTAAAAACTTTTCATCTCCTCGCAGGAAGGAAAGACAGGCGCTTCCCCTCTCCTCCTGCACGGGCAAAAATGGCGGCTATCCCCTTTTCGGCGGATTTTGAGAAAATTAGGATAAAGAGGTCTTGAAATCCAATAGACACTATGGTAACCTATTGTCGAGAGAGGCGCTTCGGAGCGCCTCTCTCGATTTCGAGCCATGGAGTTAAGACGATGCTGCAATCTGAGGTCTATCACGAACCGGCAGGCGAGTCCCCTGCGCGCGTCGCGATCTACCGCCCCTTCTTTCTGGCCGGAATGCTGAGCGTGCTGACCACAGGATGTCTGCTTGGCGCGGTCGCTTTGCTGGGAATCTCCCTGCGCGGCAGCTATACGGCGAGCGCCTGGACGCCCTGCATCCTCGCCCATGCCAACTCCCAGCTCTACGGCTGGGTCGGGCTGTTCGTGATGGGCTTTGCCCTGCAGCAGCATCCGCCACGCGCCAGCCGCGCGAAGCTGTTTCATTGCCTTGCCGCCTGCTCGCTCGTTCTGATCGGCCTCTCCATCGGGCTGCGGTTTGTCGCCGAGCCGATGGTAGCGCAGGATCGCGCGCTCTGGCTGCCCGTCGGCGTCGCGTCCGGCGTCATGCAGGCCATCGCCGTTCTGCTGTTTATCGCCAACATCGGCCTGACCCGCCACCGCGTGAGAGACGCTGCCACCGGCGCGGTCGTGGGCCTGCCCTGGCAGAGCCGCTTTGTGTTCGCGGCACTGGGCTGGTGGATGCTGGTCGCCGCTGCCGAACCGCTCGTCTTCGCGCTCTCGCACCAGGCCGACCGGATGCAGAGCGTTCTCTTCATCGCCCGGTGGTTTGTCCCCTATCGCGAGGCGCAGTTTCTCGGCTTCGTGGTCAACATGATCTTCGGCGTGGCGCTGGCCCGCCTGAGCAGCGACTTTGGCGCGTCGGAAGCCTATCGGCGCATAGGCTGCGCCGGGTTTGGGCTTTGGAATCTGGGCCTGGTGGCCCGGATCGGCGGATGGCTCTGGTATTTCGACGCGGGCATGAGCGCGGGCAGCGGCAGGCTCTACTATATCGGCGGCCTGCTGCTGGCGACCGGCGCGCTGTGGCTCGTCTATAGTTCCCGGCTCTTCGAGCCGCTGAACAGCGCGCTTCCCTCGCACAAGTTCCTGCGCGCGGCCTTCGGCTGGCTGCTGCTTGGGGGGCTGCTGCTGCTCCTGGAGCCGTGGCATCTGCGCCAGATCGGTATGCCGTTCTCTCACGCCTACACGGGCGCGATCCGCCATGCGCTGACCGTCGGCTTTATCTCCCAGATGATCGTCGGGGTCGCCCTGTACTTTGTGCCGCGCCTCCGCGCGCGAGAGATGCAGGCGCAGAGTCCGCTCTGGACGGTCTTCTGGCTGCTCAACGTCGGCAATGCGCTGCGAGTCGCCGGGGAGATCGTCACCGACTATACGCCCGCCAGCTTCCTGCCGATGGGTGTCACCGGCTTTATCGAGTTGACGGCGCTGGTTCTCTGGGCCGTCTCTATAGGCCGCATCCTCCTTTTGCCTGCTCCCGCCGCCAAAATCCGTCCTCTGGCGGATGCCTCTGCGCCGCGCATCGCCTGAACTTACTGAGCCGCGCTCGCTTGGCTAAACTCTCCCCTCTCCCGCAGCGTGGGAGAGGGGGTCAGGGGGTGAGGGCGATTTACAAACCCACATCTGCTTATGATTCAGACCAGGACCGAAAGCTGAATAAGGCCGGGACTGTGGAAAGAGGACTGGCCGGAGGCGCGACGCTTGCCGAACAGTGCGCCTGGCTGGACTATGCCCTGTTTCATCTGGATGGAACGCAGGCGCTTCCCCAACTGCCGAACCTGCTCGCCATCGAGAGCCTGCGGGCCATCGAATGGACGCCGCAGGCCGGCCTGCCGGGCGGCGGCTCGCCGGAGTGGTACGGCCTCTATCGGCGCATCAAGGATGCGGGGAAGAGCGTGCAGGCCATAGATGTCCGACCGGAAGAAGTCGAGCCGCTCCTCGCCGCAGTCGGCGGCGACGGGCTGTTTATCCTGACGCAGACGGAGACCGAAGCGGAAGCCCGCGCGCTGCTGCGCCGGGTGGAGCGACACGCATGATGACACCTAGAGAGCGGCTGCGCGCCGCGCTGCGATTCGAACCCTATGACGGGCCGGTTCCGTATCTCGAACTGGAATTCCAGCTCGCGGAGGAGCTGTTTGGGGAGCGCAACCTCCGGCATGGCGACTACGAAGCGCTCCCCGCATATCGCCGCCGGGACGAACTGGCGCGGAACGCCCGGCTCTGGATACGCATCGCGGAGCGGTTCGATCACAGCGTCATCAACGGCACGCACTGGCTGCCGCTGGAGGCCCAGGCCGAGTCGTTCCAGATCATCCGGGAACTGTCCGGCGACCGGTTCATGCTCAGCGCCTTTCAGGACGGCACGCAGGCGATTCCGAGCGGCGCCGACCTGGCCTCGCTCTCCTTCCGCATCGCGGACGACCCGGAAGGTCTTCTCCACGACCTGGAGACGCGCCGCATCCTGCAATCCGGCGTGCTGGAGGGCGGCCTGTTCATTCTACGGGAAGGCAACAACCTGGCTCCCGGCACGCCGCTGGAAAATATCGAGGCGATGTACCCTACGGGACGCGAATGGGGGCGACTCCAGGCCGCATCGTGAAGCCCGGCGGCGGGCCGTCGCTGCCTGCCGTGAAAACAGGAGGAGCCGCTTTGTGAAGACACTGTTCGAGCAACTCATCGCGCACGGCCCCGTCGTCACCGACGGCGCATGGGGAACGCAGCTACAGGCGCGCGGCCTGCCGATCGGCGCGTGTCCGGATGCGTGGAACCTGTCCCATCCCGAATACGTGGCGGAGGTGGCGGAAGCCTATGTCGGCGCGGGCAGCCAGGTCATCCTGACCAACACCTTCGGGGCGAACCGCCTCTCCCTCGCGCGCTACGATCTGGCGGGTCGCGCGGAGGAGATCAACCGGCTGGGCGCGGGAATATCGCGCCGCGCCGCCAATGGGCGCGCGCACGTCTTCGCCTCCATCGGGCCGACGGGGAAGATGCTGGCGATGGGGGAGGCGTCCCCGGAAGAGCTGCGCGCTGCCTTCCTCGAGCAGGCGTTCGCTCTGGAGGCCGGAGGCGCGGACGCCCTCGTTATCGAGACGATGAGCGATTTGGAGGAGGCGAAGATCGCGCTGGACGCGGCGCAGCAGACCGGCCTGCCTGTGGTGGTCTGCATGGTCTTTGGCGCAGGCAAGGAGGCCGACCGAACGATCATGGGCGTGACGCCGGAGCAGGCCGCAGAGGAACTGACCGATGCCGGGGCGGACGCGATCGGCACGAACTGTGGCAACGGCCCGGCGCAGATGCTTGCGCTCTGCCGCAGGCTGCGCGCGGCCACCCCTCTGCCCCTCTGGGTCAAGCCCAATGCCGGCCTGCCGGAGATAGTAGACGGGCGCGCGGTCTACACCATGCTGCCCGAAGCGTTCGCGCCGCAGGCCGCTGCCCTCGTCCACGCCGGGGCCGCTTTCGTCGGGGGGTGCTGCGGAACCGCGCCCGATTTCATCCGCGCCTTGCAGGAGGCGCTCGGTAAGGAGACTGCCGACTATGAACGCCCGTGAACGTTTTCACGCGACGATGCACTATCTGCCGCGCGACCGCTGCCCGATCATGGATTTCGGTTTCTGGGAAGAGACCATCGTCATCTGGGAGCGGTACGGCCTGCCCTGCGAGACCGACCTGGACGCCTTCTTCGGAATGGATCCGCAGTGGCACGTCGTCCCGGTCAATGTCCAGCTCTGCCCGGCGTTCGATTACGAGGCGCTGGAAGATCGGGGCGAGACGCAGATCGTGCGCGATGGCGATGGCGTCACGAAGGAGCAGGGCAAGTTCCTCGGCTCCATTCCGCGCCATATCGCCCATACCCTCACCGACCGGGCCAGTTGGGAAGCCGATTTCAAGTCGCGGCTGAACGGTTCCGACAAGGCGCGCTATCCGAGAAACTGGATGGCGCATGTCCTGCGCGGCACGAATCCGGCGCGCGACTACCCGCTCGGCATCAACGCGGGTTCCCTCTACGGCTGGATACGCAACTGGATGGGGTTGGAGGCTGTCTCGATGCTGGTCTACGACGACCGCCCGCTGTTCGAGGAGATGGTGGAGAGGATCGCGGACTGCATCATCGCGGCCATCACGCCCGCGCTGGAGGCGGGCATCCATTTCGAGTACGCGCTGATGTGGGAGGACATGTGCTACCGGGCCGGGCCGCTCCTCTCTCCCAGAGTCTTCAAAGAGGTGCTGGTTCCGAACTACAAGCGCATCACCGGGCTGCTCCGACAGCACGGCACGGATGTCGTCATCATAGACTGCGACGGGGACATCTCGAAGCTGGTTCCGCTCTGGCTGGAGGCGGGCGTCAACACGATGTTTCCTATCGAGATCGGCGCGTGGGGGGCCGACCCGGTCGCCTACCGCCGCCAGTATGGGCGCGACCTGCTGATGATCGGCGGCGTGGGCAAGCGGATACTCGCCGGGCCGAAGGCGGGAATCACGGCAGAGGTGGAGCGGCTGGCCCCCCTGGTCGAAGAGGGAGGCTATATCCCCACGCCCGACCATCGCGTGCCGCCCGATGTGTCTCTGGACAACTACCTGTTCTATCTGCAGGAGGCCAAGCGGGTCTGGGGCAAAGGGCTGCCCAACCTGAAACCGACCGGCGTGGTAGACCCGAATGCGCCCAAAGCCGATGCGGAGCGTTACTCATGGCATCTGGGATAGACCGGCCTGCGCGCGTCCGAACCCGCCGGGCGGCGCGTGTGAAGCGCCCCTCGACAGGATATGCGATCATGGCCGATGCGAACCTGGCTGCGCCCTATCATATCAACTCCGGTGAATGAGTCACTATTCCAGTCTTGTCATTCTGAGCGCAGCGAAGAATCTCAAACGGGAACTGTTCCACCGGAGTTGATATCAGATACTTGTCTCCCATGCCGATCCGGGCCTGCGCTGCCTGCTGGAAGCCAATCTGTGCGCGGCAGGCTTCGCGGTGCTTAGCGCCTGCTCCGGCGATGAGACCTGGATGCGTCTTCAGACCGAGACCGGGCCGATGCCCTCACTGGTCGTGACCGGGGCCTTCTACCCACAGGGCATCTCCGGCCTGGAACTGCTGGCCCGGATGCGCGGCGACCCGTCAACGCGGCCCATCCCGGTCCTGCTCATGCTGCCTGCCCCGGACGATGCGCCCCCGGTCTGGCTGGTGACGCGAATCGCGCGCTGGGATTGGGGCCTGCTCGTTCCCTTCAATCCGGCGCAGTTGAGCCGCGCCATCCCGGAGATCGCGCGTCAGGCCCGCTCCCCGGAACCGTTTCTGCCGCCCAAATTCGGCGACCTGCGCCTCTGCTGGCAGTGGTGGCGCGACCGTCTCGCCCGCTACGGCCTGGAATACCCGGAACGGTAAGAGCCGGTCTTTTACTCTTCCCTGCTTTCCAGAAGTGCGAGGAAGGCGGAGGCGGCATGGGAGAGGCAGTCGGCGCGCCAGACGGCGACGAGCGTGCGCGTCGGGCGGGGCGGCAGCAGTTCGACGACACGCGCGCCGGGCGGGGGATGGATAGCGAGGCGCGGGAGCAGCGTGATGCCCAGCCCGGCGGCCACGAGCGTCTGCATTCCCTGCGCGCTCCCGCTCACGCAGGCGATGTGCGGCGCAAAACCTGCCGCAAGACAGGCCGCATAGAGCGGGTGCGCCTCCGTCGCGCCCTCCGGCGCCCAGATGAAATCCTCCTGCGCGACCGCCGACAGCGGGACCGGCCCGCCGGAGGCCAGCGGATGCGTCTCCGGCACGACCAGCGCCATCTCCTCCCGCAGCAGAACCCGCTCCGCCAGTCCCGTCACCTGATACGGCAGATGCACGATGCCGATGTCGGCGCGGCCCTCCGCCACCGCCTCGGCGACCGCGCGCGCCGGAACCGTCTCGCGCAGGAATATCTCTATCTGCGGGTAGGCGCGGCGAAAAGCGGCAAGGAGCGGCGGCAGGAGATGCTGGCCCGGCGTCGGCAGCGTCCAGAGCGTCAGGCGTCCGCGCCGCAGGCCGAGTACCTCCTGCACGGCCCGCCGCGCCTCCTCCTCTGCGGCCAGGATGCGCTCGGCGTGCCGCAATAGCGCCTCGCCCGCATCCGTCAGGCTGACAGAGCGCCCATGCCGGAGAAAGAGCCGCGCGCCGACTTCCCGCTCCAGATTGGCGATCTGCAACGAGAGCGACGGCTGCGAGACACACATCTCTTCCGCCGCCCGCGTGAAGTGCCGCAGACGCGCCGCCGCCACAAAATAGCGCAGTTGAAAGAGTTCCATCGCATTTTCCACCGTCTGAACTGTGATTTATCGGATTAGGGGGATGGGCTAGGATGGGGCCAGCCTCAATCACAGTCTATCCGTTAATCCCATAAATCACAGTTCAGATAGGGGCTTCCAGGTGGAGGAGACGGCCTCACGGGACGATGACGACCTTGTTGCGTTCGGGAGAGGCCATGACCACCAGCGCCTGCGCGATCTCGGTCAGGGGGAAGCGGTGGGAGAGGACCTGTTCGGGATCCACCAGCCCCCGCTCCATCAGCCGGATCGCCTTCTCCATCGCCAGCGGCGTCGTGCCGAAACTGGCGTCCATGCGCGCTTCGAGGAAATGCATCAAGCCCCCGTCCAGTTCAAAAGACTCGTGCGTCGTGATGCCGAAGACATTCCAGCGCGTGCCGCGCCGCAGCAGGCTCACCATCAGCCGGACGGCCTGAATCGGCCCCGCCGCCTCGATGACGAGGTCCGGGCCGTACGGCAGAATTTTGACGCCGGTGGCGTGCGCGCCGACCGCCGCCACCACGCCCGCAGGCTCATGCCCCGGTATCAGAGGAAATGTGACGTTACGGCGCGCGCCCGTAATCGCCTTGAAATCGGTCTGGCAGAACCCGCACGCCTTGATCCGCACCAGGACTTCTCCCGGCCCCGGCTCCGGTATCGGCACGTCTTCCAGTTCCAGCTTATTGAAATCTCTGAGTACGGCAGCTAATATACGCTTCCTCCGCGCCGCACACGATGAATGTTGCGGCGGTTCCGCCTTCCAGAGCCAGATTTCGCCCTGCTTGTCTCTATCTCCTCGGTGTGTTATAATGGCGGCGGCATGAAGACGTTGTCTTTCCACAACCGCCGCTCCTTTTGCGCCCCCGGCCTGCTTCTGATAGGGATGACCCTGGCGTTGCCGCCTGCGGCGGGCGCAACCCCGCAGTCGCAGAACCCGCCTCCGCAAGCGCCCGCGCCGCCCACCGGCCCCATGCCCGGTACGGTGACGCCCCCCGTTGCGCCCGGTCAGGCCGCCCCGCCGCAGGGCCAGCCGCTGCCGCCCGAAGACGGAACGCGCCTCGGCCCGCCTCCCCTCCCCACGCTGGAAATCCTGCAAGGCGAAGACATGACCAGCGCGGCAGACGGGACTTTCCGCGCGCGGAATGTGCAGATACGCTATTCTGGAACCACCCTCACCGCCGACCGCGTGGAGGGCGATCTCGACCGGGAACTTGTCTTCAGCGGCCATGCCAAGATCGAAGGACGCGGCGTTTTTGCGTATGCCGATGCCATCCATCTCTATCCGCGCACCCGCTCCTATCGCTTGGACAACCCGCGCGCCGTCCTGCAGCCGGAACTGCTGGAAAACCGGGTACTCGATCCCGTCTTCGTCTTCGGCGGCGAGTTCGGCGGGGCGCGCACCGGCTACACCGACGCCGAGCGATTCCGCGCCACCACCTGCATCGAGCCGTCCCACCACTACGAACTGCGCGTCGGCTCCGCCGAACTGTTCCCCCATAAGCGGCTCATCCTGCGGCGGGTCGGAGTCGTCTTCTTCGGGCAGAGGCTCATCACGCTGCCCACGCTGGTCATTCCTCTCGACCGCACCCAGCGCCGCCCGCGCACCGACTACCTGCCGGAGTTCGGCCAGAACATCGAGGAAGGCTATTTCGCGCGCTTCCCCTACACCTTTGCCATCGGCGCGGCGGCCGCCGCCTTCCTGCGCTTCGACGCCACCCAGAAGAAGGGCGAAGGCTACCGTTTCGAGCAGGAGTATCTCGCGGGCAAGCAGAGCAGCGCCTTCGACACGTCCGGCTACGGCTACGGGGGCAGCGGGGGCTTCGGCGCTCCGACCGGCAGCGGCGCGATCAACTCCGCCTACGGCTACGGAAACATCGGCCCGCGCCTGCCCCGCCTGGGAACCGGACTCGGCCCCACCAACGGCGGCCTCTTCGCCCTGCAGGGCTACTTCAACGATGGATTTCGGCGCAACTTCAATGCCAGCTTCCGCCACCAGCAGGGCATCGGCAGCAACAATCGCTTCTCCCTCCTCACCGAACTGCGCCGCAACAGCTTCTACACCTCGCAGGATCAGACGAGCCAGAACACCCGATTCACCTTCTCCCACAACGACCCGACGCACGGTGTCAACGCCGATCTCAACCTGGGCCTGGCGACCAACGACTCCAGCGGCTTCGCGACCAATCAGCTTACCGGCAGCCTGCGGCAGTCCTTCGATTTCGCCTCCGTCGGGAGCAACCGCAACACGCTCTCCTACAGCTTCGATTTCAACCGCTACTTGAGCGAATCCAGCGGGACGTTCGGCAGCGCGACCCAGCGCACCGCGCGCCTCGACTCGCAGTTCCAGTTCCAGCATGTCTCCCGCGACTACTCCTTCAGCGCGCAGGCCAACAAAAGCACGCCCGTCGGCAGCCAGAGCAGCACGGGAACATTCGGCACGCTGGAGCGCCTGCCCGAACTTCAGTTCAGCGCGGATACCATCAACTTCAAGGGCGGCTGGCTGCGCAATTTGCCCCTGCACCTGGACATCGGCGCGGGCCGCTACTCCGAGCCGAGCAGCAACATCGCGACCGACCGCGTCCTGCTCGGCCTGACGCTGCAAGACACGCCGATCATGCGCGGGCGCACGGAGATGACCCTCGGCGGCGGCTTCGAGCAGCGGATGTATGGAGACGGGGCCGCGCAGTACATCGTCCGCAACACGACGCGCCTGCGCCAGCACCTCGGCGGGCGCTCCGGCTTCGACCTGACCTATCAGTATCAGCAGCCGGAGGGCGGAACGCCCTTCTTCTTCGATACCTTCGGCGCGTCGCACTATATCACGGGAGAAGCGGGCTACCTGGACGACTCGCATTTCCAACTGACGGCCCGCGTCGGCTACGATTTCCTCGGCACGTCGCAGGAGCGGCCCTGGCAGTCGCTCTCTACGCGCCTGATGTGGCGACCCACACCGAGTGTCCGCTTCGATTCGCTCGCTACCTACGACCCCAACACAAGCCGCTTCTTCGCGCTTACCAACTCGCTGCGCTTTCGCGCCCGCAACGACTTCGCCCTCGACATCATCACGCGCTACGACCCGCAGCAGGGCAAGTTCAGCCAGATCAACACCCAGTTCGATGTTCCCCTCGGACGCCAGTGGCGCGTGCTGGGCCTCCTGCGCTATAACGGCTTCAGCGGCAAGTTCGAGAGCCAGAACCTTCAGGTCGTCCACGAGTGGGACTGCCTGGAAGCCAGCTTCACCTACAGCGAGAACCCTCTCAGTTTCCGCCCCGACCGCCAGTTCTATTTCACACTGCGCATCAAAGCCTTCCCCTTCTTCCGCAGCTTCGACCGCGGCCCGGCGGGCCAGGCGCTCGGCCCCGGCCTCGGCGACCTCTTCTGAGTTCGGCTCCCCCGGGAAATTTTCGCTGCTAATCCCCGCTGCACTGTGGAATATACCAAAGAATGCCGCTCCGGGCCGCCGGATGGCAAGAATGCATCCTCTTCAGGAAAGCCCTGCGGCTCGGTATCTACGGAAACAGGCGTGAGAGAATGATGAACCGGAGACAACAGGAAGCGACAGAACCCCCGACGGAATCGGATCTATCCGAGGCAGAAGCCGCATCGCGCAGACTGCTGCGGCGTGGTCTTGGGTTCATCGCGGCCTTTAATGGTCTTCTGCTCGCCTGCCTGCTGTTCAAACCGTTCCCGCATACCGCCCTGGCCCTGATGGATAACCTGGTGTGCTGGCTTGGGCCGCTGGCGCTGCTGATCTGGGCTTTCCTCGGCCCCCGCCGGACGGCCATGCCGGGCAGTTCCAGCACGAAGGGAACGCCTGCCCGCTTCCGAAACCGGGCCGCGCTGCTGTTGGGCCTGGGCATCCTGGGATTCAATCTCGGAGATGGCATCTGGGCCTACTACGAGCATATCCTGCACCGGGAGACGCCGTTTCCTTCCTGGGCCGACGTCTTCTATCTCAGCGGCTATCCGTTCCTGCTGCTCGGTATCCTGCTGCTGCCGAAGCGCCCTCTGTCCCCGGCGTACCGCGCGCGCGTCTTCCTCGACAGCCTGATGATCCTGACGGCGGCGGTGACTTTTAGCTGGTACTATGTCCTGGGGCCGACCCTGCTCAAGGGAGCAGAGACAACGCTGGGGAAGTTCCTGGGCGCGGCCTATCCGCTTTCCGACCTGGTTCTGATCCTCTGCCTGCTGATACTCTCGGCCAGGGCCGCAGAGCGCGCGCAACGTACCGTCACGACGCTGCTCTCCATGGGCTTAATCTCGACCATCGTCGCCGATACGCTGTTCGCCTACCAGACGCTGCACGATACCTATACTACCGGGAACCTTATAGATGTCGGCTGGCCGCTCGGCACGATGCTCCTCTGCCTGGCCGTGAAGCTGGTGCGCCAGACCGCTTGCGCAAAGACAGGCGAACGTCCCGATTCGCCCACTGCGGAGAGCGCGTCCGCGCCGCCGACGTTGACGCTCTGGCGCACCCTGCTGCCCTA
>DASRGL010000314.1:0-7821 GCA_035651115.1 Chthonomonadaceae bacterium
GAGATACTCTCCGGCGTCTTCGAGGGCGTCACCACCGGCACGCCTATCGGGATGATCGTGCGCAACGAGGACGCCCGCTCCAAAGACTACAGCGAACTCAAAGACCTCTATCGCCCCAGCCATGCCGACTACACCTATCAGGCCAAGTTCGGCGTGCGGGACTATCGCGGCGGCGGACGGGCCTCTTATCGGGAAGCGATAGGCCGGGTGGCCGGAGGCGCTATCGCGCGCCGCCTCTTGATCGAACGCTGCCGGACGGAGATCGTCGGCTATGTGCTGCAAGTGAGCGATATTCGCGGGCAGGTGGATACCGGCGGCGTGACCCGCGAACTCGTGGACTCCAACATCGTGCGCTGCCCGGATGCGGAGGCGGCGGAGCGAATGATCGCGGCCATCGAGCAGGCGCGCAGAGACGGGGATTCGCTGGGCGGCATCGTCGAGGTCGTCGCCCGGAACGTGCCGCCCGGCCTGGGCGAACCGGTCTTCGACAAGCTGACGGCGGACTTCGCGAAGGCGCTGATGTCCATTCCGGCGGCGCGCGGCTTCGAGGTCGGGGAGGGCTTCGAGAGCGTGCTGATGCGCGGCTCCACGCACAACGATCCCTTCGTGATGCGCGGTGGGCAGGTGCATACGCTGACCAACCATTCGGGCGGCATTCAGGGCGGCATCTCCAACGGCGAGAACATCGTCCTGCGCGTCGCCTTTAAGCCGACCGCGACCATCATGCAGGAGCAGACGACCGTGACGACGAGCGGCGAGCCGGTCACGTTCAAGGCGAAGGGCCGTCACGATCCCTGCGTGCTGCCGCGCGCCGTCGCGACCGTCGAGGCGATGGTCGCCCTCGTCCTGGCCGACCACCTGCTGCGCCAGACGGCCTACGGACGGGAAGAGAGGACTGGAGCCTGATGCCTTTACCACGCGCACTGATCTCCTGGAGCAGCGGCAAGGATGCCGCCTGGACGCTGCACGCCCTCCGCACGGCGGGCGAGGTGGAGGTCGTCGGGCTGCTGACCACTTTCAACTCAGCCTTTGATCGGGTCGCGATGCACGCCACCCGCCGCGCGCTCGTCGAGGCGCAGATGGAAGCTGTCGGCCTGCCTCTGTTCTCCGTCCCCCTGCCCTGGCCCTGCTCGAATGCGGAGTATGAGGAAGCGATGGAGACGGCCCTGAACGTGGCAAAGCAGGCGTTCGGCATCACGCACATCGCGTTCGGCGATCTGTTCCTTGCCGACATTCGTCGGTATCGCGAGGAGCAGATGCAAAAGATGGACCTGACGCCGCTCTTTCCGCTCTGGGACATCCCGACCGACCGCCTGGCACGGCAGATGCTCGACGCGGGCCTGCGCGCCTACCTGACCTGCGTGGATCCGCGCCTCCTGCCCGCCTCGTTTGCCGGACGCGCGTTCGACGCCGCTCTGCTGGCCGATCTGCCTTCCGGCGTAGACCCCTGCGGCGAAAACGGCGAGTTCCACACCTTCGCCTGCGACGGCCCGATGTTCTCGCAGCCGGTTGCCGCGACCGTCGGCGAAGTCGTCACGCGCGATGGCTTCGTCTTCGCCGATCTGCTTCCCGCTTCCTGAACCTCGCGATTTTTCCAGCAGGAAATCCGGCCCCCATCGCGAATTAGAAGCCCTATCTGTTCTATTCCTGTCGTTGCAGTTCGTAAGGAGGTCGCCTGTCCTATGAAATCCCGTTCCTCTTCTCCCTGCGGAGGTCGGAGGCTTCGCGCCCGCTTCTGGTGCGCGCCTCTGACGGCCCTGCTGCTCCTGCCCGTCGCTCCGCTCCACGCGGCCCCTCCCGGACATAAAAGCAAAGCCGCAGCGCCAAAGACGGCCCCGAAACCCGCTGCCAGCGCCATTGACCCCGTCCTGGCCGAGGCCATCAAGAACGCGCCGCAGGCCGGCCAGTGGCCCAACAACGACTACGCGCGCATCCTCGACCTGGGCGATGTCACCGTCCGTTCGGATGGAACCGTCGTCGGAGAGTATCGCGAGACGTACAAGCTGTTCAATGAGCGCGCCCGCCTTCTCGCCGAGGTCAACCTGCCCTACAACTCCAGCTACCAGACGGTCAAGGTCGTGCGCGCCCGCACCATCAAAAAGAACGGCACGGTCGTGGATGTCAAGCCGGAGGACATTCGCAGCGCCTCGCCCTATAGCGACTATCTGCTGTACGACGACGCGATGGCCGTCAGCTTCTCCATGCCCGCCATCGAGGACGACTGCATCATTGATTATACCTATCAGATGATCTCGAAACCGATGGCGCTGCCCGGCCAGTTCTGGACCTACTGGGGCTTCTCCGGCCCGGAACCAGTCTCCATCAGCCGCTACGTGCTGCACGCGCCCGCCGATAAGCCGCTCAAGTTCAAAGTCTATAACGACGAGAGCGTGAAGCCGACCATCGCGCTCTCGAAGGACGGGCGCACCCGCACCTACACCTGGGAGATGCGTAACATCGCGCCCATCGTCCTCGAACCGTCCATGCCCGGTATCAGCGAGGTGCGCGTCTGGATGGAGGTCTCGTCGCTCGGCTCCTGGCAGGACATCGCGCGCTGGTTCTGGGGACTGCAACAGCCGCAGGCCAAACCGACCGACGCCATCCGCGCCACCGTCAACACGCTGACGGCAGGCATGAAGACCGATGACGAGAAGGCCCGCGCCCTCTACGACTGGGTCGCCAATCGCACGCGCTATGTCGGGCTGGAGTTCGGCATCTCCGCCTTCAAGCCTCACCCCGCCGCCGATGTCTATGACAAACTCTACGGCGACTGCAAGGACAAGGCCACGCTGCTCATCACCATGCTCGGCCTGGCGGGGATCAAGGCGCATCCCGTGCTGCTGCACGCGGGCGAACGGAGTCCGTTCCGCGACCGGCTGCCCTCCCTCAACGCCTTCAACCACTGCATCGCGCTGGCCGAAGTGGGCGGCAAGGAGGTCTGGCTGGACGCCACCGCCGAGACCTGCGCCTACGGCGACATTCCCGACGCCGACCGGGGCGTGCAGGCGCTCGTCGTGCAGGATGGCACGGGCGAATGGAAGACGATCCCCACCTACAAAGCCGAAGAGAACGGCCTCGATGTGACCGCGCACATCGCCCTGCATCCCGACGGCAGCGCGGACGTGCAGAACGCCTTGCAGTGGCGGGGCGCGGCGGGGCAGGCGCTTCGGGCGACCGTGCGCAGCATCACCCCCGATAAGCGCAAGCAGATGATGCAGGGACTGGCGCAGTCCTTCTCCGCCGGGGCCAGCATCACGGACTTCACCCTGCCGGACGGCACGGACAAACTCGGCCCCTTCGAGATCAAGCTGAATTCGACCGCGCCGAACTGGGCCAAAAAGACGGGCAGCCTGCTCCTCCTGCCGATGAGCAACTGGCGCAACGGCTCCGAGCGGCGCAATCCCTACGTGCAGGAGAAGCGCGTCTGGACCATCGTCGAGGAAGACACCTCCCTGACGCGCACCACGACCGTCATCACGCTGCCGGAGGGCTATAGCGTGGAGGATGTTCCTGAAGACGTGCATCTGGTCGGGCCGCTCCAGGAGTACCATCGCACGCTCGTCAGATCCGCCGATGGCAAGACGCTGACCGTGACGGAGACGCAGACCGAGCATCCCGGCAAAGTGCCGCCGAGCGACTATGCGAAGGTCAAAGCCTACTACGACAGCCTCATCAAGATCGCCGACGATCAGATCGTCCTCAAAAAAGCGAAGTAGCCCCGTCGTGAAGGACGCGGCGCGGCAGAGGGTATCCTGCCGCGCCGCGTTCCTGGTCTTCAGCCTTCTCTTCTATTCTCATTTAATGACATCTAACCGAAGCAGGCGAGAATTTTTCTCTCTAGAACACAAGCGACCTCATCTATTCTGATTTTCTGCTACTTAATCTCAGCAATTTGGGAACATCGTATTTCGCTCGCACGTCCTACGCCCGAACTGACTCGATGCCAGCGCCGACCGGCATATTCTGCACAATGCAGAGGAAGTGTCTGATTCTGAGATACAGACGCCGCGAGCAGGCGCGAGGGCAGGGTCGAGATTCAAGCAGCCCTCCTAGCCGGGGCAGACTCCTGTATCGGGACGCACACGAGGGCGTCCGAAAGGAAGGAACAGAACGGAATCTTGTCCAGCAGTCCCCCGTAAACGCCCGGAATGGAGACCGTGCCGCCTTTGCGGCAGGCCATGATCGCCTGACGCAGCACGTTCGGGCGGTCTGTCGCCAGGCGCATCGAGGTCTTGGCCCAGTCGTAGAGCATACCGGGCGACGTGCCGTGCGCTTCCAGGCCCACCGCATCTATGCAGGCGTCCGGCTCCCGTCCGCCGGTCATCTCCTCCAGCTTCGCCAGCAGGTTCACATCGTCGAAGTCGAGCGTCTCTGCCTTGCCCTCGCGCGCCGCCAGTTCCAGACGTTCGGGGATGTTGTCAATGGCGATGACGCGCGCCGCGCCCAGCAGATAGGCGCTCTTGATGGCAAACTGCCCGACCGGGCCGCAGCCCCAGACCGCAATCGTATCGCCGGGCTGGATGTTGCAGTTCTCCGCCGCCTCGTAGCCGGTGGGAAAGATGTCGGTCAGAAAGACGACCTGCTCATTCGAGAGGCTGTCGGGAATCTTGAAAGGCCCGACATCGGCAAACGGCACGCGCACATACTCGGCCTGCCCGCCCGCATAGCCGCCGAGCAGGTGTGAGTAGCCGAACAGGCCGGAAGGCGAGTGGCCGTAGACCTTTTTCGCCATTGCCGCGTTCGGATTCGAGTTATCGCACAGCGACCAGAGATCGCGCTGGCAGAAGAAGCGCTGCCCGCACGCGATGGTGAACGGCACGACGACGCGCTCTCCGACCCGGAGATTCGGCCCGTCCTCGCCTCCCTTACAGACGTGTCGGACACAGGCAAGTTCCCGCAAGTTCCGGGCAGGCCCTCATCCCTGCAATAAGGAGGAAGCAGGGCCGGATTCACCTTCCTCCTTCTTCGGGGGGGGGAGGGCCACTTAACAAAAACCTCCTGCGCCAGGATGGGAATGACCCCACGCTGACGCAGGAGGGCGTCGGTAGGACTTTCGGAAGGAATCAGGTCTGCGCGGTCGCGATGGCAGGCCGCCTCTTCTTCGCGTCCGCCAGAAGCGTCGTGATGGCTTCGGCGGCATCCTGCGCGGCGCTGACGTCGTCTGCCGAGGCGACTTCCGGGCCATAGCGGAAGCGCGTGTGGAGGATGGTCAGGCGCTCCAGAGCGTCGCTCACGCCGGGCAGCGTTTCCGGCGTCGTGCGCGCCATATACTGCGCAAACTCATCTGTCGTTGCGGAGGGCGGGCGCGCATAGCCCCGCCGCGCCAGCGTCGCGCAGGCGCTCAGGTAGAGCCGCACGATCTCCTGGTTCGTCGGCGGGCGATCCAGCCAGCCGCCCTCCGCCAGCCCTCGCCGCCGGAAGCGATCCCAGACCTCCGTCTTGAGGAGATAGGCCAGGATGCCCAGGATAAGCAGGCCGAGCGTGGGCGGCAGCCAGCCGTGCGAGAGGAGCCAGGCTCCGAAGCCGGTCTTCTCCTCCGGCTTTTTGCGTGCCTCGCTGATGTCCTCCGCCCCCTCCGTCGCGTCGAAAGTGACCCAGCCGACGTGGGGAAAGAACACCTCCGTCCAGATATGTTTGTGCTTCTCCCGGACGGTATAGACATTGCCATCCAGATCGCCGGTGAGGAAGCCGGAGGCCAGCCGGGCCGGAATGCCCGCATAGCGGCAGAGCATCGTCAGGGCCGCGCCGAAGCTGTCGCAGTAGCCCTCTTTCGACTCGAACAGGAAGTACTCGACCGTATCTTTCGTGCGCGGAGCCGCCGGGGCATTCAGGTTATATTTGCAGGTGTCGTCAATGTAGCGCTGCAGCGCGACGACCTTATCGTAGGCGGTCTTCTGCCCCTTGGTGATCTCCTTCGCCAGATCGCGCAGGCGCAGGTTCTCCTGACCGCCGTCCGGCGCGACCTGGAGATAGACCTGCTGGATGGCGGGGGGCGTTACCCCGGAGGCCGCCCGCAGCGTGTCCGCGTCGTCATTGGTCACGGGAACCTGCGACGTGACCAGATAGAGGGAGTTGTTCGGCAGCGTATCCGTATCCAGGCTGCCTGCCGGGTTGGTCTTCAGGCTGGCACGGGTCGTATCCACCTTGCGCACGCTGCCCGCGCCGTAGAACTGGCTGAAGACGCCGCCCACCACCGTGATCTCCTGCACGCACTCGGCGCTGCCCCGCATGTCGCTGTCTTTGAGTTCGTAGGGGCTTTCGGGAACCCGGAAGCGGTTCAGACGAACCTGTTCCTGTCGCGAATTGCCCCCGCTGAAGTCCGTATAGCTTGCCGTCCGGTCGAACGTATCTTGCAGCGGTTCCAGAGGCGTGGATGCCCCCGTCCGGTTCTCGAAGCTGTGTCCGGTGTAGAAATCGAACGTCGTGCCGCGCCAGTACAGCCCGCGATCCGAACGCACGCGCAGCAGCGGCGCGTCGCTCTGGCTGACCGGCCCCGTCGCCAGTTCCACGGAGTTGCGCTCCTTGACCTGCACGGTCGTCGTGGGCGCGTTGTTCAACTTCTGGCTGGACGAGGCGAGCGGGCTGATGGACGTCGGCAGGAACAGCCTTTGCCCGACCGAGCGGATGGGAACCGCCACCAGATTCGCCAGAATCAGCGCGGCAAAGAAACAGAACGCCGCCAACTGCAACTGCCCGGCGAACATGCGCCGATCCGTAGTCGGATTGCGCCCCAGGATGATCGCCTGCCGCGTGCGCAGATAGTTCTCATGCACCATGAGGAACGTGGCCGAGCAGATGAACAGCAGAAAGGCGTTCTGCACCTGCGGTTCTGTCGTCGTCGTGCTGACCAGCGCGATCATGGTCATGCAGGGGACGCAGGCGAACAGGATGGCGGCGTTGGCGGTCAGCGTGAAGGTATGGATGATCGCCAGCCAGGCGAACACCAGTTGCAGCGACTTGGCGCGATTGTCCGCGACCTCCGGCGGGGCCAGCCAGCCCAGTCCTCTATCGCTGGAGATGCCGGAGAAGAAGACGACGATCAGCGCCGCGATCAGCGGATACTGCACCGCTTTCAGGGGCAGGCGGCAGGCCCGCATCAGGTAGCTGGTCAGGTAACCGCCGAGGGCGAGGCCATAGGTCAGCGAGGCGAAACTGCGGTCGGTGATGTCGAAGTTGACCGCATACAGCCCGGACAGCGTCACGCACAGCCCGGCGAGATAGAGCCACAGGCTGATCGGCTCCTCTTCGGCGGATGCCTGCGCGGGCGCGCTGGAATGGGGAGACGCCGTCAGGGGCGGCCCGTCAACTGCGTACAGGTTCGGCAGTTCGGAGTTCGGCATCGGTCACAGCCTCCGGGAGAAGTGCGTTCAAAGGATCATAGCGCAGGATAAAGGGATGCACCTGCGCCAGAGAGAGTTCGGTCAGGAATCGCTGCCGCTCGTCGGCAGGTATGCGCTGTTTGCCGCCGGGGAAGGTCTCCGGCGCGATATAGACGACGGAGACGTTGGCCCCGGTCGCGGCATAGCGGGAGAGAACGGCGGGCAGTTGCGGGTCGAGTTGCGAGGTCAGGACGAGCAGGCTGGTGCCGGGAAGCAGGCGGCTGCCCTCCTCGCCGCCGATCAGCGCGCTGATGGGGCGCGTCGCGTTCGCCTCCACGCGCGCCAGGGCATCCAGGATGGTATAGAACTGCTGCACGCCGCGCCCCGGCACGGCGGCCATCATCAAAGAGAGCGCGGTCTCTTCCTCGCGATCGGGTTCGGCAGCGGTGAGCAACTGCACGCTGGCCCCCTGCTGAGTCGCCTCCTGCGCCATCGAAGCCGC
>DASRGL010000315.1:0-2724 GCA_035651115.1 Chthonomonadaceae bacterium
CGATCCGAGCGGCGGGTTCGACGGGCTGGGCATCGTGGCGCGCGGCGACTCCCTGATCTCCCGCGTGGCCGGGCCAGCCTATAGCGAGGCGGAGCAGGCGGCGCGCACCGTCTGGTGTCTTGCCACCGAGGTGATCGGAAACAGCAGCCTGGGGCCGGCGCGCGCCGCCGGTTCGCAGGCCACGACCGCCGCGCTGTCCGCGCCGCAGTCCGGGGCGATGACCGTCGGATACGCCAACAGCGTCGCCCTCTCCCATGACCTGGACAGCCTGCGCGACATCGGTATCAAGGGCTTTTTCGCCAAAGGCTTTCAGACGACGCCGGAGGACACGAACGGCATGGCGGAGTGGCTGCGCAACCCGGACGCGCTGGACTGGCTGAAGGACTATGGCGCGCGCTTCAGCCGGGGCAGGCCGGAGGAGTACGCCCCGCAGCTTCTGTTCTATCCGCAGGCCGCGCCCGGCCCGGCGCATATCGGCCTGATTCCCAACACCGGGACACCGGGCGTCTTCTGGATGGAGTCCTACTATCCCGGTCAACTGCTCGACTGGTGGCCCTCCTACAGCGGCTATACGATCCAGAAGGACGGCGAGGCCAGCGCGGAAACGGTGCTGGTCTCTCTCCAGCCCGACCCGAAAGCGCGGGACAGCTATCGCCGCGAAACCCATCTCTGGTGCAACGATGCGAAGCTGATCAAAGCCTTCCGACCGGACGGCACGCCGGTCCCCTTCAAAACGTCGGGCAAAAACATCCTCATCATTCCGCTGGACGAGACGCCGACGATCTTCCAGACCGGAGGGCAGCCGCTCATCCCGCAGGAGGCGGCCACTGATGCGATGATCCAGCTCAGCGCGCTGATGGCGCTGGCGAAATCCCAGAAAGTTCCCTCGGCGGACGACGCGACGTTTTCACTGGATCGCGCGCAGTACGCCTACAAGCAGCAGGACTACGATACGGCCTACACCTTCGCGCGCTCTGCGCTCGACCGACTCACACTCAACGCCCAGCCCTATATCTGGATCGAGGGCGAGAGTACGCCCTACCACACCTTCACCGAGGTCGCCGGCAACGCGGCGGCGAGTTCTGGCGGGTTCCTGCGCCTCTCTTCGCCCAACCCGCCCGGCCGCCTGGGCTACGGCGTCTTCTACCTGTTCAACGTTCCCGAAGAGCGGCGCTACAACATCTGGGTCGCCGGAACGCCGCCCGGCCCCGGCACATCGCCGATCCAGTGGCGTATCAATACGGAACCGGCGCAGGATCCCGCCGATCCGAGGCCGCGCGGCCCGCTCTACCTGAACGACCGCTTCGGATGGTTCCTGCTCGGCTCGGTCAATCTGAAAAGGGGCGACAACCAGCGGCTGACGATCTATGTGGTGGATCGGGCGCAGTCCCCGGCGAACTACATCTTTTCCATTGACGCGATCCTGATCACGCCGCAGGAGTTTCATCCCGATGGCAAAGTCCGCCCGCTGCCGGTAGATAACCCGACCATACGGGGCGCGATGCGCGATAAGCGGCTGTTCAGTCGGTGAGGGCTGCTCCAATGCCTGATGCCAAGAACGGGTGGGGCATCCCGGCCCCACCCGTTCCTCCGTGTGTCCCAGACATTCAGGGGGACCTGTCTGGGATCTTTAAGACGGCCCCATTGCCGTTCTTAGCGCTATCCTCCCGTTCCTCAGCTTTCCGGCGCTGTCAACGGGCAAGTGACCGTATTATAGGCAAAAATACCGGGAATGGAAACGGAACGTGTCACAGTCTGTCTGTGAAATGCGTTACACCGGAGCGTTTTGTATGTCCGAGCGTATCAACGATCTGGGCAAACTGCAACTGGCCGTGCTGAATATTCTCTGGTCGCGTCCCGATGCGACCGTCCACGAGGTACTGGCGGAGTTCCCCGGCGAGCGCAAACCCGCCTATACGACCGTGCTGACGGTGCTGCGCAACTTAGAACAGCGCGGCCTGGTGGCGCACGCCTCGGTGGAAGGGACGCGCATGTTTCGCTATCGCGCGCTCGTCTCGGCGGCGGATCGGCGGAACGGGATTTTGCAGGACGTGCTGCACCGACTCTTCGACGGCTCGCCCGCGCTGCTGATCGCGCAGCTGCTGGAGATGGAAGCACCGAGCCGGGCCGAGTTACAGCGGATTCGCGAGGCCGTCGAAGCGTGCGCACGGCGTCTCAGCGGGACGTCCGCTTAGTCGTTCGGGCCGATTTTGCCGTGCCGGAGCCGCCGCCCGCGCGCTTGCGCGCCAGCCGCTGCCGCTTGCGGAAGGAGTGCGGTTCTCCCAGCGTGTTTCGCAGCGTCGTTCTCCCTGTCGCCGTCTTCGCCCAGAAGATGAAGATGGCAAACCCCACGATGATCACGATGGCGATGCCCACCGCGCCGTCTATCATGGCAACCTCCCTCGTTGGCCGTCCCTTTGTCAGGATTTCTCCTGATAGAGAACGTTTCGCGATGGGAACGTCAGACTCCTGCCGCGCTCTCACGGGCGTTTTGCCTGACGGCGCTTCCCCTCGCTTTGAGGGCGATCTCTCCACAGCCACAGCAAAAGCCCCCTCTCTTCTACCTGAAGAGAGGGGGCCAGGTGTTGCGAAGGCAAGAGGAACGCCCACCTATCCGATGGCGGCAGGCTCTTCCAACGGCGGCAAGCCCGTGTCCTCGCCAGGAGACGCCTCCTCTGGCAGACTCTCCAGCACACTCTTGGGACGGAACACCACCTTCTCCTC